>CALXRZ010000013.1 GCA_944391015.1 uncultured Clostridia bacterium | reverse complement strand
GATATAATTAACATAATTTATACCATAAGTTTTTGTATTTTGCAAGTTTTTTCGTATGTCAAATTTCGACATTTTATATATATAAGTTATTAGTACTTAATAACTCTTTCTAATATATAGTTTATAAATGTTTAGTATTCTTTTTCCTGCTCCACAGTTTTGTCCAAACGATTATCATTTCTTAAATTTTCGGCAAGTTTTTGTGCTTTTATTTGTAAATCTATTCTTTGTGATTGAGTCAATCGCCAAGGCCCATTATTTAAGTCTTGCGCCTGATTTTCGTATTCACTTAGACCTGTTTCTATTTGTGATTCTATACTTTCGAGGCCTAAACTTTTTATTGTAGGCATTACCTCTTCCTCAAGCATATATTGCATTGTTTCTTTATCATATCCTTTGCTAGTTATTGAATTTATAATACTCTGTGCTACGTTATCTTTTAAACTATAACTCCAAATTTCTTCATCTATATTCTTGTATTTAGTAATATTTGAGCTCATCTTTTCTATTTCTTCTGGCAAGAACGACATATAATCTTTTATATTTTTGCGAGCAAAGAAACTTCTTATTTTCGAGAAGAATTTTTTAATTGGACTGGTTTTTACTAATGCTTTTGCCCTTTCATTTCTTCTATTTATTGCCTCCTCCAAATTAGAAACATAATCAGTATATGCCTGACTACCTTTTCCAAATTTTGCAAATAAATCATCTAAAATAGCATCTCCAACAAAGTTTGAACCCACAAATTCATTTTCTTCGTTTGGCATAGCAAACATTGAAATTCCAGCATCTTCGAATTCGTGTGAAATTTCATTTATTTTATTATTTATTGTTACACCAATATTGGGCATATCAATATCTAGGTTTAAGTCTAATCTTTTAGAGATTCTTCTGTTACTGCTCAATGCATCATACATACTTGCCATAATATTTTCAATGTATTTATATAAAATTTTTTTGTATTTTTCTTCATACTCTTGTATATCTTTTTTTGTTATGCTCATATTACCTACATTCCTCCGAAATTTAATGTTGCAAAATATTTCTGTAACATTCATTACCATTTCTTCCAGCATAGAAGTTTTTCAGAATAATCATACTACAAAATCAAATATTTAGTCAATTTTTCATTACGAATTTTTTCCGTTTACGGAACTTTTTCGTAATAGAAATTGGGGACTGTCCCCAATTTCCTTGTTTGTTTGCATAAAGTAATCGTTTATTCCATTATATATGCCCCACGCCAACTTTTCCTGATACTCATCTGTTTGAAGCAAGCTTTCCTCTTCTGGATTTGATAAAAAGCCACATTCTACTATTGTTATTGGTATTTCAACATACTTCATTATATATACTGTATTTAACATTGCAGGAGTTCTATTATTTTCTTTTTGCATTGTTTCATTTAGACTATTTTGTATGCTCGTAGCTAATCTTTTGCTATCTTCGCTGTTTGTTTTATAAAATGTTTGCCATCCACTATATTGTGACTGTGAAATTTTATTTAGATGTATTGATACAAATATGTCTGCACTCGATTCGTTTCCCAGCTTTACCCTATTATGTATGTCTGATACTTTTTTCTCTCGTATTGTGTCACTTTCAGCATCATATATAGCATTTTCATCGGAACGGGTTAATAGAACAGTGCAACCACTTTGCTCTAATAAATTTTGTAATTTTAATGCAATTTTTAAATTTAATTCTGCTTCTGTAGTACCATTGGAGCTTTCTGCTCCCTCGTCTGGTGTGCCGTGCCCAGCATCTACTATAACTACTTTGTTAGAAACTGGTGTAGATACTGTCTCTACCGTTTTTTCTTCTACTGTAGTATTACTTGCAATTTTAAATGAAAATGCGTGCAACGATACACATATCATACACATTATTAAAATTATTCTTTTTTTACTTAAAATAAGCATATACATACCTCTCTTAGTATATGTATATGCCTATTTTGTATTTCTTATTCTATAATCTATGTTATAACTTATTTTTTCAATCTGTTAAACCATATAAAATTCTTTATGCATTAACTATTTTTATGCCAACTCATCATTTATTTTATGCGTAGGGAATTTTTTTTCTGATAAGATTTCTTTCACACATCTTGGTAATATATTGTAATTCTCTATTTTACTTAAATCTATCCACTCGTATTGTAAGTAGTCTTTTCCCTCTTGATTATATAATGTATAATCTATATTTTTGTCCTCTTCTTCTACAAATTCTCCTTTTTGTATAAATAAGATTTCGTGATATTTTTTTCCGTCTAATATAAAAAAGTTTTCTACTGTTGCTATATACTCTTCAATTTGAATTTCTTTTCCTAGTTTCTCTTTAATTTCTCTTTTTACTGTTTTTTCTGAACTTTCTCCTATTTCTACTCTTCCTCCAGGTAGTGAATAATGGTCCTTATTTACATTTTTATGTGTTAAAATTTTGTTGTTATGCACAATCATTACACAAGCTCTTACATTTAAAATGTAATCTTCAACATTTAAAGTTAAATCCATATTTTTCTCTCCTCTCTTAAATTTTGTATTATTTTACCACTTATACTATGTCTATACAATACAATTTTTCTCCATTGGATAAGTTTTCTATGTATTTAGCTCCAAATTTCTCGTAATAGTTTGCTAAGTCTGTTTTTAAATATATTCTCTGTATTCCTCTTCTTCTCGCTTCTTCCAATATTGCATTATTTAGTATTTTTGAATAGCCTTTTCCCCTATACTCTTCTTTTACAAACATTGTTGCATACCAAGGTGATAAGTCTTTTCGTTCTTCTCCATCTGTAGGAAATATTGATATAAAGCCTATTAAGGTGTTATTTTCTACCAAAATTAGCTTGCAATAAAACTTGTTTTCAAAACTGTTTTTTATTTTTTCTATTTTTTTATTAACTTTATTGTTAAATTGCTCTTCTGTTAGTCCTGTTTGTCCCCATTCTTTTTGAGTTAAGGTTGCAACTTCTTTTATGAATTCTGGTATATCCTTTATATTATATATTTGTAACATTTTTCACAAGCTCCTTACTTATTTCTTCCTTTTTATCATATAAATCTTTGCAAATATTGGTTCTAAAAAATGCAAATTTCAAAAGTTCTACTTGATTTGTATCATTTACATATTCTAATTTTATAGTCTATATCTTTTATTATTTGCTCTGTATATTTATTAGCAAGATTTTTCATACTATTAGAACTACAACTCATACCTTGTAATTTTTGCTTTAGCTCTTGTAGTTCTTGTATTCCTTGTTGTAGCCTTGCCTTTGAAAATTGCTCTTCTAATATGTTTTCATCACTTAGTTTGTTGTAATTTAACAATGCTTTTGTTAAATTACCTAAAATCCTTGCACATTCCATTGTTTCTTCGTAATTTCTTGTATTATCTTGAACCACATAGCCATCTATAAACTCTTGCACTATAATAATTCTATCTTCATTTTTTGTATAAAAACTACCATTTATTGTTTTTACATATTTAGGTACTTTAATATTTTCTTCTTGCAAAAAATTTATTATATCAATCTCTTTCATAACTGTCTTTTCTGTTCTTTTATTAGTAAATTCCTTTAAAATATAGCATTTGTCTAATGCCACTATTTTAAATATATTTGCAGTACCTCTATTTATTGGCGATATTTCTATCGGTGTAATATCATATTCGTTTTGCAATATGTTTTTTATTTTTTCTTTATTTAAACTTGTTTTTTGAACTCCCATTTTAAATTCCTTTTTGCTTTAATCAACAATAAGCATATACATAATTTTTATTTTATGCATATGCTTATTTAATATTTACAATACTTTTTTATTATACTCTTTTAAATACCCTTCTACTAGGCTTATCAATTCCTTTGCTGTGTCTATTTGATTTTTCGTTTCTTCATCAGTCGGAATAAACTCATCATCATAATCACTATCTTCCCTAACTTTACTTGCTTGACTTATTTTTTTACTAATTATTTTAGGGAATTTTTCTGTTTTTACATAATACTGATTAAAATATGCTAACACATCCTTATGCCTTTTAAAATCTTTTCTTTCTAAGGCAAGTACAGCTTTTATAGCGTGAAATATTGCATAGTATGCTCTATTGTTAGCATTTAAATACCTTCTGTGTTTATAATTAAACTCTGCATCAGATAAATCCTGTTTGGCTCTATCTAGTCTATAGTTTGCAAACCCACTTATTGTAATTTCGTTACCCAACTAAAACCACTCCTTCTTTTTGAATATTCATATAAAATGGTATTATATCTATTCTATTATTATATTTTTCAATATTTCTAACTAATGGAGAAATTACTATATCATTATCAAATTCTAAGTCGCAAGCTATATCACGAATCTTCATTCTATATTTTATTAGTTCTTCTTCTGTTAAATCTGTTAATATCATTATATCTAAATCAGAATTTTTATCATAATCGCCTCTTGCATAAGAACCATATAGGATTACCTTTTTTAGTCTATTGCCTAATAATTTTGAAATTTCTTCTATAAATTGTTTTAAAACAATATCTACTTTATTTGGCATATTCTTTCCACCTCTATATTATATTAAAACACAATTTTACATATTTATCAACTATACTTGCTTACTTTTTCTATTACTTTTATTCCATTTTTGACTGTGCGTTCATTTAGATTGATACATTGCTCAAATTATGTTAGACTTGAACTTACAGAAACTTAATCTTGTATAAACTAGACAAAAAAGTTAAAAGTCTATATTTATTGTTATTTGGAGTACCACATAAAACAATACTTTTAAGAAAGAGAGGTCTTTTATTTGAAAGCTTACAGAAAATTATATGATGCTGAAAAATTCGATACTGTAAAAGAATATATTAACAACGGGATTAAAAAATATCCCAATAACAACGCATTTATATTAAAGCACAAAAAGCGGAAAAGAAGTAAGTTATACTAATATAACTTACACAAATTTCGGTGAAGACATAAAGGCTTTTGGCGCTGCACTTATTCATCATAATTTAGAAAATAAGCGCATTGCTATTATTGGTAAAAACAGGTATGAGTGGGCTATTACTTTCGTGTCTACACTTTGTGGTGTTGGCATAACTGTTCCATTAGATAAAGGATTGCCAGAGCAGGAGATTATTCTTTCTCTTGAAAGGGCTAAAGCAGATGCTATTGTTTTTGAATCTGAATATGAAAATATTATATTGAATGTTCAAAAGTCTAATACACGTATTAGCGAATATATTTGTATGGATTCAAATTGTGATGGCAAATTTAAAACTGTTGCAGACTTTATAAACGAGGGAACAGAATTGCTAAAGGCTGGCAACACCGATTATGATAATCATAAAATAGACCCAGACGCAATTGCATCTATAATTTTTACTTCTGGTACCACATCTATGTCTAAAGCCGTAATGCTTTCTAACAAAAATATTGCATCAAATATTTACAATATAAATCTAGCAGAAAAAATTTACGATACTGATGTAAATATGGCTTTTTTACCACTTCACCATACTTTCGGCTCAACAGCTCTTCTTCTATTTTTAGCAGATGGTGTTACAAATGTATTTTGTGATGGGCTAAGGCACATTCAAGAAAATTTAAGAGAATACAAAGTATCAATTTTTGTTTGTGTACCACTTTTATTGGAAGCAATGTATAAAAAAATTTATGCCGAAGTTGATAAGCAAGGGAAAACAAAGCTTTTAAAATTTGCCAATAGTATAAGTAGATTTTTGCTTAAGTTTAAAATTGATATACGTAGAAAAGTATTCAAACAAATTTTAGATAACCTCGGAGGAAAATTACGTTTTGTAATTAGTGGTGCTTCTGCTATTGATAAAAACGTAGCTATGGGCTTCTATGACTTTGGTATTCTTGCTGTTCAAGGCTATGGCTTAACCGAAACCTCGCCTGTGCTTACTGCAGAAAATGCCAAATGCATAAAATTTGGTTCTGTTGGTTTGCCTTTGCCAGAGGTAGAAATTAAAATAGATAATCCAAATAATGAAGGTATTGGCGAAATTGTAGCTAAAGGACCTAATATAATGTTAGGTTATTATGAAATGGAAGAAGAAACAGCAAAAGTTCTTAAAGATAGCTGGTTTTACACAGGTGATTTAGGTTATATTGACAAAGATGGTTTTTTATTTATAACTGGAAGAAAGAAAAATGTAATTGTTTTAAAGAATGGAAAAAATGTATATCCAGAAGAAATTGAATTATTGATAAGCACTTTACCTTATGTATCTGAAAATATGGTTTATGGAGCTCCAAAAGATGATGATTTATTTCTAAGTGCAAAAATTGTGTACAACAAGGAGTATATTAAAGAAAAATATGGAGATATTTCGGAATTCGATTTAAAAGATATTATTTGGAAAGACATAAAGAAAATAAATGCTAACCTTTCTAATTATAAGCACATTAAGAATTTAGTTATTACTGATGAGCCAATGGTTAAAACCACAACTCAAAAAGTTAAGCGATTTGAAGAAATTAAGAAACTTTAAATTTACAAAAGGGGGCGGGCTTGTTTTGCTAATTTATTTACATTCGATTAAAAAAGTACAGTTATATATTTTTTCTTTTGGTCTTCGGCCCCCAACTACGTAACAGTCTGTAAAAAAAATTACAATAGTTCGTTACTATGTCCTCCCCTCAAGAAAAAACTAGTTTTTTCTTGATGAGTAATTTTTCTACAGACTGTAACTTGTTGGTCCCCACCTTAAGCACTTCGCCCAAAAGAAAAAATATATAACTGTACTTTAGCAAATTATGTAATTAAATTAGCAAAACAAACCCAGCCCCTATGCTAATTTATTTTTTTATTTCACATACAACTTCTTCTTTTCTTCTATCTATAGAATATGCACTTCCCATTGTGGTTTTTGCCAGATGCTTTACTTGTGCTCCAACTTCCCCTATTTCAAGCACGTTATGAAATCTACCTTTGCTTGCGACTACTACTCCTATAGATATTGAAGTTAGAGGAAATTCTTCTATAATACATTTTCTATTCGGTACTTCTAAGAATCCTCTTTCTAAGTCTTCTTCGTTAAAGAATTTTTGTACTCCTTTATCAAATTCTGCTATTATCGACTGGCATATTGATTCATAATCATCTTCTGTAGAAACTATTGCTACAAAATCATCTCCACCAATATGTCCGACAAAAGTATTTCCACTTACTGATAGCTTGTCTATATTGTCTACTATTGTTCTAGCTGTGAATTTAATTATTTCATCTCCATTTAAAAAGCCATATACATCATTATATGCTTTAAAATTATCTAGGTCCAAATAAAGCATTACAAACTCTTCTTTGTTTAATAACCTTTTTTTCATTTCTGCTTGTATTTGTACATTTCCAGGAAGTCCTGTAAGTGGGCTTACACGTCTATTTGTATCTAATAATCTGATAACATTTTTTATTGTGTAATACAAATATTCTTTATCTATTGGTGCTTTTATATAGTGTTCTACACACTCTTTTAAAACTTCTATTCTATGCTCTTTTTCTTTGTTAGACGATATAACTATAATTGGAGTTATACTGTTATCTTCATTTAATCTAATTCTTTTACATATTTCTATTATATTTTCTTGTATGTTGTCCTCGTTTATTATTATAAGTGATGGTATATTTTTTAGTGCTACATCTATATTGTCTGTAGTTACCTTTTTTAGTTTGTACTCTTTTTCTTTTTTTAGCAAATTACTAATAATATCTTTTAACTCATTGCCATCATCTATTATATAAATATCTTGAGCCATTCTGACTCCCCTCCATTATTTTTTGTGTTTTTTTGCTTTCTCGATTTTTTCTTTTATACTTTCTAAAGTAATTTTTTGTTTCATAAATTTAGCTAAATTTTCAGAATGCATTTCTGGGAATGCTTTTTTTAGCCTTATAACTCTTTTGTATATTTTGAATTTTAAAATATCTTGTCTAGTTTTTAAGTCGGATATTGCCTTTTGAAGATTCTCTTTATATACACCTTCTGCACTTTTTATTTCTGTTAATTTTTCTTTTATGCTATCTCCAATTTCAAATATTTTTCTAATCTTTTTATCTATAAACATTATCCTAAATATAGTAAAGCCCATATCTATAGTTATTGCAAGAATAAAAATAATATTCAAATATAGTATCATTTCATTTGGTATTTTTTCTGTAAATCTCTCAATTACTGGCTGTATTACAAATATAAGCAATACTGCTAGTATGCCCCAATATATAGAATTTTTTAAGCATACTCTTCCTTGAAAGTTAAATTTTATATTAGAATAATCCCAGTATTTAGTTTTAAATAGTTTTTCTAGCAGTACTGCCACTACATATTCCCATACTGTAAAAATTACTATTCCCATTAAAAATATTATTAAAATATTATTTGATAATTTTCCTGCCATAATCATAATTATGGCTCCTATTCCATACATTGGGCAAAAAGGTCCATATAGAAAGCCACTATTAGTTGGCTTTCTAAAAATAATTGTTTTATATATGGACTCTAAACACCATCCTAAAAAGGAATATATTATAAAATAAAATATTATTTTATCCTGCATATTCGAATTCTGTTGCTCCTTCTGCTGATAGTCCATTAACATTTGTAAGTTTTATACTTAAAGTATTAGTTCCTTGCCTTAAGTTTAAAGCAAATGTTGCTTCTGTTCTGTTTATATTATCCATAAAATACTCTTGTCCATTCAAATTGACTTCTATAGATTTTAAGCCGTCAACATCAGAAGCTTGGATAAGTATTTTTCCAAGTTCTTCGTCTATGTCTATACTGTTTATTGTAGGTAAATCAGAAGATACTATTATAGTTTGTTCTATTTCTTCTGTGTTTCCAAAACTATCTATAGCAGTAACATATATTGTATGCTCTCCTCTTGGTATGTCTGTAATTGCGTATTTTATAGTTTTATCTGTTACATTATTTTTATCTATTCTAACTTCTTCTCCATCATCTATTCTGTATGTCATATATTCAATTTGAGTTTCATCCGTTGCCGTTATTACTGCACTTGAGCCTTGTCCTTTTTCCACCTCTATTGTTGGTTCTAATATATCTATTCCATCTAAAATAATTTCTCTAGTAAATGTTGTAGCTCTACCTGTTTCATCTTCTAAAACTATTGTTAATATATTATTAGAACTTGGTAAAATTATTTCTTCTTCAAAGCTTGTAGCCTCTTCTGGCACAGAAGTTTGTTGTGAGTTTTTCCAGCTATATTTGAATTTATCTATTACATATGTACTGTTTACATCTACAATTAAAGTGTCATTTACTCTACTTAAACTTATTACAGGCAGGTCTTCGGTATTGTTACCCTTTGCCTCTCTATATATAGCATATGAGCTATGACCAATCATAACCATTGCAAAAATAATTAGTACAACAGCAAAGAACCTTAATATATTCTTTATGTCAGCTGGTCCAGAACTTCTTGTTTTAGTTTTCTTCTTTTTAGATTTATTTTCTAAAACTAGTATTTGATTCATTCGTTTTCCTCCATTTACTTTGAAAATTATATCATATGGTCTTTTGGTTGTAAACATTTATTTTTTATTTTTATTATAAGGGCAAAAACAAAGAGCATTTTTATTTGCTCTTTGTTTTTTTAGTATAACTATCGTTTATAGTATTTTCTTACTATCATTGGCTGAATTTAAGTTTTAGATTATTTTATTATTTTGTTAATACAAATTTCTTAATTAGAATTATTCCTCCAGCAAGTATTACTAATACTGATATTATAACTCCTATATAATGTTCTCCAACACCTGTTACTATTGATAATACTACTTCTGCATCATCTATGTCGTCTTCGTCTTTATCATTGTTATCTGGTGTTGAGTCTATATCATCATCGCTGTCTTCTGATATTTCTGCCCAGTTTGTTTTTACACCTAAATTTGTTTGACCATTTATCCATCTAAGTGTTATTTCTACATCAGCACTTTCTCCTGGCTGTAATAATGTGTCTTTCAATTGGTCTGTTGTTACTGTTTTGCCATCTTCTGAAAGTGTCCAACTGTCGTCATTATCTTCTGCAACGAATTCTAGACCTTCTGGTATATAATCTTTAACTTCATATGCATATCCTGCTTTGTTTCCTTCATTAGTTATTCGTATTTTGTATGTGAATTTAAGTACAGAATCTTCTATTTTATGGTTTCCTAACTCTACTTTTACTACTTCTTCTGGTTTTTCTCCAAATTTATGACCTGTTTCATCTACATAAGTTTCTCCATCTAGTTCCATTGTAACTTTTGTAATTATTTTCTCCAATGCTAAATCAAAATATGTTACTTTAACTTTTTCGATGTCTATATCATCTTCTTCTGGTTCATCATTATCTGGTGTAGAGTCTATATCGTCTACTGGTTCGCCGTCTTCGTCACTATCTTCTGATATTTCTGCAGTATTTATTAGTATTCTGTCTGATGTATTTGGTTCTGTTACTTTAAATGCTATTTTCACGTCTTTGTAATCTGGTTGAGTCATTGTGTCTGGGTCAAATCCTTGTAGCAAATTGTCTCTACCTGTTTCATCTTCTTGCGCTTTTGATAAATAATCTGTTCTTATTGTTTCTGCATCTGCTACATTTTCTGTAACATTTCCTTCTGCATCATACATTACCCATCTATATTCTGTATTTATTTCGTTGTCTGGTAAAAATTCTAGTCCCTCCGGTAAATCATCTTTTACTTCTTCTGCATATCCTGCTTGTGGTCCCTCATTGTATACTCTTATTGTATATATAACAATGTCACCGTTTGATACTTCAACAGGGTCTTTTGGATGAGTATATGTGTATTTTCCATCTTCATTACTAAATACTGGAACTCTGTTTGTTATTGACTCATCATTTACTCCTGTTATGAATTTTCTTAATGCCAAGTCAAAGTATGTTACTTCAACTTGCTCATAATCTATATCGTCTTCTTCTGGTTTATCATTATCTGGTGTTGAATCCACATCATCTACAGGCTCTCCATCCTCATTTGCATCTTCAGAAATTTCTGCTATGTTTACTAAAACTCTGTCTGAAGTATTTGGCTCTATTACTTTAAATGCTATTCTAACTTCTTTGTAATCTGGTTCTTGCATTGTATCTGGGTCAAATGCATCTATTAGGTTATCTCTTCCTGTTTCGTCTTCTTGTGCTTTTGATAAATAATCTGTTCTTATTGATACAGCATCTGCTACATTTTCTGTAACATTTCCTTCTGCATCATACATTACCCATCTATAGTTAATATTTGTTGTATTATCAGGTAAAAATTCTAATCCCTCTGGTAAATCATCTTTTACCTCTTCTGCATATCCTGCAATATCGCCCTCATTGTATACTCTTATTGTATAAGTTACTATATCTCCTGTTTTTACTAATATTGGATCTTTTGTATGTGTATATGTATATTTGCCATTGTCGTTGTTAAATACAGGATATCTATCTGTAACTTCATTTTCGTTTACACCTGTAATAAATTTTCTTAATGCTAAGTCAAATTTTTCAATTACTAATTTTTCGAAGTCATCATCGTCTTCTTGTCCTGGAATATATTCGTCTCCTCTATTTATTTCGTCGTCTTTGTAATTTGGTAAAGTATCATCTGATGGAATTGTTACATTGTCCTCATTAGAATCTCTATCTGTTACCTCTTCTTTATTTGAGTCTGTAAAGTCTGTTATTTCTGCGATATTTGTTAATTTTTCTTCTGCTTTTGCTGTGTCTTTTACTTTACATTTAATTTGAACATCTATATAATCCAAAGTTGTTCCATCGAATGCATTTAATATTACCTTATCTTCTCCATCTTTTCTATCTGCATAAATTGTATCTCTACTTGCAGAATATTCTGTATCTGGTGATGTAATATCTGTTGTTACAGTTCTTCCATCTCCACTAATTTTCCAGCCATATTTTGCATTAAATTCATCATTTACAAATTCTAAGTTTGCTGGTAAATTATCTGTTATTTCATATACATAACCATCTATTTGTCCTTCGTTGTATACTCTTATTGTGTATATAACTTCATCTCCTATAGCAACTTCTACAGGGTCCTTTGGATGTTTATATATAGCTGTTGTGTCACTTCCTGATGTAAGAGGTGTTGTATCTACAACTGGCTCTCTTAAATATTTTCCATCTTCATCTTTAAGTTCTGTATCATTAACTTGTATAATGAATTTTCTTAAAGATAAATCAAAATATTTTCCTAATATTACTAAATCTTCAAAGTCGTCATCATCTTCTTGGCTTTCATCTCCATAACCTGGAACATCTACATTGTCTGGGGTTGAGTCTCTATCTATTAAATCTTCTGGAATATCATTTCCCTCTGAGTCTGTAGCTCCTGTTATTTCTGCAATGTTCTTCAAGTTGATATCTGTGTCAGATGCTGTTGCTACTACTTCACATTCTATTTGTACATCTAAATAATCTAAAGTTTTACCATCAAATGCATCTAATATTTGTCCTGTTAGATAATTTGTTGTTATTGTTCCGTCACCGTTGTCTACCCAACCGTATTTTTCATTTATATCACTGTCTGCTTTTAGTTTTAGTCCATCTGGTAAATAATCTGTTATTTCTGTTACTATTCCATCTATTTGTCCTTCATTGTACACCCTTATTGTATATACCACAGAATCTCCAGTTTCTACAACTAATGGATTTTTTGGATGTACTTTATTTGCTGTTGTACTGCTTCCTGAAGTAAGAGGTGTTGTATCTACAACTGGCTCTCTGCTTTCTGTTGGTGCAGTTCCATTTATTGATATAATAAATTTTCTTAATGCTAAGTCAAAGTATTTTCCTAATATAATTAAATCTTCAAAGTCATCATCATCTTCTTGACTTTCATTTCCGTAACCTGGTACATCAACATTATCTGGGGTAGAGTCCCTGTCTGTCATATCTTCTCCCTCAGAATCTGTAGCACCTGTTATTTCTGCTACGTTTTTCAATTTAGTATCTGTATCTGATACTGATGCAACAACTTCACACTCTATTTGAACATCTCTGTAATCTAGTGTTTTACCATCAAATGCCTTTAGCACTTCACCCTTTAAGTAATCTGTTGTTATTTTACCGTCTCCATTATCTTTCCATCCATATTTACTATTTACGCTACTATTTGCTTTAAGTTTTAAGCCGTCAGGTAAATAGTCTGTTATTTCTGTTACTATTCCATCTATATCTCCTTCATTATATACCCTAATTGTATATATTACAGAGTCTCCAGTTTCTACTGTTAGTGGGTTTTTTGGATGTACTTTTTCTGCTGTAGTTATTCTGCCATCTTTTAAATCTGCTAAGGTATCATCACTAATTTGTGGTACTCTACTTGCTTCTGGTGATACACCATTTATTGAAACTATAAATTTTCTTAATGCCAAGTCAAATACTTCTGGTTCTGGCTCTGGTTCATATGTTACAGTAACACTATCTTCATAAGGTATTTTTTCTCTTTCTACTATTGCTACTGGTTGTTCATTTTCTGGGTTTTCCATTGCCCAATATTCTATTTTTGTATTATAGTATACTCCACTTATTGAAAGTGTTATTTGACTTATATCTGTAGTTGTAGGAGTAACAATGTAAAATTCTTCTCCTATTACATCATTTAAATCATCTATTGTTTTTCCACTTGCATTTTCAAAATGTGCATTCTCTAATGTGCTTCCATCTTTTAATGTGATTTTCCACTCTAAAGTTGCTTCTGTATCACTTATCTTTTCTATCTTAAATGGTCCTATTTTATAATTGTTGCCTACAGTTGTTACATTTTGAACAAGATCAGCAAATTGGTATGGTACGCTTGCTTCTGTTACTTCATAGTTTGGAGCTGCTTCTTCTGCTTTATCTACTAAATATCTATATAGGGCTACTGCTGAGGCTGCTCTAACTATTCCGTTATCAGCTCCATCTCCAACTTCACTATTTAATGGTGAGTATCCAGAACCAGCATCACCTTTTATTGAGTTTAATGCTAATTCAAATGTTTTGTATGGGCTCTTTACTTCTACATCATATTGATCTCCTTCATTTGTAAAGTGCCATATAGCTAGTTGTTGTACAACATCTATATCTTCATCTGTCAAATCGATTTCACCATTTGCTTCTGCATCTAAATAGCCATAGTTGTCCTCATCGTGTTCCTTTACATTTTTTAGTAATAATTTTTTATACTCTTTTGCTTGTTCTATTTCTTCACTAGTTGCATTTGCTTTTGGTATAACATATGCGTGTTCTAGTATCCATAGTAAAGCTTTATATGTATTACTATTTGTATCAGGCAATGCATCAACATATGGGCTTGGAATACTATCTGGATCTTTCATATCGAAATATTTTGTATAATGTTTTATTTCTTCTGTATATGTTTCAGAACCAAATCCAGGTCCACCCTTTATACAATATATCATATTATCATAGTTTACAACAGAACCACTGCTGTCGTTTGCTTCAACTATTTTCCAAATGTTTTTTTCTATTGCTTTGTATCCAAATCCTGATTGACGAAGCATTACTATTCCTAAGTACTTGCTACCATCTGCTGCATTTACTACGTTGAAAACGCTAACAGATGCTATTGTTAATAGGATTATACAAAACATTATTGCTAATCTCTTAAGCTTCATAAATATTACCATCCTTTTCTACCTTTTAATCTATATTATATTCTACTTTCATTTTTTTCTTTAGTCAATACAGTTTTTTTCCTGTTTTTCCTTTTATTTCATATGCATATTATATGTGCTTACGGAGAATACTGTTTTCTATTTTTATTCCCACATTACAATTATATTACATTTTTGTAACATTTTCAATGGTTTTATGTACTTTATGTCAATTTTTTCTAGGGAATTAAGTATTTTGTGATATGTTTCTTTTTAAAAGTTTTTTGTAACATTATTATAATTTTTTTCAGTTTACCTTGACTTTTATTTTTTTTTTTGCTATTATAATAAATGTATTATTTAAAATAAAAATTAAATGCAGGTATAGTTTAGTGGTAAAACGAGACCTTGCCAAGGTTTAGTCACGAGTCCGATTCTCGTTACCTGCTCCATTTTTATTTTATATAATTTTTTTGTAATTTTTTTAATTGTTAATTCATATTATATATTATAAAGTTTTTGATTTACGGCGATATAGCCAAGTGGTAAGGCACGAGTCTGCAAAACTCTGATCCCCGGTTCGAATCCGGGTGTCGCCTCCAATATATAGAAAAACAATGAGCTTTTATTATTTCTCATTGTTTTTTATTATATCCGTATTATTCAGTTTTTTCAATGTTTTCAGATATTTAATATTTTTTTGTTTTTCATTATTTTTTATTGTTTTATTATAAAATTGCATACAAATCGCATACAAAAATATTTTTTTAATAATTGACAAATACCAAAAAAGGTGTTAATATATAGTTACATTAAACAATGCACTTTCGGTCAGAGTTAGTCATTTGTTTGCTTGTATGTGTACTGCAATTACACATACTTTTTTTGTATATAAAAAGCAGGAGCAGACTGCAATTTTGCTCCCACTTTCGGCTATGTAATGACTTTTTAGCCTTCACTTTTTTTGTTTTCTTCTAATTTTGATTGAAGGTTGTAGTTTTTCTCTCTTTCTGCTAGAAGCATTTCAATCAATTTTAGAATAAGGTCAGAATTAGTCATATAATTTGCACCCCTTTCCGTCCTTATGTAAAAGACTACCTTTTGACAAGAAAGGTTGACAATATATTACATTATTCCACAATTAAAAACAAGCGAACATAGTAAAATTTTACAAATAGTTTATGCATTAGCCGTTTTCATTTCTCTTACTTCGGCTTGTAGCGTGCGAAAATCTTTTTGCGCTATATATTTAATTGTTTCTGACGACAATAAATTTTCTTCTTTTGCTATTTTATTCCACTCCTTTGGTGATACAATTTTCTTTAATTCTCTTATCTTTTGTAGTGCTCTTTCATATTCTTCCTTCATATTTAATCGCCTCTTATCTTATTGTAACATATTATGTTTATTTATTTTGTCGAAGTGTGTCGACTATGAAGAAAAAATTTTAATTTTATTCAAAATTTTTAAAAATTCGATTAAATAATTCTGTATCTCCTTTTTTCTTATTTCATATACATTATATATATCAAGTGTTTCAATTACTTCGTCCCCTATTATTACTTTAAATTGTCCAATAATACTATCTTTTTCGACTGGAGCCTCGTAATAGTATATAACAGTGGCAGATATGTTTATTTTGTCTATGTTTTCTTTTTTTATTGCTATTTTATCATAAGATAATTTTTCTAACGACAGTTTTACATTATTTTCAATTCCTTTATTCACATATATTCTACCCTCATTTATGTTTTTCCATTCTTCAAATTTATTTTGTATAATTTCCTTTATATTTACTACTTCAAATTTTGTATAGGCATATTGAATTAGTTTTATTGTGTCCTTGCTTCTTATTTCATTTGTATCAGCTCCAATTACTACAGTTATAATGTCTAAGTCATTTCTTTTACAGGCTGTTACTAAGCATCTTCCTGCTCCATTTGTAAAACCTGTTTTTACTCCATATACCCCATATACACTGCCGAGTAACTGATTTGTGTTATTTATTGTTTTTGCATATCCATTTATATATATTGTTGCCGTCTTACATCCCACTATTTCCTTAAACTTATCTATTTTCAAAGCATAATCAGCCATTTTAGCAAGTTCAAATGCAGTTGTATAGTGTCCATCATTATCTAGCCCGTGTGGAACCACAAAATGCGAATTAGTTAGTCCCATTTCCTGCGCTTTTTTGTTCATCATTTCTGCAAAGCTTTCTACACTTCCTCCCACATAAGTTGCAAGTGCTATGGCTGCGTCATTACCAGAACGAAGCATAAGTCCATACAATAAATCATTTACTGTTATTTTGTCATTCTTTTTTAGTCCTAACCTTGAGCCACCAATCCCTGCAGACTTAGAATCAATTATAACTGTGTCTTTTAAGTTCGCATTTTCTAATACTACTATTGCTGTCATAATTTTAGTTGTAGATGCCATTGGAGTTTGTTTATTTCCATTTTTTTCATATAGTATTTTTCCAGATGCCCTATCATATATTAAGGCAATTCGTGAAGTTATATCTATTTCTTCTGTATCTTTTTCTAGTGCCAAGTTTTCTTTAGGCAAGATTGTAAAAATCGCTATAAGTAGTAATAATATTGCTATTACTCTGTTTAATATTCTGTGTTTACATATTTTGAACATACAAAAAATCACCTTCTAAATTATATTTTAGAAAGTGATTTTTATGTGTTTCTTTTGTATTAAAAAATGTATGCAATTAGCTTTTGAATAATTTTTTATATCTTTATTTTTCATATATTACTCAATATTACCTATCTTCCTCTTGTTGGTGCCCCAAACTCTTCTTCAATTTCTTCGTGAAGATTGTCTATTTTTTCATCTGGGTTTTTTCCTCCCATTTCATTATATCTTCTTGTAAATTCTTCTGGTGAGACTTTGTCCTTTGTTGCTTCTTGTCTTAAGGTTGTTTCTGTACCATCTTCTAATACAATTATATCATCTGGGGTAACCATATCATTTGAAGCTGTGTCGTCTATATTTCTTGCTTCTGTCTCTCCATCTCTTTCTATCTCTGGATTAGCTCTTTTTAATTCATCATCTATTTCAGGGTTCTTGCTTCTATCCATAAAATCTCTTACTTCTCTTGTAGTTGGATATATGTTTTTTGTTTCTATTGGTGCAGAAATATATCGTTCGTCCTCTGGTTTACTTAAATCTGCTCTTACGTAGTCTACTTCTATAATTCCATAATCTCCTTGCCTTACTGATAAATATTCCTCTTCTCCGTTTGTTGTTCCTCGGTTTCCTAGCCTTACCATTCCAGCTACTTGTTCTTGCTCTACCGAACTACCATCTACACTATTTATTGAGGTAACTTTTTGTCCGGTAGTTGTTCCATCTATATTTTCTAAGCTATCTATAGTTTGAATTTTACCATCTTTATCTATTCCTACAAATGAAAATCTTCCATTTTGCCCTTTACTATGGTCAGAATATACTACTCCTATTTTTTCAATTCCTTTTTCTCTTATTTCTGGAATTAAATCTGCTAAGGTCTCAGTTTGTGTTACTCTTACATTTGCGTCTAGTTCTTGCTTATTAGTTAGTTTTTCAAATTCTGGTGTTTGGTCAGTATTTATTTCTGAATATGATTCTATATCCTTACTTCCTATTTTTTCCGATACCTCTTCTAATCTTTTTTCATTTTGTTTTTCTTCTAATTCTTCTTTGGTTAGAACCACATCATCTTTTCCTAGTTCTTCTGGCAATTCAAACTCTGCTTCATCTAAATTTAAGCTTTCAAAATAATCTTCATTTATCTTCCTTAACGTTTCTATAAACTTTTCATCAAACTGAATTTCTCCCAATTCATTTACTGTAGCTACTAGATTACTGTCTTCATCATATATTTCGTACATTATTTTCTGTTTTTGTTCTGCCTCATCTTTTATTGGGTTATCTTTATAATTGTTTTCTTTCGCTTTATTAACATCTTTTAGCTTAACTATATATGCATCATTTATAGCAAGCCCCGAGCCCTTTATTTCAAAGTCTTTATAATAGCCAATGTTGTCTACTTCTTGTCCTCTTGCTTTTATTTCTTTAGATACTTCTGTATATATTCTAAGCATATTGTTTGTTACTTTTACATTTGCTTTTTCCATTTTATCAGTCCTTTCTTTTTTAGTATATCGTACATTTATACGCACGTCAATATATTTTTTATACGGACCAAAAATACCATATATCATAAAAACGTGGACAAAAAGCTGTAATTTCTTTTGTCCACGTTTTAATTTATACATTAAATGACATTACAAAGTCTGTTCCGTCTAATAATTTTACTATAAATGTTTTTGTTATGGCATTGCTATTTTCATTATTTTTATCTGTAAAAGTTGCATCAAACATATGAAGTTCACCACTATTTTGGTAATTAGAAAACTCTACATTAGCAGATGTATATAGGTTATTTTGTATATATTGTTCAAAATTTTCTAATGTTTTAAAATTATTTGTTTTAAATGTTTCGTCCAATTTGTTATATACATATTCATAATCATTATTATTTAAAGCATCTACTACTTTTTGCAAGTTTAATCCTGCTTTTTCTGCATCATTTGAAGAGTTATATCTTTCTATAAATTGTGGTAAGTCTGCTGTGTATGTATCTAGCATTGTTGTATATTGCATTACTGCTGTTTCATTTACAATATAATATTTTCCGTTTTGGTCTACTAATATATATTGCGTGTAGCCATCTTCTTGTGTTTGTTGATATTGTGCTAATTTCATTGCTTTATATTCTTCTTGTTTACTATTTGCAAAATTAGTAAATTCGTCTAAATTTGTAAATTTTTTTGTTTTATATTCTTCATTTAAATGGTTATATGCTTCTTCTTTATCATATAATAATTCATTTCTTATTTCAGCAAATAAATCTTTTAAATATGTTTCTTCCGTAATTTCTCTTTCTGTGTATGTATTGTTTATGTTTTGAGCTATACTTTGCTCTGAACTTATTTCTATACTTTGTCCCTCAACTATGTTACCATATTTTTCTGTTACGTACTCTTGTGGTACTATACTAAATGTTTTATTTGTTTTATCTAGTTTTACAATAAGTTCAAATTCTGTTCCAGAATCTTCCACATTTTGTTTTAAATCTCCTTTTACTACATATACTTCTACATTATTTGTTTTAGGCATAATATACATATTTTTTATATATGCTGTTACTTGCCCAATTTTACTTAAATTAGCTTTTATATTATCTGCTGTAATGCCTTTAGCTTCAATATATTCTGTATCTAACATATTATATAATATTTGTGCATTGTCTTTTTCTGCTTGAGCTATTATTTGTTCATCTTGTGTTGAATAATAGCTCCCAGCATTAAAAATTATTGCATAATATGAATAATACTTACCTACACTATCTTTTATAATATAATAGTCTTCTCTTTTTTCCACTGGTTTAAGTCCAATTTCAGTTTGTTCAATTGGTGTATCTGTTTCGTTTGCTACTTGGGTATTTTCTTTATTACTATTTCCAATTCCTAATACTAAAACAAGTGCTATAACCGCAAGTAATAAAATAACTATTAGTATTATTATAATATTTTTTATTTTAGACATTTTTATTTCCTTTCCAGAAAGTAGTTTAATATATAAACTACTTTCCTTATACCATACATTTTTGTATATAAATTAGTTTGTACTGCTTGCTCCTCCACCTGCATATAAATTGTAGTATTGTCTAGCGCTTTCTTGTCTAGTTGAAAGATTTGGAGTTCCTGGTCTCTCAAACGACCAACAAAATGCTACTGCTGCATCTTCTGGGCTTGTTGCATTCTTCCACATATCTCCATTATATCCATTGTAGCTAACAAGTTGATATGTAGCATAACCTTGCGCAGGTCCTGCTCCACCTGGTGTTAATTCTGAAATTAAGAATTCTATTTGTGTGTCTACATCACTAGCACTAACACCTTTTGAAGCTGCATAAGCCTCTAATTTTTCTCTTCTTCCATATGACCATTGGCAAAGACCAAATCCTACTCCATTTGCCTGTTCTTCAATGCCTGGATTAAAGCCTGATTCTGCTTGTATGTTACCCATTGCACCTGCTGTTGCATATTCACTAAATCCTGCACTTCTTAATGCATTCCATACTTTTTCTTGTACATTGCCACCAGCTATGTTTAAAGATACATTTGTAAAATTCTTTGGGTCAAATAAAGAAAAGTCATATTCTGTTACACCTAAGTCTTGCCCTGTTGCTTTGTATAATAGATATTTTGTTAAATCTATCATATCTGCCGTCCTACTACTTGTCTCTAGAATATCATATAGCCAATCTGGAGCACTTAAAATATTGCTTCTTGTTTGATAATGATCTTGCAATATTGTTACAAAGTTTGGCTCTTCTGATAATGGATCTGTTTTTTCTGTTATTTCTGCTGGTGATGATGTATACTTTCTTGTCACTACAGTATTATTATTCGTAACAGTTCCTTCATATCCATAATAGTAGTCAGATGTGCATGTAGTTTTAAAAATTTCAGCGCTACTATGTGTTGTTATATATTCTTGAAGCTTCTTTTGTGCAAATCCTGATGCTATTCCACATGGATCTGAATTATCTGTTTTGTCTGGTTCTTCTGGGTATTCTATCGGTTCTAAATCCGAGGTTATTGGGTCTGCAACATCTGTATTTTCTGGTTCATAAGTATATTCTTTTGTATATTTCACTATCCACACATCTGCCTTAGTCAAACTAATATCTAATGTATTTGTAGTAGTTATTACCGTATGCTGTGTTGAGTATTCTTTTAATATTTCTTTTGTATCTCCTTCTTTCCAATTCTCTGTTTTTTTCATTGTTACAGCATTTTGACCACCATTTGAATATTCTATAGTCGTACTTATATCGTGAGTATGCACTTTTGTTTTTCTTGTATAATTATATGTATCGATATCAGTAGTTTTTGTATAATTATCATGTATAGTTATTTCTATTTCACTATCGTATACCAAATCTGCTACATCTAGTGCGAAGTCTCTTTCTCTTCCTATTACTAAGAAAGCCCACAAATAGTCAAATGGCATTGTATAACCACTTACCATACTTTGATAATCTATACTTTGGGTTGTCATAGTGTATGTTGTATATGGCTCTATATATTGTTCTTCTGGATCTGTTTCTCCTAATGCTTTTCTTTCTTCATATCTTTCACTCCAAGTACCTACTACCACACTATATTTTGAAGCACTATATGTTTGACTAAGACCTCCTAATATTGCTCTTTCTATATTTTCCTTTAATTGCTCATAATCCTTTGGGTGTAATCCTTGAGAATCAAACAAATCTGCTTTAGCTGCTCCTGTTTCATCTACATATCCACTTGAAGTATCTATAAATTTAATATTCGTTTTACCACTACAATAATTTGAAATCTCTGTGTTATATGTTGCTATATTTTGATTCATGGTTTGGTAATCAATTGCTGTATATGTGTTTGCTACCGGTAATACTTTTTGTACGTATATTGTTTTACCATTATATCTAGTTGCAAGTGCATCTATTAGTTGTTTCATTTCTGAAGTTTGGTTTGTAGCATTTACTCCTAGCATAACACATACTGCGCTTATCTCATCAGAGTTTTGTGGTAATGAATCTACTTTAGATAACCAATCAGATGGTGTTGTTGAAGCTTCTGCATAAAATTGTGCATTAGGTATTAGTCCAGAGTTATCTAATCCAGCTGTAATCGAATCTCCTATAAATAGTACATTATCTAATGATTTTGTTTGTTCTTGTGTAATTATATCTCCACCTGTTTCGGAAGTTTCATCTGTACTACT
This sequence comes from uncultured Clostridia bacterium, assembly GCA_944391015.1. Taxonomy (GTDB): domain Bacteria; phylum Bacillota; class Clostridia; order TANB77; family CAG-508; genus CALXVA01. The sequence continues at coordinate 10,400 of CALXRZ010000013.1, read as the reverse complement.
ATCTTCTCCTGTTCCTCCTGATAATATTTGTGAAGGAGATCCCGATTGCCAGCCCCATCCAAGCCATCCTGGTGTTCCACCACATTGAGTATTTCCTGCTTCTACTTGCCAAGCAATCCAATCTTCTAGTGATTGTGTTCTGATACCACTACTAACATTGTCCATTACTTCGCCTTTTCCATCCCCATTAATATCGCCTACATATATTCCAACATGTCCATATGGGTTGTTTGCGCTACCTGTACCATATACTGCTGCTCCTATTGGTATATTGTTAACATCCGTAGATACACAAGTTTGTTGAAAGGCTTGGTATGCTCCAGTATAATACACATTTGGAAGTCCTGCATTTGCATATACTTGTCTAACCCAAGCTTGACACAAACCTGCTCCTGGTGAAGGAGTTGTTTGGGCTGCCCTAACTATTGCTTCCGATATATCTGTAATAATATCTTGCCCATTGTAGTTAAGTTGTACATTGCTACCTCCGATACCTGAGCCTGTGCCTTCTACTATTGTAAAGTGTGTAAGTATTTGCTCCTTCACACTTTCATCACCAGATATATTATACTCTTCTACCCATTCATAGAAAGTATCAGCATTTACAAATGTTAATGTAATTGTACTACCATCGTCTCTTGCTCTTTTAAATTTTATTATTCCCTGCACTTCGTTAGAAGTAACATCTTTGTTTATTGTATCCCAATCAATTTCTTCATCAGGATTTGGTCTTGTATCTGGATAGTTTGTTATAAGTTCTGCATTCATTAATTTAAGTAAATCTTCCGGACCTTCTAAATATACATTTACTCTGCTGTTGTTTTTAATCATTTCATCCCATAAAGCTTGAGCTGTCATATTAGTTGTTATATTTCCATCTTCATCTATTGTAACACTTTGTGTATATGTAGAAGCTGCATAAGGTGCATTTGAAATATCTCCTTCTTTTTTTGATCCATCGTCCAAAGTTATTATATATACAAAACCTGCTAATAAAACTGTTATTATTGCAATTATTAGAACTATTGGTAAAACAAGAGATTTCATTACATTGAGAACTTTTCGTCCTACCTTTCTTATAAAGTTTTTTATCTCTTCGAAATTAAAATTTTCCATATTTTACTCCTATTATAACTCTATTTCTATTCTTGTAGTTTTCCTTACAGCTACTTCATTATAATTCAATATTATTTTATTAAATACAACTTTGTTTATATTTTTGGTTGAACCATATCTACTATAGTATTTTATAGTAATTTCTTTAGTTTCTCCAGGTGTTAATGTTAATTGTGCATCACTTAATTCATGTATATATGCTGTGTATTGGTTTCCATTATCATCTTCAATATACATATTATCAGTATTAATTTTATCGTCTAGCAAAATAGTATTATTTGTATTATTTGTTACATTAAATGTGTAAGTTTCATAATCCATATATGTATCGCTTCTTAGTACTGTTATTGTTAATTTAGATGAATCAGTATATTTTTTGTTTATTTCTTTTCTTCCTATATAATTATTTATATTTAACTTAAACTCATTACTTTCATTTTTGGTAATTGTTATATAATCCTGTATTGTTCCATCTTGTGTATATACACCCGTAGATAAAGCATCACTTTCAAATGTTACTTTGTATATATTATTTACCCAGTTTTCTACTGTTATATTTTTCTTTTTCCCTTTAAATATTGCATTGTAATAATTATTACTAAAACTATCTAAAGACGGATATACTTCTTCTTTGCACTCATCTGATAGCATATTGTATGCTTCACTAACGTTTTCTTCATTACATAATTGCACAAATTGATTTATCGTCCCTATTGTTGAAATTTGTGATGAACTCATATTTTCTCCTGTAATAGCTGATTCACTATCTTCGATATGTATATCTGTATAATTTTCAATTGGAATATTATTTTCTTGCATATTATCATTTGTTTCTGCATTAGTTTGTTCTTTATTTAATTGTAGTGTGTTTAAAAAATTTACTATTATACTAACAAGTATAATAACAACAATAATAAATATTGCAGTTAGTAATTTACTTTTATTGCTAATATACCACTCTACTATTTTTCTTCCCATTTATATTTCATTCCTTCCTTAAGGTACACTTTTGGCCTTTTGAATTTAAATTTAAAATAGTTCTAATTAATCAATAATCAAATTTTCATTTATATTTTATAAAATGGAACAGAGGACATTTTTCTGTTCCATTTTACTGTTAAGCTATACTAAATCATTTTATGTATGTTTCTAACTTCGTTTGTAAATTTCTTTACATCATCTTCACTTAGGCCTAGTTCTTTTAATCTTTCTCCATATTCTTTAATTTTCTTATTATCTCTTCCTGTTTCATTTGCTATAGCTGCTAGAAGTATTCTTTCATCATTTGCTCTTCCGTCTCCAAACTTGTCTCTGTCTGCTTTCATAGCTCCTATAATTATGTCATCATCTGTAATACCACTTTGTCTATATTTTTGATAATCTTCCATTACTTGTTTTATCTCAGATTTAGGCACATCTAATTTATTCATATATTTTTCCTGTCTTGCTTTATCTTTCATTGCTGCCTTATCTTCTTTAGCTTGTAATCTTGCTTTTTCAGCATCTGCACCTTTAGCTGCAGTTGTATACGTACTTACTGCTTTTTCTCCTATATCTTGAATTCCTCTTGATGCATTACTTGCTATGTTTTCTCCCGCAGTTCCTGCTGCCAAACCAGCTGCCAAGCCAGCACCACCATAAGCTAAAATGTTTCTATCATCTGATGTTGCTAATCCCGCCGAAACTCCTACAAGACCAGCGGTTGCTCCAAGAGCTGCTTTTGCATATAGCTTACCTACTCTTGGTACAGCATAAGTAGCTGCCTTTCCTGCAACTGTTGCAGCACCTCTAATAGTATTTCTTAAAGGTTTTGGTATTGTTTTTCTAACTTTATTAGCTCCATTAGCTGCCATGTCTTTCACTTTGGTTGCTTTTGCTCCTATTTGTCTGCCTAATCTAGCTGGAGGAGAATCAATTAATCTATTTTTCAACTGACTCTCATTCCAAGTTTTACTTACTCCTTGAGCAAGCCATTGTCCTGCACCTCTTGTATCTTCTTCTGATGCTAAGAAGTTGTTTCTTAACCTTTGTCCAAGTGTTAAAGGTTCATTAGTGTCTAGTTGTTGATCATGGTCAACATGTTGGCGTATTTGTGGTTGCTGTGTCTGATCAAAATCGTTAGCATATCTTGGATCTGTTCTTATAATTTCATTTATTGTGTCATCATCATACCCAACATTTCTTAATACATCAGCATACTGTTGTGCCGTATAATTTGGAGAAGTAGGTTGATATGCGCTTCTTGCCTGTGCATCTCTTTCTTGTGAATTTCCAAAATTATTATTTTCTTCATCTGCTTCAAGCATTCTTTGCATTGGTGTTTGTACATCATCAGGATCAGGATTTGCTGGTATATTTTGTGATCCTAATCTTGGTTGTGCATCAGTATTTCCTTGTCTTGCATTTAATAAGTCTCTTGCACTTCTTCCTCTGTCAGCTTGTCTTACTCTGCCAGTATTTCCACCATTTTCACTACCACTGCCATTTCTAGACTTGCCACCACTTTTTCTGCCTACGCCTCCTATTCTTCTAAGAGCATTAATTCCTGCCATACCAACCATACCAGCTAAAGTAGAACCATTAGTGTCTAATGTACCTGCTTTATCAAATCCAAAGAATTTACGTAGTAATTTTTCTGCTTGGAATAAAAATCCCATTGCAACTACAGCATATAATATGTTTTCTGTTGCAAAATCTAGTGCCGATCCCACAAGCATTGTGTATAAAATTAAATGGAATGGTTGTATTAGTAAATTAAATACATATTCTTTTAACCACATATTAAATGCCTGTGCATTTCCATCATTCATCTTGTCAATTGGATAAGTCATTGCAACTAATGGGGCTATCATTGTCAAAAATGCAAGCATTATTAACCTCTTTATATACATGAATAGAAATGCAACAGTATAAAATACCAAAATTAAAAATAGCATTGTATAACCTACTCTTCTTAGTAGTTGATTTTCCTCTGTTTCATTTTGGTCCATTTGCATGTCTAGTCTTACAACTCCCATTAAGTTAGTTGGCCATACATAAGCTCCAGAATCAGAAATTAGGCCTACATCCTCAAAATATTCTTTTATTGGTACACTACCTCTTTCTCCGTCTTCACCTACAACTTCTACTTTGTAATCTTTTTCTTCTAGTTCTGATGATAGTGTTATTAATATTGGCTTATTTATGCTATTTATACCTTCTGATATTGCTTCTACAACTGTTGTAGCAAATGACATTATGTAGTGCATAAAAAATAATAAACATAAAGCTACTACCCAACTAAATAGTTTTTCTTTATACTTTGCTCTATCTTGAGATGCACTGCTAGTTACAATTCTAATACCTATATATAGTAATACTATTAATAAAACTACTATGGCAAAGTTTCTTAAGGTTAAATACCAGCTTGATATTGTAGATTGTAAAGTTGCTGCTGTTGATTCTTGAGTTATAGTCTGACCATCTTCAGTTGTTATGTCTTCATATTCATTTGGTGAAAAGAAGTTCACGTCTAATAAACCAATTCTGTTTTGGAATATTGACTCTGGACTAATAGCATATATTGGTAAGTAAAATGAATCTGGTAGTGCTGCTACTGCAATTTCATGTCCGACATAGGCTCCCGTACCACCTACTACTACACCAGGTATAATAGCTGCTAAAGCGGCTCCACCAGTAACTACTGTTACTGCTACTACAGCTGCAATTCCTAAAATTCCTCCAGCAATTGTTGCAACTGTTTCTACTATACCTGCTCCCGGTACAGCAACTTTAAGTAAAGATTCATCCATTCCAAACAATAAACTTTGTACAATATACATTATTCCATCACCTAACGCTAATGCCAAATCAAGTACTGGTTCAGCTAATGTTCCACCTATAACTTCTGCCACACCTGCCTGACTTATTGTAGGAGCAGAAAAATTAAACAATATAACTACAACTAGAGCAATTACTATCTTTAGTATTAAACTTTTCTTTTTAAATATTTCCATGTCTCCTCCCCTTAATATCTATTGCCTGTTTTTCTACCTTTTTGCATTAGTTTATTTAAGTTTGTTTCAACGAATTCAAACTCTTTTGCTGTTGGTTGTATTTGTATTATTGCACTATCTCCACCTACTTTTAGTAAGCCTTCTCCTTTTAAACAAGTAACTAAGAAGCCTGCTTCTCCGTCACTTAGTTTAAATACTTCTTTTAAGTATTGTATTTCAGATTTATCCTGTGCTAAGAATAATTTTGTATCTGATGATGTTAATACTGCTTGTGCCTCTGGTTTTTCATAAAAATCTTGGAATCTTTGTGAAATAATTGCAAGTGACACATTTCTTTTTCTAGCACGTCTTGCCATTGTGTTTAAGAAATCTACTGCTTCTGGGAAAGGAAGTAACATCCATGCTTCATCCACTAACACTCTCTTTTTAGCAGCTTTTGTTCTATCTTCACTATTCTTTTTTACATATTTTTCCCAAATCCACTCTAGCAAAATTTGTTGTGCAAGAGGCCTTGCAAATTTTTCTTCTAGTTGCGATATATCTAAGTTTATAAATAGTGTTCCCTCTAGTAAATCAAAAGTTGATTGTCCATCAAAGTATGCCATTTGTCCGTCATACTCTCTTATGTACTGTTTCATAACTTTTAGTAAATAACTATAATGGAAATTATAGTCTGGGTTTTTATTATCATCTGCCTTCTTTTGAATTCTTCTATACCAAGAACCAATAGTAGGCATATCTTTTCTTTTTCTTCCTAACATATTTGAGCCAAATTCTCCACTTGCAGCTTCAAATAAGCTATTTGGATCATTGTTTATTCCGTGTGCTGCATATTCTTCTGCAACAGACTCTGCTATAATTTGTTTTGTAAGTTCGTTAACCTCTTCACTTCTGGTACTACCTTTAGCCATAGTAAGTAAAGCTTGCGTAACGTCTTCTACTTTGTTTTCTACATTTAGTACAACTTTTTCTCTACCTGTTATTTCGTCTTTTACAACTTCTGTTTCAATATCAAATATATTTATAACAGTTTTAGATGATGGACTTATTACTACATTTATACCTCCAAGACTTTCTGCTACTATACTATACTCTCCTTCAGCATCTAGCGCCAAGCTTTGTACTCCCATTAGAACAGCTGATCTAGATACTAATGTTTTCATCGTTACTGATTTTCCAGCACCAGACTTAGCAAATATAACCATATTATAATTTGTAAGAGAACTGTGAAAATTATCAAAAAGTATTGGAACTCCAGTTTGTTTATTTATTCCAAGTGGTACACCTGTTGAATGTCCAACCTCTGAAGTTGTAAATGGAAATACCGTTCCCATTGACCTTCTATCAAATGTGTGTGTTTTTTTAATTTTATCGTCCATCAAAGGCAGATTAGATTTAAATGCTTCCTCTTGCATTCCCCAAGCACTTTTTACTTCTACCAAAGATTTTGACATTTCTGTTGATAATAGTTTTGTATATCTGTCTAAATCTTCTAGGCTATATGCAAATAATGTTGCTACAACTGATGCTTCATATAGTTTGTTATATCCTGCTGCAATTTCGTCTCTTAACTCTTCTGCTTCTAACCTTTTTTGTCCTAAATCACTTTCTCTGTTAATGTTACCTCTATCTGCTGCAACAATTCTTTCTGTTTCTAGTTGGTTAATTACTCTGTTTAATTCATTTTGTGATTTAGACTCTTGAATCGGATTTATGTATATTGAAGTATTTATATCTCCAAATAGATACATATCTCTAAATAATTCTGGGAAAGTACACATTCTTGGCAATGTAGATACGAAGAAACTTCTAGCATATCTTGTTACATTAGAAATTATCTCCAAGTGATCTATATTGCTAGCATCAATTCCAGATGGTGCTATTAACTCTTTAATAGTCTTCTTTTTAAGGATTTCATATTCATCTGGTTTTGTATAATCATTAAGCTGATTTTGTTTTTCGTTTTGTTTTCGTTTTAACATTTTCTTCCGTACCTCCTTGCTTTGCTCTATTTGCTTTATCTTCATCAATACTCTTTATAGCATTTTGTGCTACATCATATCCTATCCCTGCTGAATTTTGCTCTATAATCAACTTTGCCAAATTATCTATTAGATTGTCCATATTATTTTCTTTTTTCTGTAAAGCTCTTTCTTTAGCTGATTGTGCTTCCATTACTTTTTTGTTTGCTTTATTAAATGCTTCTTCTTCTATTTTTCTATCTAAAGTTCTCATTTTCTTATCTAATACATCTGGTGCTGTTGAATATAGTTCATCATAGCCTGCTCTTAAAGCTTTGTCTAAGCCATAAACTTCTTGTTCATCTCTGTTATACGCTACATATAGTAATTCAATAAGTTCTTCTGAGGTTAATATTTTTCCGTTAACTTCACAACCTGCAAGTGTTCTTACAATAGATTGACATCTAGTATATAGTTCTGAAAAAGCTAAGTTTTGAATTTCTTCTTTATCAAAATCATTTTGTCCAAGTTCATCTGGATAATATGGTACAATTACATAGTATTTTTGGTTTAATACATTTTTGTTCAAACTCATTCTTTCTGTAGAGTAAATAATGTCTTTACCATATTCAGTTAAATTTTTTTGTTTTGTAAGTTCATAATATGCCCTTTCAAGTTGTTCTCTTGTATAGTTTCCTGAACTTCTCATTTCTTTGTATCTTTGTTCTTGTTTTTGGTAATCTGCTTCTATTTGTTTTACTCTTTCTCTATATGTACTAATACTGTTTTCCAAGTTTATTGTTCTTGTCTGTACGTAAATTTGTATAGGGTGTCTTATTGTGTTTAAAAATTGTATAAAGCCTGCCTCTACAGAATTTTTTTCTACCTCTGACATCAAATCATAATTTATTCCTTGGCACTCTACAACCATCAAATACTTCATACCATTTTTTCCAACAATCATATTGTCTTCTACTTTTTCAAACTCCATAAAATCTATTACAGACTCTACAGCAAATGTTTTTGCTTTGGATGTTGCTTTAGCTTTTGCTTCTTCTGGACTACTAAAATCACTTGTACTATTTTGTTTTTTCTCTTTTTTATTTCTTGACATAAAATATACTACTACAAGGGCAATTAGCAATATAACAATTACTACAATTATTATTCCTAGTATTGTAGCATAATTATTTATTTGTTGATTAGGCATTTTTATCTTCCTCCTTGTAAATATATATTTTTCTTCCTTTTGTTCTAAACTTTATGGCTCTTCTTATAATATCATCTATATTTTCTCCACCAGTTTTTTGAGTAAATTTAAACTTTGCTAGGTTTGGCATTTTCATTGTTCCTATTAAAAATCCTATAAGTGCAAATACTGCTGCTACAACTATTCCTACCATTGTCATACCTAGTGCAGATAGTGGTAAATAGAAGAGTACAAAGCCGACTGTTGCACCTATTGCTGTATATAGCATACTCTTTCCGGTGAATATAAATAAAATTCGACCTTCACCTTTTACATCTCTTGGTAAATTATATGTTCCCATATAAGTTCCTCCTTAGTTTATAATTATCTACATCTTATTATACCAAATAATTCTCCAAAAAGATACAAAAAACATAAAAAAAGTGCATTAAAAATGCACTTTTAATATAATTGTAATATATTTGTAATATTTCTGTAATATTTATTAACCAGCTGTTAAGTTCTCGCTTATAGCAATTACCGCTTTAGCTATAGCTGATGCACCAAATATTAGTAAAGCACCAACTAAATATGGTATCATTGTTTTCTTGTATTCTGCTTTTTCTGAAGCACTACCCATCATATACTTAATACCTAATACTAAAAGCACTACAACTGCAACAATAATTCCTATTGTAGTTACTATACTAACTATATTACCTCCAACATTCATAATATTATCTGTTCCTTCTGCTTCTACATCAAATAACCCTTCTACCTGTTCTGAATAAGTAGCTTTAACTACTACAGTTTGTACTGTTAGCATAATTGCAACTAATAATATTATTGTTAATATTTTAGTAAGTTTTTTCATTTTTATCCTCCTTTTAGATTTTATAATTTATATATAAATATCTCTTTATTGTGAGATAAATTTAATATCTTTATTTTATACTTGAGTTTGGTTTAATAGCTCTACTACTATTTTCCATATTCCAAAAGCTCCAAATATTACTACACACCCTATTATATATGGTAAAAGTAATTGCTTTGTTTCTGATTTTTGTGCCACACTACCTGTCATATATTTTATACCTATAAGTAATCCAACTATAACAGCTACTATTATTCCTACTGCTAGTAAGATATTATATAACACATCTGTTACATTCTGAACGCCTGTAATATCCAGTGGATTATCTTGCGTAGTTCCTGAATATATAAAATTATTTGCTCCCCCTGTAACATCTTCTATGGTTATATCTTCTCTTCCGCGAGCTTGTGCTACCTCTACCGGCTCCACTTGCAACTTGTATGTTTGCTTGTACTATGTTAAAATTAGCTGTTATTAGTAAGATTATAATTAGTGTTAAAATAGTTTTTATAGTCACTTTTATTTTCATTTACTACCACCTACTCGAAAAATCCTGGTATTAAATCTATAATTACAGATAATAGTTGGCTTAATGCAAAGAATATAAATACACCTATTAAATATGGTTTCATACTACTTTTATAATCTGCTTTTTCTTCTATTGTTCCTGTCATATATTTAATACCTATAATTATTAATACAACTACAGATACTACCAATCCACAAGTTCTTATTATGCTTACTATAATTGCACCTATATCTAATACTTCGTCTACATCTGTTGTTTCTAAATCTGAAGGTTTCCAATCACCTGGATCAATTGTAGTTGGTACGTCTGCATTTGATACTGTATTAAATATAGCTAAAAATAAAATTAGGATGATAGCTATTATTGTAAACTTTTTTAATACCTTACTTTTTCTCACTATTTCACCTCTCTATATTATTATAATATAAGATTTCGCATTTTTCAACATTTTTTTGATATATTGTTGATAATTCCAGCATTTTCTTATATAAGGATACCACATTTTCTGACTTTTTTGTATATTTGTAATACAAAAATAATATTATTGTAATAATGTTGTAATATTATTTATCTAGTGGGTTAAACATAATATTTTTAATTTATAAATCTATTCAATAATATTTATGTTTAAAAGAGGGCAGCCACCTGTGGTGGTTACCCGGGTTTTAAACACTTTTTCATAGGCAAAAATCTTGTAAGCATTCAAAATGCTTAATTTTTTTTGTCAATTTTTTCG
>CALXRZ010000012.1 GCA_944391015.1 uncultured Clostridia bacterium | reverse complement strand
AACACTAGCACTAATTTTATTAAAATTTTAGTGCTAATGTTTAAAAAATTTTGAGACATTTTCAAAAACTATTGACAGTACTTATTTGCAAAAGGCCCGGGCTTAAATTGTAAATTGCTTTACATAATTATATAAAAAAGAAAACTTGATTCTTAACTACTCTTCTAGTAGGTTCATCATAGTTTTCTTTTTTATTATTTGTTGTAATTTATACTATTCAATTTGTTACTTTCTATTTTTAATTAGTATTCTCATCATTGTTTTCTATTATTATGTCCGGTGGTTTTCCATTATTTCCTTTTTTCTTGTTTTTTACCAATGCAAAAATAACTACAATAACTAGGATTGAAATTAGTACTATAGATATTACCATTGGAACTTTAGATTGATTTTTTTCTGAATTTTGCATTATGCTCTCTGCTGTTTGTGAGAATGTTTTTGATATCATTTCTTCTATTGTCAATGAAGTATTATAATAGTTGTTTTCAAAATATCCCCACAAGATTTTTATTGCCTCATTATCCATAATTGTATCTACACTATATCCACTTAAATACCTAAATTCTCCTTCCATTTCTTGCTTTGAATCATTTGCGCATTGGAAGTATGCAAATATAAAGTGCCCTTCGTCTGAGAACTTTTCTTCATATACTTGCTCTAGGTATTCGTCTGCTAGAGTTGGGTCAAGGTTGCCGTCGTTCCATAAATCATCTGAATACTTTACTAGTAATACATATGGTTGAATTCCAGTTTGCTTATAAAAATCTTCTAAGCCCTCAATTAACACCCTTTCACTACTTATCCAGCCTAGTTGGTCCTCATACCAATCTGTTTTTGTTACTACACCTTCTAACGGCTCTCTTTTGGTTGAACTTGTATATTTTGTTTCAGTGTAATCACTGTAATATCCTGGTGTGCAACCCGGTATACAACCTATCAATGTGCATCCACTTGGAAAACCAATAAATGCTATTAGAAAAATTAAAAATATAATTGCAGTTAAGCCTCCACCACAGCCACATCCATTCCCATAGTATCGTGGCCCCCAGCCACCATACATTGGTCTATGAAAATAGCCAAATGATGGTCCAGGTCTTGGTCCTCTGTGTCCAAATCCTCCACCAGAGAAACCACCTCTTGATGAACGACCTCCTCCAGAAAATCCCCCAGAAGAGCGTCCACCACCAAATCCTCCTGATGAACGTCCTCCTCCACTACTTCTTCCCATTTTAAATACCATTCCTTTCTTGCTTTGCTCAAAGGCACACATAGTTCTTTCAAACTTATTCTAATTTAATTATAATACAATATTGGTTACTATAAGTAGGTTAAATATACTTTTTTGCCTCATTAAACACTTCTTCGTGTATTTCATCAATGCTTTTAATTCTATCATTTTCTACACAATGTATTTCGCACCAATCATACTTTTTCACTAATTTACACGCCTCTGTATAGGCTGCCTTTAAATGCTCTGTATTACTTTCGTGTATATCCTTTTTATCTTCGTGCGTTATTTTATTTTCCCTATTTTGCATTAGTTTTTGTGCATATTCTGTTGGCATATTTAAAAATATAACTTTAGTAGGCACTGGCAGTCCATATAACCCAAACTCAAAGTTCCATAGCCAATCTAAAAATTTTGCTCTCTCTACATCATCCTTTATTTTTCCTGCTTGATGCACCATATTTGAAGTTGTATATCTATCTGCTAGTATTATCCCACCATTTTTATAATAGCTTTCATAATCTTTTTTAAATGTTGCATATCTATCTACTGCGAAGAAAGTGGATGCTATGTATGGGCTTATCGCTTGTGAGTCCGAACCAAATTCTCCTGCTAAATACATTTTTACTAAACTTGATGATGGGCTATCATAATTTGGAAAACTTACTGCTTTGTATTCAATTCTTTCTTTTGCAAATCTTTCCTTTAATTTTTGAAGCTGAGTTTGTTTTCCACTTCCATCTGTTCCATCTATTACAAATAATTTTCCTGTTTTCATTCTTATCATTCCTTTTCTGTTGTTTTTTGTTCTTATCTAGCTTCTCCTATACTTTCCTTTACACTTTTAACTTGCTTGTTTTTTCCTATTTCTAGGCTATTTATTATTTCGTCCGTCAACTGAGAAGATATATCTAATATAAATTCCTCTAGTCTACCTTGATATGTATCTGTTCTTGTTAGACTATTTGTAAACGAATTTTTTTCTATTTCATTTTGTGCACTTAACAGAATTCTATTGTATGCAGTTAAATTTTCTACATTTACTGCTCTTCCGGGTTGTCCTTTCCTTTGTACACTTAATTCTGGTGTAGTTATAAAGCCTAATGTTATTGGCCTATATCCATTTTTTATTGCTTCTAGTTCATACAATGCTCTAATTTTATCAATCTCTGCTTTGGACATTTCCCCTGTTTCAACTGCTCTTTCTAGCCAAGTTAATCTGTCCAAAATACCTCTGTCATAAATTACAATTTTACCTTGTTTATTTGAAATATCTTCTGATAAATTCCTAAATAATTCTAGTACCATCCATAGATTGTATTCTCTCGCGTCTTTTGCCACTGGATTATACTCTGCCGTTTCCCTTCTAGTAAAAATTTCAATATCGTTGTTACTAAAAAGTCCTCTTAAATTCTTTAATAATGTTGTTTTTCCACTTTTAGGTGTACCAAGTAGTTCTACAAAAATTGGTGGTGTATCTGGAGTTAATTTCTCTTTTATTTTATGCATATTACTACTAATTTTCTCTATTTTTTGTTCCATCAAATCTTTAGAAATAGTGATCATTTTTTATTCTCTCCTTGCTATTTTATTCATAAATATATTTAACCCCCAAATTTTTATTACTTTTCTATCTCTTATCTTAGTAATATAAATTTAAAGCAATACTTCCGAATAAAACCTTTTAGTTAAATTTACTTTTATTCATTTTTTATCATATATTGAATTTCTACATCTCAAATACCTTATTTAGTATTTTTTTGTATCTTTCAAAAAACTGGTTGTTTTCTGCATTATCTACCACTGCCTGATACATTTCTGTATAGTACCATTTTTGTTCGGAATATGGTTTATTAAAGTTTTTCCACACCTCTGCTCCTTTTTCTTGAAGCAAATCATATAAAGATTCTAAGTTGTTAATTTTGTCTGCACATTCGACCATTTTTCCCTGTATACTTGCGTTTCTTACTTTTTCTATTGCTTCTTCTTTTCTCTTTTTCCATTCAAGAGATTTATCCTCGGTAACCTCATCTACAATTTTCCTTACATTTTTTCCAAATATATTTTCAATGTCATCTAATGTATACTTTGTATCTTCTACAACGTCGTGTAAAATTCCAGCTATTACTGTATCTTCATCTGCTCCCACCCTTTGTAACAACATTCCAACAGTAAATGGATGGAATATCATATCTACATTATCTGTTTTTCTCCTTTGGCCATCGTGTGCTTTTGTGGCAAATAAAATGGCATAGTCTAATTTTTGCATTCTAAAAATACCTCCTTAATTTAAAATCTTGAATTATACATACCTTTTAATAAACTTTCTAACTGTGTGCCAATACTTTTGTGGCTCTACTGCCTGTGCATCTGTATGTCCGGCATTTTTTATAACAAGCTTTTCTTTTGGACAATTTGCTACACCATAAAGTTTGTCTAACATATAAAATGGTACAAATTTATCTTTATCTCCGTGTATAAATAGTGTTGGTATTTTGCACTTTTTTAGTTGCTTTATACACGATGCTTTTTTTAAAGAAAAACCTGCTCTTATTTTTGTTATAAAATTTGCGTTATACATTGCAGGAAATTGAGGTATATGGAATATAGTTTTTAGCTTGTCGGCAAATTCTTCCCATACAGATGTATATCCACAATCTTCAATTACAACTCTTACATTGCTTGGCAAATTTTCTCCACTAGCCATCATTACAGTGGCTGCTCCCATAGAAATACCATATAGTATTATTTTTATGTGACCATATTTATTTATAAGATAGTTAATCCATTCAATTAAATCCATTCTATCTAGCCAGCCCATACCAATGTACTTCCCACCACTTTTGCCGTGAGCTCTTAAATCAGGAAGCAATACATTATATCCATAATTCAAAAATTGCTTTGCAACTCCTGCCATCGAGCACGCTGTTTCTGTATATCCGTGTGCTCCAATAACCCATATATTGCTTTCTTTTTTATTTTTTATTTCATATCCACACAATTTTATTTTTTTGTTAAAAATACATACTTCTTCTGCATTTTTATTTATCCAATCAGTATTTTTTTCTCTTAGAATTATTTCATCTTCGTCAATAGTTCTATTTAGAAAAATGGATTTAGAAGATTTGGGATTTAATGCAAGATTAAACAAAAAGTTGCCTGAAATAACTCCAGTAATTATAAATAAAATTAGTAAAATAATTAAAGTAATTAACATTCTTATATCCTTTACTTTTAAATTTTTTATGTTCTTTTTAAGCTTTGTGCAATTATATATTAAATTTTCCATTTTTTCAATATTTATACAATTTTTTATAGAGAAAAGGTTACAAGATAATAGTTTTACTCTCTTTAGCTAGTAACCTCATATTTAATTAGTCCAAAAGATTGGCACAAAACGAGACATTCTATACTTTGTCATATAGAATGCCTCGTTTTTTCGATTGTTTACTAGAACTGTACTAATTAGCCTGCAATTTTAGTAAAATCAGTCACTTTTCTAGGGAGATTGCATAGTACTTACAAAAGTCAAGTACCTTCACAATAAATTCTTTAGCCGGAACTGTTTTATTTTTCTTGATGCTGTCTTCAAAAAGATTCTTTGTAAGAGATGTCGGTTTTACCATCGCAAACTTTATTGCCTCTCTCATACAAGCCCTAAGCTTTTCATATCCAACATTATACTTCTCAAAAAGAATCGGATGTACGTCTACTTTGATATTTACCATTTTATCTTTGTTGACCAAATAATATAAAACAATATCCCTTATATATCTCGTTCCTTCCTTTGAAAAAGAAAGTCCAAGCCGTGCAAAAACCTCCTCTACAATTTCTTCGTTAGTCTTTACAACTGCATTTTTAATTGTTGAGCCCTCAACTACTTCAAGAGTAGCATCTTCTTTGGACAATATCACATCCAAAAATGCAGAAGTTGCCTCTAAAAAATCCTCCTTTGTCAGCTTCTTTCCAAACAAAACAAAATATTGCCGGTTATACATCTTTTACCTCCATTTTTTTATACATTAGCTTTGCTAATCGAACAAGTCTATTATACTATTTTCTCTAACTTATGTCAACTCTCTTAGAAATTGGGGACAGTCCCCTTTTTCTATTTTAATATCTTATATATTATATTTTTATTTATTCCTAAAGTTTTCGAAATTTGTAGATTTGATATATTTGGAATTCTTTCTTTTATTTCTAGTACAATTTTATATACAAGATGCTCTTTCTTTAATAAATTTTCTATATTTTGGCCATACATTCTTTCAATTTCTTGTAAAATTTCTTGTACATTTTCTTCTGTAGCATTATTGTAATCCGAAAAATAATATCTTTTTCCAAGATGTAATTCCTTATATAAACTTAAATCCAATTTATTAGTATCAAATACTAACTTAATTATATCTTTATTTACAAATTTGTTTTCATTTATATAATCCAAATAACTCGAAAATTGATAATCTTCACACTTTTTTACAATATTTGCTTTGACTGGATTATTATGAATATAAGCTAAGCAATTTATTAAATATTTTTTATTTGTTATTGGTTCACTCATGTATCGATCTCTAAAAACGTGGCCTACTCTATTTTCCATATAATTATAGTATTTAGCATATTTTTCATTAACTTTCTTCATAAAGTCTGATAGTTCTTTTATCTTTTCTGTATGAACTAACATATGTGCATGGTTATACATAATCGAATATGCAAGAATATCTAAAATATGGTCTCTTTTTACCTCTTCCAATAAATGAAAGTATTTTTCTCTATATTTATATTTTTCAAAAATAAATTCTCTATTTACACCTTGTACAATGACGTGAAAAAAAGATGTACATAGATTTCTACGTGCTAAACGGGACATATTAGTATACCTCTTTTCTTAAATTAAATTTTACCCCCGAATAGTGTGTGAATCATCATACACCTTTTTTAGAAAAAGGGGACTGTCCCCAATTTCTAATTTAGTTACCATAATAACTATCTATTAAAATTTGCTTTAGTTCACTTACTAATGGAACTCTTGGATTGGCTGTTGTACATTGGTCTTCAAATGCTCTATCTGCAAGCATATCAACTTTTGCCATAAATTCAGTTTCATCCACTCCTGCTTCCTTTAAACTTTTTTCTATTCCTAAATCAGCATTTAGCTTTTGTATTTCTTCTATTAACGAATTTATTCCCTCCTCTTTTGTGTCTGCTTTAAAGTGCATTCTTTTAGCTAGGTCTGCATATTTTTGGTCTGCTATAAAGTACTCATATTTTGGGAATGACACAAATTTTGTTGGCTTACTGCTATTGTATCTTATAACGTATGGAAGTAATATTGCATTTATTCTACCGTGTGCTAAGTGGAATTCTGCTCCTATTTTATGTGCTAGTGAATGATTGATTCCTAAGAATGCATTTGTGAACGCCATTCCTGCTATTGTGCTCGCATTATGTACGTGTTCTCTTGCTTCTTTGTTGTCTCCGTGGTTATATGCTTCCCTTAAATTTTTAAATATAAGTTCTACTGCTTTTTCTGCTAGACCATCTGTAAAGTCTGATGCCATATTTGACACATATGCTTCTATGGCGTGGGTTAAAACGTCCATACCTGTATCTGCTGTGATTTTCTTTGGTAAACTCATTACTAAGTCTGGGTCTACTATTGCTACATCTGGTGTTAATTCGTAATCTGCTAATGGATATTTTTTGTTTTGCTTTTTATCTGTAAGTACTGCAAATGATGTAACTTCTGAGCCTGTTCCTGATGTTGTTGGAATTGCTACGAATTTTGCTTTTTCTCCTAGTTTTGGGAATTTGTATGTACGTTTTCTAATGTCCATAAATTTAAGTTTTAGTCCCTCGACATCTGCATCTGGGTGCTCATAAAATAGCCACATTCCCTTTGCTGCATCTATTGGACTTCCTCCACCTACTGCAATAATTACATCAGGCTTAAACTCTTTCATCATTTGTACTCCTTTATTTATTGTATCAAATGATGGATCTGATTCTACGTCTGAAAAGACTTCTGAATGCACATACTCATTTCTATTTCTTAAATGATATAATATTTTATCTATATATCCTAAACTTACCATTGATTCGTCTGTTACTATGAATGCTCTTGTTATATCTGGCATTTTTTCTAAGTATGCTATTGAGCCTGCTTCAAAATATATTTTTTCTGGAACTTTAAACCATTGCATATTTACCCTCCTATTTGCAACTCTTTTTATATTTATTAAGTTTACACTTGATACATTTGCTGTTGTTGAGTTTCCACCAAATGTGCCACAACCTAGTGTAAGTGATGGCATATTTGTGTTATATATATCTCCAATAGCTCCGTGTGTTGATGGAGAGTTTACTATAATTCTTCCTACTTTTACTCTTTCTGAAAATTTAGCTATTGTTTCTTTGTCTTCTGAGTGAATTACTGCCGAGTGTCCAAGTCCACCGAATTCTATTAGTTTTTCTGCTAAGTCTATACCTTCATCACTATTTTCTACTACATAGTATGCTAAAACAGGGCTTAGCTTTTCTTTAGAAAATGGATGCTCTATTCCAACTCCATTTTCTTTTAATACTAATACTTTTGTATCCTTTGGCACTTCTATTCCAGCTTCTCCAGCTATTTTATATGGGCTTTGTCCAACTATTGCAGAGTTTAAAGCGCCATCTTTTTCTTTTAAGAACATTGTGTCTCTTAATCTGTTTGTTTCTTCGTCTGATAGAAAATAGCAACCAGCTTCTTTCATTAGGTTTTCAAACTCGTCTTTTATTTCTCTATCTACAATTACAGATTGCTCTGAAGCGCAAATCATACCATTGTCAAAAGATTTTGACATAACCAAATCATTTACAGATGTTTTTAATTTTGCTGTTTTATCTATGTAACAAGGTACATTTCCAGGTCCTACTCCAAGTGCTGGCTTTCCACAAGAATATGCGGCTTTAACCATTCCTGTCCCACCAGTTGCTAAAATCAAATTAACATCTGGATGATGCATTAGCATATTTGTTGCTGTTATAGATGGTTCTTCAATCCATAATATACAGTTTTCTGGTGCACCTGCTTGTACAGCTGCATCTCTTAAAAGTTTTGCTGCTGCCACACTGCATTTTTGTGCAGATGGGTGGAATCCAAATACTATAACATTTCTTGTTTTTGCTGCAATTATTGATTTAAACATAGTTGTTGATGTTGGGTTTGTAACAGGTGTTACACCTGCTATAATTCCAATAGGTTCGGCTATTTCTACATAGCCCTCCTCTTCATTTTCTGATATAACACCAACAGTTTTATCATATTTTATACTATGGTAAATATATTCTGTTGCAAACATATTCTTTGTTATTTTATCTTCGTAAATTCCTCTTCCGGTTTCCTCTACTGCCATTTTAGCTAGCTCCATGTGGTGCTCTAACCCTGCCATAGACATAGCTTTTATTATTCTGTCTACATCTTCTTGAGTAAGCTTCATATACTCTTCCGATGCTTTTTTGGCTTTTACCATCAAATCATCTATCATAGCTTTTATTTTTGCTTGCTCTTCTTCACTAATCTCTTTTCCCATATTTACCTCCTATTTTATATAACTTCTTCTTACTTGCTAAAATTAAATTGTTCATAGTTATCATATATAATTACTTAACTGTTGTCAAGCATATTTTTCCCCTTGCTTTCGTGTTCTTTCGATTTTTCTTTAATGCTTTTATCCCTTAGGTCTAAAAAGCTAAAATAAAGAGTCTCTAACATTATTTTTCTAATATTATAAAATTCTATATTTTACTCTAATAAATAGTCTTACCATCTTTCTTATATTCTTCAAATAGTGCTATGCAATCGTCTCTATCTAATTGTTTTAAATCTAATAAATCTTTATTCTTTCCCTCTAGATATTCATAAATTGCATCATCTCTAAACCCAATATTACCTGCATCTTCGCGTGTGCATCCATAATATACAGTTTTAATATTTGCCCAAATAATTGCTGATAAGCACATAGGACAAGGCTCACAAGATGTATATAAAATACAACCTGATAAATCATAAGTACCTAGTTTTTTACATGCTTCTCTTATTACAGTTACTTCTGCGTGAGCAGTTGGGTCGTTATTTGCAAGTACCATATTGTTACCCTGTGCAATTATATTTCCATTTTTGTCTGTAATTACTGCTCCAAATGGACCTCCTTCTCCTTTAGTCATTCCGTGCGATGCACAATCCTTTGCTATTTTCATAAAGTTGTTCATAATTTTACACTTTCCTTTCTCAAATTGTTAAATTCTACTAATACGATAGCATTTTAATAGTACTTTTTCAAGGTTTTTATTGTAATTTTGCCCGTTTTATGTTATATTTATTGCTAGCATTTATTCATATATCGCTCTTCTTCTATAATTTCTATATAGTAAGAAGCTTACATATATGCAAAGAAAGGGTTGATTTTATGTCATATAATTATACTGAAATAGAGAAAAAGTGGCAAGAATATTGGGACAAGAATAAAACCTTTAAAACTGATGTATGGGATTTTTCTAAACCTAAATATTACGCACTAGATATGTTTCCTTATCCATCAGGACAAGGCCTTCACGTTGGCCATCCAGAGGGTTATACTGCAACTGATATTATGTCTAGGATGAGAAGAATGCAAGGATATAATGTGCTTCACCCTATGGGATGGGATGCTTTTGGTCTTCCTGCTGAGCAATACGCTATAAAAACTGGTAATCATCCAGCTGGTTTTACAGAAAGAAATATAGCAACTTTTAAAAGACAATTGAAGATGCTTGGTTTTTCTTTTGATTGGGATAGAGAAATTTCAACTTGTGACCCAAGTTTTTATAAATGGACTCAATGGATTTTTAAACAACTATACAATGATGGTTTGGCTAAATTAGTAGAAATGCCTGTAAATTGGTGTGACGGACTAGGCTGTGTTCTTTCTAATGATGAGGTTATAAATGGAAAAAGCGAAAGAGGTGGCTATCCTGTCGTTCGTAAAAATATGAAACAATGGGTTATGGATATTCCAAAATATGCAGAAATTCTTTTAAATGGATTGGACGAAATAGATTGGCCAGAATCTACAAAAGAAATTCAACGTAATTGGATTGGTAAGTCTGTAGGAGCAGAAGTTAAGTTTAAAGTTGCTAATACTGATAAAGAGTTTACAGTGTTTACAACTAGAGCAGATACTTTATTTGGCGCAACATATTGTGTACTTTCGCCTGAACACGAATTAGTAGATGAAATTACTACGTCAGAATGTAAAAAAGCTATTGAAGAATATAAAGCTATGGCATCGGCAAAGTCTGATTTGGAAAGAACTGAACTTAATAAGGAAAAAACTGGTTGCTTTACTGGAGCATATGCTATAAACCCTGTAAATGGAAAACAAATTCCTATTTGGATTTCTGATTATGTGCTATCAACCTATGGAACTGGTGCAATTATGGCAGTGCCAGCACACGATGAAAGGGATTATGCTTTTGCAACTAAATTTGGAATTGACATTATTCCTGTACTAGAAGGTGGAAATATTTCTAAAGAGGCCTTTACAGGAGACGGAATTCACATAAACTCTGATTTTCTAAATGGTCTTGGTAAACAAGAAGCAATAGATAAGATGATTGATTGGCTTGAAGAAAAAGGAATTGGAACCAAAAAAGTAAATTACAAAATACGTGAATGGATATTTGCAAGACAACGTTACTGGGGCGAGCCAATTCCAGTGGTATTTACAGAAAATAATGAAATTCACGTTTTAGCAGATGAAGATTTGCCTTTGGTATTACCAGAACTTGAAGACTATGCTCCATCAAAAACTGGAGCTTCTCCTCTTGATAAAGCAACAGATTGGGTTAATACTACATTCGATGGTAAACCTGCCAGACGTGAAACAAGCACAATGCCTGGTTCTGCTGGTTCAAGCTGGTACTTCTTAAGATACATTGACCCACATAATGAAAACGAAATTGCAGACCCTAAGCTTCTTAAACATTGGATGCCTGTTGACCTTTATGTAGGTGGTCCTGAGCACGCAGTAGGTCATCTATTGTATTCAAGATTTTGGAACAACTATCTATATAATAAAGGAATTGCACCTACAAAAGAACCATTTGCTAAACTACGTCATCAAGGTATGATACTTGGCTCAAACGGAGAGAAAATGAGCAAGTCAAAAGGCAATGTAATAAACCCAGACGATATGGTAAAAGAATATGGCGCAGATGCATTAAGAGTTTATGAAATGTTTATGGGACCAATTGATAGTGCTAAGCCTTGGGACCCAAACGGAATTGATGGCTCTAAGAAATTCTTGGACAGAGTATGGAGATTATTTGTAGAATCTGGTAAAGTACAAGACGTTAGCGCAAATGGCTTATCAAATGGCTCATCTAACAATGGTAATGCTGAAAATGGTGGAAATTCAATTAACAAAAATGCTTATAAAAATCTTGAAAAAGTATATAATTACACTGTTAAAAAAGTTACAAACGACTATGAAAATATGTACTTTAATACAGCAATATCTCAAATGATGATTTTTATAAACTCTGCTTCAAAAGAAGATGTTATTCCTAAAGAATATGCAGAAGGATTTATCAAATTACTAAACCCTGTAGCGCCACACATTACAGAAGAAATTTGGAACAGGTTTGGTCACAATAATACTATTACTTATGAAGCTTGGCCAACTTATGACGAAACTAAATTAGTAGAAGATACAGTAGAAATTCCTGTTCAAATAAACGGTAAAGTTAGAGCTACAATTTCAATTAGTGTAGGAGCTAGCCAAGACGACGTTAAAAATACAGTTCATCAAAATAGCAATATCCAATCACAAATTGATGGTAAAACAGTTGTAAAGGAAATTTATGTAAAAAATAAAATTTATAACATTGTAGTAAAATAAATTTTAAAGAAAAAAAGGCTTGTTTTGAACAAAAACAGCCTCTTTCTTTTTTACAAAAGAGGACGGGCCAAAATTGCGAAAAAGGTTACATAATTTTTAAAAATAATAGTCTCATTTTATATTTTTTCTAATTGTGTAAAAGCAAAACAAATTTGTAATATTTTTGTAACATAAAAGTAATGTTATTGTAATATAGCTTTGCTTTTTTTGTAGTATAATGTTGATATATGAATTACTAAGGAGAAATACGTATATGAGTATAGAATCAGATTTAAAAAAGGATGGCATTACAGTTATTGGTAAGCTAGATACTTTGAGCGTAAATACTATATCTAGGGATATAGCTGAAATGTTATATAAAGCTTTTCCTAATCAAAACTTCATATTTCAGAATTTATTTATTGCACTTTCTAGGATACCAATGTATATAGCTGATATTCCAGATGGTTTTGCAGAAGCAACATATTTTTATAAAAATTCTTCTATGTATTTTAAACAAGGGCTTAGTTTAGAGGAATTAGAAAAGTTTGCAGTGCACGAATTTATTCATTATTTGCAAGAAATTAAAGATAAAAAAGGACATTTACTACGATTAGGATTATGTGATTTTGGTGATTTGAAAGTGACAGGAATGGCTTTAAACGAGGGTGCCGTACAATGTATGGCTGCTAAAGCTCTAAATTCTGAAGAAGAAATTGTTAAATATTATGGAATTTCGCTTCCTACTACTAGCCCATCATATTATCCAATTTTATGCAATTTAGTAGAGCAATTAGCTTATATTGCTGGTAAAGAAACTTTATATGAAAGTACTTTTTATGGCTCTGCAACATTTAAAGAGACTCTCGCAAACTTATGTGGTCTAAATAATTTTTTAAAAATTGAAAATAATATGGATAAAATAATGAATGTAGAGGAAAAAGCAATCAAGCTTAATAATAAACTTCTTAGTGATGATTGTGAGGGAATGAAAGCACAAAAAATAGCTAAAAAAATTGAAGATTGTAAGAAAAGAATTAAAGATGTTTATTTTGAAACCCAAAAGCTAATTTTTACATCTTATTTTAATACTCAGTTTAGTAAAATACTTACTACTGCTGATATTGATGAATATAGATTGCGTTTATATAATTACAAGAATTATATTGGTATTTCAGAAAATTATTCTGATTTTGATGAATTTTATATAAATAAAATGATGGATTTAGATAATAAATATGAGAAGATTATAAATAATACTAATTTAACTGTTGTAAACAATTCTAAAATTGCTAGATTCTTTAGAAAGATTAAGGCAATTTTATCTGCAAATGTAGAATTAAGCAAATAGAAAACTGATCGACAGGCGCAATTAAAGATTTTGAACGGATAATATAAAGTCAAAGAAACAATCGTAACTTGAATTACTCTTGTTACGATTGTTTCTTTGATTTTTCGGTTTCTTCCCCCCACCTTTATTCTGCAGTATCTTACAATACCGTGAGTATAACTCTTGCCCAACGAGGGAGAATTGCACGATTCCGTCGAATCATATGCAACATACGTCGTTTGGCAAAAATTGTCACTGGAATTGTTGCAATGAATGACAACATCATCGCAGTTTCTACTGCGTGTGGTGCTATCACCTGCACTGATGCATACATTATATTATTCAAATATTTTCTGCAATAATTTCTGCCACGTCTCTTCCTGCTTTTGCTGCCCAAGCCACAGTTCCTTTGTCTCCTGCCAAATCTCCTCCTGCATATATTTTTTCTTTTGATGTTCTATGGTTTTCATCTACTTTTATGTAGCCCCATTTATTTAACTCTAGTCCTAGTGAATCAACTATATCTTTTTCTGGACTTGACCCTACTGCCATTACCACATAATCCATATCTAGCTCGTAATTGCTTCCATCTATGTTTACTGGTACTTCTCTTGTTTCTCCTTCTTTTTTTACCAATTCCGTTTTAATACACTCTACTTTTTCTACTTTTCCATTTCCCAGAATTTTTACTATGTTATTTTGAAATAAAAATTCTATTCCTTCCTTTTTTGCCTCTTCTATTTCTTTTCTTTCTGCCGGCATTTGCTTTTCTGCTCTTCTATATATTACAAATACCTTATCTGCGCCCATTCTTTTTATTGTTCTAGCACAGTCCATTGCTACATTTCCTCCACCTATTACAGCAACTTTTTTGCCTGTATATGATGGATGCTTTCCTGTTTCTAACAAACTGTTTCCACCAAATACACCTGCTAGTTCTTCTCCCTCGATGTTCATTTTAGATGGTATATTTGCACCAAAGCTCAAAAATATAGCATCATATTTGTTTTCTAACTCTTGCAACCTTAAATTTTTGCCCAATTCTTTGCCATATTCTACACTAATATCAAGTATGCCATCATTTAAGATTGATTTAATTGTTTTTTCCAATACATTTTTATCTAGTCTAAACTCTGGTATGCCGTGTGCTAATATTCCTCCAAGATGATTATATTTTTCATATATTACTACCTCTGCCCCTTTCCTTGCCACGAAGTTGGCACAAGTAAGTCCAGCAGGGCCACCACCTATTACTGCCACACGTTTTCCTTTCAGTTCATTTGTTTTTTCTATTTCTTTATACCACTCATTTTTTAAAGCTTCATCAAACACATATGCTTCTACTGCTCCAATATTAACAGGCTCACCTTTTATTCCTCTTACACAGCTTCCCTCGCATTGCTTCATATGTGGGCATATTCTTCCACAAATGGCACCTAGCACTGTTGTTTTTGATAATATTTTATATGCTTCTTTTACATTTCCCTCTTTAACTTGTTTTATAAATGCTGGAATGTCATTATTTAGTGGACATCCCTTATTGCTACAAAGTTTTGTAGGACAATTTAAACAATATTCTGTATATTTCTGTATTTCTTCGTTCATCTTTTTTCTCCTATTCTTTATTTTCATATAAAAAGTAATGCAATAGTCCTATTTCTTCACTAGAAGTTCTTATTTCTCCATTATCTAGCATCTTCTTCATTTCTGTTATAGGAATCTTTATTACATCTATGTCTTCTGTCTCGTCTAAATGTCTATGTGTTTTTACTAATTTTTCTGCTAAGAATATAGTTACTTTTTCATTAGAATAACCTATTGCAGGATATGCTACCCTTAGCTTCTTTATTTTTCCAGCTTTATAGCCAGTCTCTTCCTCTAATTCTCTTATTGCACCATCTTCTGCACTTTCTCCCTCTTCTATCATTCCTGCTGGGAAAGCAACAACTGTTTTTCCGATAGGTGTTCGAGGCTCTTTTATCATAATAAATTCCTCGTCATCTGTTTTGGGAATTATTACTGCTGCGTGTCCAGCTAGCACGTGCTCTCTGTAAATTATTTGATTTGTTCTTGGATTTTTGTAGTGTAATTCTTCCACTGTGATTCTTTTTCCTTTATACGCAGTTTTTTTATCTAGCAACTCATAATCGATTGGCTTATAATATTCATTTTCCATAGATTACTACTCTCCCTACTATTTTTATTTGTTCCTGATTTTTTACCTTGCCTGTTTTAGTATTTTTAATATATGTTCGATACTATTAGATATATCAGCATTAAGCTCTATAAGCTCATAATCTCATTATACTTTCTTACAACTTCTTTTAAATCTTTCCAAAATTCTATTTTTTTATTTTCATCCCTTAAAAGTGCTGCTGGATGCCAAGTTGGCATATATAATATTCCTTTCTTCTCTATCCATTTTCCTCTTGCAGAAGTTATTCCATATTCTTTTCCACATATATTTTTTAAAGCTGTACTACCTAGTAAAACAATTATTTTTGGCCTTACTAAGATTACTTGATTTCGCAAATAATTTAAACACGCCTCTACTTCATCATCTTCTGGCACTCTATTTGCAGGTGGCCTGCATTTTACAATATTGGCTATATATACACTTTGTCTATCTATTCCCAATCCTTCAAAAGCTTTATTCATAAGCTTACCAGCTTTTCCAACAAATGGTATGCCTTGCTTGTCCTCGTCTCCACCAGGTCCTTCACCTATAAGCATAATATCTGCATCTTTTTTTCCTGTTCCAAATACTATATTAAGTCTGGTTTTACACAATTTACATCTACTACAATTTTCTATTGATTGCTCTAAATCCTCCCAATTATTGTACATTTAATTTCCCCCTAAAGTTAGTTTCTCTACTATATTTATTCTGGTTAAAAATTTTTATTTTAAATCCTACAATCCGGTTTTAGCTTATGTCTCAGCCATATTTTTGCAAAATAGGCCCGTCCCCATTTGTAAATCGCTTTACATAAAATTTTCTGTGATTTCTATTTTTACTTCTTTGCTAGTATCTATTCTGGCTTTTCCTCCGACTGGTATAACTGTTTTTCTTTCTGTATGTCCAAAGTTATTTGATTTAATTATTGGAAATGTATATTTGTTATCTAACACATCTAATAATATTTTTTCTAATGCTACGCTTCCATCATAATTACCTACCCATATTCCTTTTATTTGGTCAAATACTCCGTTTTGTTTCATATTGTATAAATAGTTAAATGCAAGTTCTGGTGGAGTTTCTAAGCAAAACTCTTCTATGAATAATAGTTTGTCAGTAAAATCAATGCAATATTTTCCTGCTGACATCTCATTTACTAAGCTTAAGTTTCCTCCAACTAGTATTCCTTCTGCAACTCCTGGCTTTATTTCTATGTATTCATCATCTTCTTTACCAAGACTCATATCTCCGTGCATAAATCTTTTTACAACTTCATCATAAGCATAAGGTGTTTCCCATGATGTTAATGCTTTAAATGTAGCACCATTAAAGGTTATTACCCCTGTTTTTGCATAAATAATATTTTCTATAGATGTACTATCACTAAAACCACATAAAGGCTTTGGATTATTTTTTATTAAATCATAGTCTAAGTATTCAAATGTTGAATTAGAATTAAAACCACCACTTACACAAAATATAAGCTTTACATCTTTATCTGCAAACATCTCATTTATATCTTCTGCTTTTTCTTGTGGTGTTGCTCCATAGCCCAATGTGTTTTTAAATGCATTTTTCGCAAATTTTACTTTTAAGCCTGTACTTTCCATCAATAGTACAGAATTATTTATTGGCTCTAAATCATCTTCATCTATTCTTGATGATGGAGCAATTACTCCTACTGTGTCACCTTTTTTTATTTTTTCGAACATAATTATTCCTTTCATAACTACAGTGTAATATGGTCTAACTATAGCCTATTTATTTATCTAATTTTTTCTACTATATATTAGCATTTTTTTTGATTATTATCAAGGCTAAAAAATGGATAAATCTTAAAACTAGTTATTGGATAATGGTACTTAACACTATTATCCAGTAACTAAAACTATTTAAGCCTATAATTACAAAAAAACTTAGAAATTTTAGTAATCTCCAAGTTTTTTATCTTTTAATATAAACTATTTAAGTCTTCTGGTCTTAATACATTTTGAAAGAGTTCTATTACTTTATTTTTTTTACATATTCTAATGCTGTTTTTGATGCATAGCAAATAAAGCCTAATTCATAAAATTTATGTTCTCTCTCTAGCTCCACATATCTAGTGACGAACTTCTGGTTTTATATAATTTTCATTTTTTTATATGACTTTAAATCTTTTTATCTTTCTAATTCCTTTTCTTCTAAATTTTTGGATACATTCTTATCTCTGCAAAATTTCATTGCTTTTTCTAAAACTTCATCTGGTCTAAGTCTCGTCGTATCTATTACTATTGCATCTGTTGGTGGAATACAATTTGCTTGTATAAGTTTATTATCTATTTCATTAATTTGCTCAATTGTTTGTTGTAATGTATGTGTTGATTTCTTATTTTGCCCCATTCTTCTCTTAGCCCTGGTTTCAACGTCAGCAGTTAGAGCTAACTTTAGATCTGCATTTGGAAATAGTAATCTACCTGTATCTCTCCCATCTATAATTATCTCTTTATCTTCTGCATATTTCCTAATATAGTCTCTTACCAAAGATTGTAATAAATCATTATTAGAAATTTTACTAGCTAAAATAGCATATTGCATATCCATAATTTCTTCTGTTACATCTTCTCCATTTACTACAACTGATTTACTATTATTGTTTGGTAACTTAAGCTGCATATTTTCAAATGTTTGACCGATTCTTTCCATATCTTTAACATCTATTTCTTCTTTTCTTAAACAATATGATAAACTTCTAAAGATAATTCCTGTACTCATATATGTAAAGTCTAGTCTCTTTGCTAATGCTTTAGCAAGTGTTGTTTTTCCTGTTCCATTAAAACCATCTATCGTTATCTTTTTTGACATAATTTATTTTGTACCTCACTTCTTAATTTTCCATTAAATTTTCCAGAATTAATCATTACTCCATCACCTTCATAAGCACAATCTCCATCTAAAAGATAATTATTTACAAAAACATTATTATTAACTGTCAGAAAGTCCTTCAAATTTTCTTTCTTTATCCATATAGCTTTTTGTTTATTGAATTCACTATCAGAAACTTTTTCTCTCTTTTTAGAGTTTAACGTTCCAAATATAACATTTAAAATAGCATATCTATTTACTCCTTTATATGCTGCATAAAAATGATTATGCAATTCAAAAATACTTTTTCTATTAATTATAATATCAACATATCCAGTTTCTTCTTTAACTTCTCTGACTGCTGCTTCTTCTGGCGTCTCCCCCTCTTCTATTCCTCCAAGTACAAATGATTTACAATTTCTTTTTAATGCATCAACACAAAGATAGGTATCATCTTCTTCGTTTTTTATAACTGCTATAACACTAGTCCTAAATTTAGTTTCGACACTTGGATTTAGACTTTCTTCTCCTATACCTTTAAAATAAGGTGCAACAACTTGTTTATATGGTAAATTAAACTTTTTGGCTAATTCAAAATGTTCTTGAATATGAGCTGGTACTAGCATCATTGAATTTTCTTCTAATATATCATTGTCTAATACAATAATTGGTAATATTTCATTTGTTAGTGGATGTTTTGCATAAACTTTTTCTAATTTACCTAACTTGCTTGAAATATCTATGTAATTATTTTTTACTCCTACTGCAATTGCAGTAACACCATATATTAGCTCTTCATTAGTTATAATTGATGGAATTAATTTTCCATTTGTCAATTCTATTTCTATTTTCTTCATTTTCGGTTCCTTTCTCTTCTTTTTATTTTCGCTTGAAAAGAATTAAATTTTGAACAGTCAAAATGAGTTTAAAATTTATGAAGCATATCACTTGTACGTTGATTAAATTACAAATAAAGTTTTTTGGCGTCAAAATTGTAATTCTTTTTTAGCTTTTCTTCTTAAATATATTTAAATTAATAAATCCGTCAAGAAAATATGGTCTTTCTCAAATTTTATATCTTTTTTACTATCATCTATTTGATTGTAGATATCCCAATAAGTACAATTATAAACATTTTTTATATTAAGCTTAGATACTATTTTATCAATTTCTTTCTCAGTTGAGCATATTTCACAATAAACTCCAAATGGCAATTCATCTAAATGTAGTTCTACTTTTCCTTTTTTCCAAATTATTCTATACTTTTCCATTATATAATTTTTTGTTAGTCCAATCTTCTCAAGTAAATATTTCATATAATCACAATTTTCTATTTCAAATGTTTCATTTTCTCGTTCAAAGTACTTTTTTTGTGTCTTCCTTTGAGTTTTTTCTTTAATTGTTATTGTATCATTAAATCCATCTTTTGTCCTAATGAAAATTCCTTGTTTCGATAATCTTTCATCATCAAAATCATACCTAGTTGTTTTTTCAAAAGCTCCTCCTATTAAAATGTATTTATCTTTTTTTAGTTTCTCTAAAAATGCATCTACATCTGAAATTTGAAATTTTATTTGAATATCATTCTTTTTCAACTTATCCTCCTAAAATTTTTATTATTTCTTTTTCTATATTAAATCCATTCTTACTCTTTTTTATTACTTTATTAAGGATCATAATATAATCACATATATTAGCTACACTATCACTCTTTGGGAATACTCCTAAAATATTAATTTTATCTGTTATATTTTTTAATATTTTTTTAATATATAACATTGTTTTTCCTGAATAAATGCTATCAATAACTAAAATAGATTTATTTTTTAATTTTTCTAAACCTCCAAAATCATTTGCACCTTTTGTTGCGTCCATATGAACTTCCCAAAATATGATTTTATTTTTATATTCGTTTAAGTCAAAATATGGCATTATTTTAAAACAACCATTTAGTATAAAAATTATATAATCAAATTGTTCAATATTAATCTGGCTAAAATCAATCTTAATAGTTTTATTTTTACATTTATAATTATTAGCTTTGTATTGTCTTATATAGTTTTCTTGCAATTTAATGTTCTCGTTTTTTATACATTCTAATTCAATATTCGGGGTATTTTTAAATAAAGTAATATATTTATTGTATAGCTGAATGAATTTTTGGTCTCCTAGTATATAATCAATCAAATATGTTTTAAATTTATAGATCCTATTATCACTTCCTTCTATCTTAACTGCATATTTTAATATTGGTCCAATAGAAATATGAAATACAAAATTTTTAAAAAATATTTTATGTTCTTCCATCACATTTAAGCAATATTCTTCTAGTATTCTTTTTTGATTTAATAGTTGTATATATTTATACAGAGAATAATTAAATATCAAATTTTGATATTGCAATGACTTTTCTATATCAACAATGTCTACTAAGTTAAGTGTAGGAGGATTAAGTCTGAATATATCGTCTTTTAAATAGCAATTCCATCCCGCTTGTTTTAATTTTATTGCATTGTTTTTATTTTTTGTTAAAACAATAGCACCACTTCTTCCATATTTAGAAAATTGAATATTCTCTTTGAATATTTTATCTAACATTATCATAATAAACCTCATTAACTATACTTGAACGACTACTTAATGTGCAAAAAATAGGATGTTGATTATATTTTAAATATATTTTGACCAATCTTTTGGTAAAATTAATTACATCTTTCATTTCTGGTGCTTTTAAATTACTATAAGGAGTATTTTTCTTCGGTTGAAAAACTGAATAATCAGCAACAATTCCTCTCTCTGCAAATTTTTCGCATTCATCTATTAATTCATTATAATCTTGTAATCCCAATACAAAATTGCTCCTTACATTTCCTTTTCCAAAAATATTTACTGCTTCATATAACTTACTTACAAATTCTTCGTTATAGCATACATTTTCTAAAATTACTATATTTTCCTACATCATTCCTATAAATGCTCCATTTCTTCCAGAAGCATCGCCGTCGGCTCTAAATGAATGAAATAAATCTGAATCGCATACAGTACAAATATTACTATCTATAATGTTGCTTTCTTGTAATCCTACTTCTGCTAAAATAATCTTATTTATTAGAGTAGTATCTATGTTGTATTTTTGAATTCCATCTACAACTTTTCCTTTTTCAATTATTTCATCAATTCTGCCTGTGTAGTCAAATTCATTTTTAAACATTTGCAATACATCATCTTCTACTTCAAAGTGGCATTTTTTAATACAAGGCGATATACAACAAATTATATTTTCTGGCTTGCAGTCATACTCGGTAATCATTTTTTCTACTGCCTTTTTCCCTATTTTTTGTAGAGTTCCCCTCCATCCAGAGTGTACATCTCCTATTACTTTTTTCTCATCATCGTAGAAAAATAGCGAAGTACAATCTGCAGATGATGTACATAGGAGTATGTTCTCTTTATTTGTAATTACTCCATCTACTTCTTCAAAAGTATCGCTACTACTGTTTACTACTTCTACTTTATCTGTATGA
Organism: uncultured Clostridia bacterium; assembly: GCA_944391015.1. Lineage (GTDB taxonomy): Bacteria > Bacillota > Clostridia > TANB77 > CAG-508 > CALXVA01. The sequence goes on along the minus strand of CALXRZ010000012.1, from coordinate 11,926 downwards.
GTTTGATGAGGTTTTACTATATTGCTTATAGTAAAATTTTTATCTTTTTGCAAACTTTCCATTTGTTTTATACTACCTATATTCTCTACTTTTAAATTATTTTCTTGGTTCGAATTATTTGAACTAAAATTAGAATTTTCGTCTTTATTTAAACTATCTACTACTTTGCTATAGCTTTCTAACAATTCCGTTTTATCTCCATTTTTTACTTGCACATTTATACCATTTTTTCTTAATGTATAGCAATGTTTCAAGTTCGGAAATTCAAGTAATCTCCTAAACTGTATAAACTCTGTACCATTTATATTTTTATGCACTATTATGTCATTAGTTAAATCCTTCATGTTTACTCCTTTCACCAATCACTGATTTATTTTCTTATTTATTAAGCAACTATGTATATTTTAAAAATTTTTGTAGAAACGCGTAAGCGACCAAACGAGCCTTACATAAGGCGAGTGCGAATTGGAGCAAACGAGCACAATTAAAAAATTAATTTTTTAATTGTGGTTATATGTTTGCTTTCGCCAAGGTTCGAAAAAATTTGAAAAATATACATAGTTGCTTAATACTGTATGAACAAAATCAAGTTATACCTCATCCTTTATTCTCTCCAAAATATACTCTTTCTCTTCATTTCCAATATAGTTATATTCCTTTTTGCATATGCCTGTGTTAAAATTACATATTGATTTATATTTGCAATATTCGCATGGCGTTTTCCCCTGCTTTATTTTATAATATGGCTTTACATCAATATTTCCAGTTAGTATTTCTCCTGAAATTTGCTTTAGTATTTTGTTCATATATTTTTGCAAATATTCAAATTGACTTTGTGTAATTGCACTAGACTTTTTGGACAAATTGCCTTCTTTGTCGATGTATGCTGGCACTATATTTGAGCTTCCACTTTCTAGTGTTTTGTCCATCTTTTTTACTATGTCCACATTTGCTAAAATTAGCCCTTTCATTTTAAATTGCTTTCGTATTTCTTCGTCCAATTTTTCCTCTGTTACGTTCTTGCTTGTTTTTATTATTGGGTCTATTAAGTTAAAATATAGCACTCCTGCTGGCATTACATCTTCTATATTGCACACTGCATCTAAATATGTTAAAAGTTGTAATTGTAATCCTGCCACTACTTCATTTAAGTTAATATCTTTTGCTGATGATTTATAGTCTATTATTCTTATATATTTTCCTTCTGGGGTTTTTGCAATGTCTATTCTGTCTATTTTTCCTGTTATTTCTACCTTTCTGCCATTATCTAGCTTAACTTCTATTGCAGGGTATTCTTTGCCATTCTTGAATTCCATTTCGTGCCCCATTACTTCAAAGTCGCTATATTTTAAGCTATATACTATATATTTAATAGATTTCTTTATTACTTTCTTTAGTCTACTTGCTAACACTCTGTATTTTGGTATTCCTGTGAAAATGTAGTTCTTTTTTAGACCAAGCTTTTCCTCTATAATTTCGTCTACTATGTCTTCTTCTTCCTCGTCACTTATGCCTTTTACAGTTCTGCCTCTTTCTTGCATTTTATCAAAAAAGCTATCTATTACGTCGTGCATAAAGGTTCCTGTATCGATTGCTTGTACTTTAAATTCTTGCCTTTCTTGTAAGTTAAGTCCATATTTTAAATAGTATGAAAATGGGCAAGATTTGTATTGCTCTAGTCTTGATATACTAGTTTTTAGAGTATTTCCATATAGCTTGTCTACCAACTCTTTTTTAATTTTGTCTGCTTTTATACTAAAGTTTAATGCTTTTAAATTGCTTTCTAATTTTTCTTTCCACGCTGGACTTTCTGCATAATAGTTGTATATTTCAAACCATTTTTTATCTATTTCTTCTCCATCTCTAAAGGCCTCTAGGTTTGCTAATAATTCCTCAAAAGTACTAAGCTCTGTTATAACTTCACTTTGCTTTGAAATTATGTCACTTTTCTCTTGCAATTTAGTATATATTTTCTTTACTCTGTTTACTAAAATCGATGGTCTTAGTCCTTTTCCCTCTAAGTCAGATGACACATAAGATAAATACACTTTCTCTTCTGCTGTTGAAAATGCTTTGTATATGTTAAAGTTATCATCATATAGTTTCTCCATCGTGCCTTTTGCAAGTTCTGCTCCATATTGCTTTAATGTTTCTCTATCTTTATCATTAAAATATCCTTCATCTTTGTTAATGCTTGGAAAAACACCATCATTTAGTCCTATAATAAATACAGCTTTTATACTATGATTCCTAGACCTATCCACATCTCCCACAGTTACTTGGTCTTGTGTACTTGGCAATTTTCCTAAGCTACTATTACCTAGTCCTGTTTTTAGAATGTCTGCATATTTGTCGAAGCTTACTTTCTCCTCTCCAAAAATCGAAACAATTTCGTCCAATAGTTCTATTACAGTTTTATAACTAGTTTCATATTCTCGTGCTTTTTCTATTTCTCCAATTTCATCTAAATGCTTTATTTCATTATTTATTTTTATATTTATTTGATTATCTATTAAAAAATGATATAACTTTTCTGTAATGTTTTTGTAGTTTCTTTCTCCTATTATGTCGTCCCTAAGGCGTAATAATGGCTTTATTACTTTTTCCATTATATGAATTATTTTGTTTTGTTCCTCTTCTGTTTCGTTATAAAATGTAAGCTCTTTTGCATACCATTTATTGCCTTTTATCCCCCATCTTAGTGCATAGTTTTCTAGTACATATACATCGTCATCATCTATTTCAGATATTAAACCTGATTTCATATACTCTATAACGCTTTCTTCTGACCAATTCTTGGCAAAGATGTTAATTAGCGATAAAATATATTTTACTAATATATTTTGGCTAAAGTCCTTTTTTTCATCAATAAATACTGGTATGTTGTATTTACTAAAAATAATCTTGCATAAGTTTGAATATTCATCTAGATTTTTAGTTATAACTGAAATTTGGTTATACCTGTAGCCTTGGTCTCTTGCGAGTTTTACTATATTTTCTGCTACATATTCTATTTCCGAATATTGATTTTTAGCCAAAAACAGTTCTATATTTTCTACATTTTCTCTGTATTGTGTATATGGAAATGCATATATATTTTCCTCTAAATGGCTTAGCTCCTTATTCTTAAATCTATAGCATTTGTCTAAAACTATAGGCTTTTCTATTTTTACATTTTCTTCTCTTGCAATATAGTAAAGTTTATCTATTGTTAATTTATTGCTATAGAAAATATCTGTATCTTGATTTAAGCTTAAGTTAAGATTATCTGTACAAATAGTTATATTTACTTCATTTGCTTTAACTAGTAGTTTTTTTATTATTTCATACTCTTGGTGAGTAAAGCCTACAAATTCGTCTATATAAATATCTGCATCATCAAAATCTTTGACTAAGTCTAGCCTATCTGCTAAAATACTTAAATTGTCGTTTTCGTCTATGTATTTGTCATTTATATTTTCAGTATATTTTTCGTAAACCATTAGCATATCGGTTAGTTTAGTTTGCAAATATTTGTCTTCTGTTTTTTCTATAATCTCTTTCAGACTTTCTACTGTAACGCCGTGCTTTTTAAACTCTGTTATTTGTGTTTCTACTAAGCTTACATTTTCGTTAGACTTGCCTATAAATTTTAGCTTATTTCTCTCTTTGGAAAGAATATTATATATTAGCATAGACTTGCCTGTTAAAGACAAATTAGATAAATTTTTGTTTCCGGTTTCTTTTATTACTCTATATGCCATACGATTAAAAGTTAGTACATCTGCCTGTATAACAGAAGATGTATCTAGTGCATCAAGCAATTTCTTTTCTGCCGTGAAAGAAAATTGCTCAGGAGTTATTATGTATATTTTTCTGTTTCCATTTTTTATTTTTTCTGCTATTTCATTACAAATATATGTACTTTTTCCAGTACCAGATTTTCCATATATAATTCTTAAACTCATAAATTTCTCCTTTTTTGCTATTCTATGGCTCGCACAATTATGTACTTAGTTTTTTTGCATTGCATTAAGCCGTATCTCTCTTCCAGAAAAATAGATATTGTTGTGCTATGCCCTCTAAGTTGCCATATTTTTCTTTAGCTAGTTTTTCTATCTCTTTTTTACTTACCTTTGTTTCATCTTCATTTTTTATATATAACTCATTCATTACTCTTCTTACCCATACATCTATTGGGAATACATCAAACCTTTTTAATGTTGAAAATAGAAGTATGCAATCTGCGACTTTAGGTCCAACGCCATCAAGAGTAAGCAATATATCTCTTACTTTTTGAGTGTCCTTTTCCTTATGAAGTTCTTCTAAATCTAACTGTTTTTCTAGAATTTTACGAGTAGTTTCATATACTCGCACATCTCTAAAGCCTAAACCCAAAGCTCGCAGTTCTTCTACTCTTGCTTTAGACAATTCTTCTACTGTAGGGAAAGTATAATATTCCTTTCCATTCCACTCGATTTTCTCTCCATAATTTTTTGATATTCTATTTATTATTCCCTTTATTCTTGGTATATTGTTATTAGCTGAAATTATGAAAGATATAATTGTTTCCCATAAGTCTTGATTTAAGATTCTTATGCCACTTCCATATTTTATGCTTCTTGCTAAGTGCTCATCTATTTTTGAAAGCTTGTCTTTTATTTCTTCATAGTTTCTAGTTAAATCAAAATAATTTATTACTAGTTTTTCTAAATTATCTGCACCATAACTAGAAAATATAACTCTGTTTTCCACTTGTTTAACATTTATTACGTTCTTTCCTACTATACCTGTGTATGAGCCATCGCTTTCTTCATCCCATCTAAAGCATTGACCACATTCAAATATATGTTTTGAATTAAATGATGGTATATTATTTAGCTCATATTGTTGTTCTTGCATTTATGTTCTCCGTCCTTTCTTGTAAATGTTTTTTTCCATACTGTTTCCTCCTTTATTTTAGCATAGAATTTTTTAGATAACAACTTTATTGATACAATTTTTTATAGACGTCACTTTCGTACGACAAATAAAAGTATTGTTCATACTTGTGTTAAATATTTTTTAATTATTTTTAATGGATTTTAAAAAGAAATAAATGTTTTGATTTAAAATTTATTGTAATTGATCCAAAAAAACTTGAAGTTCTATATCAGCTTGTTGCAAAATACTTATCAATGTTCCTCTTGCCACTTGTACGTGCATTGGGACTATACAAATTCTATGTGTTAGCATGTTTTTATATTTTGCATGACTACCTTTTTGAGATACCTTTACAAATCCCATTTTTTTAAGAATCTTTACTATTTCTTTAGCAGATAATATTGGAATACTTGAACTCATATAGTCACCTCCAATGTTGTTACTAATACTTGTTTTGGTTGGGCTGGCTCTTCATCTTGATAATATAATTCTACTGCTTCTTTCAGATTAGCCAAAGCTTCTTCTATTGACTTACCTTGAGATGCAACATTGTTATCAATACATTTAGCCACATACCAATCATCTTCTTTTTGTATTATAACATTATACTTTATACTCATAGTTTCACATCCTCGTATAAAAATTTAATATATACATATCATAATTTACATAATTTGTAAATACTTTTTGCAAATTTTTTTATTGTATTAAATAAAAAGTGTAAAACACCCCGACTCTCTCTTCCTACCTAAACCCCTTTCCCCAGGCCTCTCTTGCGCTTGATATTACTATAAAAGCTTTAGAGTCTATTTCTTGTGCAATGTCTTTTATCTTTGCTACTTCTCCTCTTGAAGCAACGCACCATAGTATCATTTTTCTTTCTCTAGTATACATTCCTTTTGCATAAATTGCTGTGCTTCCTCTGTCCAGCTTTTTTCCTATCTCTTGCGCAATTTCTTTATATTTGTTTGAAACTATAAACATAGTTTTAGTAAAATAAATTCCCTCAAACACAATGTCAATCATTTTTCCACTTAAATATATTGCTATTGCAGAGTACAATCCTATTTCTATTTCTCTAAAGAACAATACATTTAAGAATACTATACTAATGTCAACCATAACAATTAAATTGCTTGCTTTAAAGTGTGGTTTATATGCTCTAATAATGTATGTTAGTAAATCGGTTCCTCCCGTTGAAGCATTTGCTTTTAATACTATAGCCGTTCCAAGTCCAATAAGTATTCCACCATAAATACAAGCAAGTAATCTATCTTCAGTTAATGGATTAAATGTTTCAAATATATCTATAAAAGTAGATAATACTATAGTTCCTATAACGCCTTTTATTGCCGTTTCTTTTCCTACTTTTATTATAGTTAGTATAATTAACGGTATGTTTAAAATTAACATCGTTGTTCCTAATGGCAAGTTAAATAAGTAATAAATGATTGTAGCAATACCAGCAAAGCCACCAGAAGATAATTGGTTGGGTAATAAAAATAAAGATGTTCCTAATGCCATTAAAGCACAGCCTAATATTATTTCTATCCCTTCTTTTAAATATTTTCTTATTAAAATTTGAGTTCGTATAAGTTTTTTCACCAGATTCTCCTTTATGTCTAAATTAGTTCCTATCTATCTTATTTTTTTATTTTCTGACCCAAAAGTAAATTAGTGTCATTTTAAGTTTTGAGTCACGTAACAAAATATCGAATTCAATTTGTCTTTTTAGAATAATAGAAAATGCAATTTTCTATTATTTTAAAACACCTACTATTGGTATTATTACCAATAATAGGTGTTTTATTCTTGTATGTTTATTCTTATAAATATAGCCAAATTTTTAATGTGGCTCTTATGTAAGTATTTTCATTTACTCATACGACTCTAATACTTCTAATTCAAATTTGCCAGGCTTTATATTATCATCTTTTTCTATTATTACATCTACGTCGTAAACTTCTTTTAGTTTTGTTATATTCTCTTTTTTATGACCTATAATGTTATTTACATTTTTGTCGTTTGCTTTTATTCTAACTTTTTTGACTTTTGCATTTACCTTTTTAATCTCATTTACTATACTATCATACCACATACTAGACTCTACTAATTGTCTAAATGCTGGATGATATGGTCCTGCAACTACACTACTTTCTTTTAAACTTGGATCTGTTATTTCTTCTGTATTTTGCAATCCAATTCTTATAACAGTTATTTTCTTTCTATTGAATAAATCAACAATCTCTTTGCATCTTTCCACTGCTTGTCCTACTGTAAGAGGTGTATACTCTCCCCTTTGGTATTCTTCAGCAAGTTCAGTATCTTTAATAACTAGCACTGGGTAAATTCTAACAATTTCTGGTTTTAGTTTTATTAGCTCTTTTGCAGTGTTTATTTCGTCTTGTTTTGTACTTTCTGGAAGTCCTACCATCATTTGATGACCTAATACAAAACCATATCTTCTAATAAGTTTTGATGCTTTTTTTACATCTTCGCCCGTATGTCCTCTTTTACATCTACTTAATATATAATTGTTTGTAGATTGAACTCCAAGTTCTATTGTTTTTACATTATATTTTTTTAGTCTCTTTAAAATATCCTTATCTATACAATCTGGTCTCGTAGAAACTCTAATACTATGCACTTTTTTATTATGTATGTATTCTTGCACTGCTTCCAAAAGTTCTTCCTGCTTTTCTTTTTCTATTGCTGTAAAGCTTCCACCAAAAAAAGCAACTTCCACATATTTATGGTCGTCTTTAAAGTTCTTGAGATAATATTCTATTGTATCCTTTACATCTTGTTTGGTTACCATTTTAGTTTGTCCACTTATTTTCTTTTGATTGCAAAATGTGCAATTATTTGGACAACCTAAATGTGGTACAAAAATTGGTATGATGTATTCTTTCTTCATATTGCTACCCTCCTATCTGTTCCTAGCTTTCAGCAAAAAGGGATGGGCCTATTTTGCAAATTTTTCTAAAGCATTACCTGCCGCATCCATTTCAGCTGCTTTTTTTGTTCTACCTTCTCCTACTGCTAATTCTTTCCCGTCTGCCTCTACTTTTACGGTAAATGTTTTATCGTGGTCCGGTCCTGTTTCTTTTATAACTGTATATTTTATACATACATCTCCATTTACTTGCAACTTTTCTTGTAAAACTGTCTTGTGGTCTTTCATTCCTACGTGTTTTGTAGATTCCTCTATAGCTGTTTTTAGATTATTTATTATAAATTTTTCAGCTTCTTCTAATCCTCCATCAAAATATATAGCTGCTATGGTTGCTTCTATACTATCTGCTAAAATAGCTGGCTTAAAATTTCCTCCACTATTGGCTTCACTTTTACCTACTAAAATAAAATCACTAAAATTATGAGATTTAGCTACTTTATATAGGCTATCCTCACAAACCACTTCTGCTCTAACTTTAGTCATTTCACCTTCTTTTAGCTTTTTATAATTATTGTATATATATTTACTTGATATATACTCCAATATGCTATCTCCTAAAAACTCTAGCTTTTCATTACTCTCAAGTTTATTTTCATATGCGAATGAAGTATGGGTTAAAGCTTTCTTTAGAAGATTTTTATCTTTAAAAGTATACCCTATACTTTTTTCTAATTTTTCAAGATTCATTTTTCCTCCCAATATCTTATTTTTCTATAAATTTAACAGTTACATTATACACCTTTTAATCAGAAAAAGGAAGAGGTTTTTTAAATTACGTCGATTATGCTAGTTTCCTTATAGCTTCGTAACTGAGTTTATTAAATATTATAAGCATATCGCTAATGTAGAATCATAACTGGCATCAATAAAAAAACGCAAAAAAAATGAGCTAAGAGTATATTTACTATTGCTCATTTTTTTTACTATGCTATATGATCTTTTATATAATCTACAACATCTCCTACAGAAACAACCTTTTCTGCATCTGCATCTGGTATTTCTATATCGAACTCTTCTTCAAGAGCCATTATCAATTCTACTATATCTAGTGAATCAGCTCCTAAGTCATCTATAAAAGATGCTTCCATTGTAACTGCTGTTTCAGCTACTCCTAGTTGTTCAACTATGATTCCTTTTACTTTTTCAAAAACTTCTTCTGAACTCATTATATAAGTTCACCTCCTTAAATTTATCTTAAAACTTGTTTATCTAACAATAATACATATTATTTTAATTGTCAATATATTTTATAAATTTTTGTTAAAATCTTTCTTAATTTGCCCATTTTTCAGTACTTTCAAGAGTTTTTTTATGTGTTTTTTTATTGTACTAACTAGTCTTAATTTTTTATATTTTATAATCTACTCTTCACTATTAGTACTTTCCTCTACAACTGATTTATTTCCTTCAAAAGCTTCTATCATTTTATCTACTGCCTTGTTTTCTACAAATTTTTCTGCCTGTTTTATAGTGAATTCAAATAGTTTTTCATCACTACTTCCGTGTGCTTTTACTACTGGTTTTTTTACTCCTAGGAACAATGCTCCACCATATTCTTTATAATCTACTGTTTTAGAGAATTTCTTTATTGCTGGTAAACTTGGAAGTGCTGCTATTTTTGTTAAAAGATTGTGTGTTAAGCATTCAGTTAAACTTCTTTTTACAAATTTTCCCAAGCCCTCTACTGACTTTAAGAAAACATTTCCAGTAAAGCCGTCTGTTACAACAACATCTATTTTTCCAGAAAATGCGTCTCTTCCCTCTACATTACCTACAAAGTTTATGTCTAACTTTTCTGCATTTTCCTTAAGTAGTTTATATGCCTCTTTTGTAAGCTCATTTCCTTTTGTTTCTTCGGTTCCTATGTTTAATAAGCCTATTGCTGGAGCTTCCATACCAAATGTATTTTTTAAATATATACTTGACATTTGTGCAAATTGCAATAGATTTATTGGCTTACAATTTGTATTTGAACCACAATCCATAAGTAATAATCTGCTTTTATATGCTGGCAAAATTCCTGCTAAAGCTGGTCTATCTATTCCTTTGATTCTTCCCACTAGAAGTGTTGCTCCTGTAAGTAATGCACCTGAGTTACCAGCAGAAATAAATACATCTCCCTCACCAGATTTTAACATATTAAAGCCTACTACCATTGATGAATCTTTTTTATGTTTTATTGCTTGTGTTGGTATATCCTCCATCTCTATTGTTTCTGTAGCATTTTTTATGCTAAGCCTTGGAGATATGTCATTTATATTGTCTTTTCCATATAACTCTTTTATACGATTTTTTATAACTTCTTCTTTACCTATTAAAACTACCTTTGCTTTAATTTGGTTTATTGCTTTTACTGCTCCTTTTATGTTTGCATCTGGCGCATTATCTCCACCCATTGCATCTAGTAGAATAATCATTTTGACTCCTCCGTTTTTTGTTTTTTAAAATATATATTACTATTTTATTATTTTATAACTTATATTTGCTAAAGTCAATTAAAAATATGAATTATATTAAGAAATTAGCATACATACAAAAGGCTAGGCACAAATGCCTAGTCTCTTTTAATCATTATACAAATAATTTTGTGGGTTTACTTCTTCTCCGTCTACTCTTACTTCAAAGTGTAAGTGGTTACCTGTTGAGTTACCAGTAGAACCTACAGCTGCAATTACGTCTCCTGCCTCTACTTCGTCTCCTGTTGATACATATAATGCTCTACAGTGTCCATAGTACGTCTCTACGCCATTTCCGTTATCCATTTTTACTACGTAACCATATCCACCACTATATCCAGAAAATATAACTGTACCATCTGCTGCAGCTTTAATTGGTGTTCCACCTGGTGCAGCAATATCTAAACCTGTGTGGCCATAACTTCTTATACTTTCTCTATTTCCAAATCTGGATGTTATTATACCAGAAACCGGTGTAACCTCTAAGTACACGCCCTGTACGGTATGAGATTCTATCTCTTGCTTAATCGCAATTTCTTCTTCTATTTCTTCTATTTTATTTTCTATATCAGTATCTAAAGTTGCTTTAGCAACTTTTACTGTGCTTTCATCTTCCTTATCTGTTGTTATGACATCAACTATACCAATATTTAACTCTAAATCGTCTTCATATTTTTCTGTCATTTCATCAACAATCTTTTCAGCTTCTTCTAAGCTTGCTAAAACGGTTTTTTGTTCCCCGTCCAATGTCACGGCATATAGTTTATATGTTGTTTCAGAATTATCTTCTAGTTTGGCTAATATTGTCTCTTCATTTGTTTGTTCTGCCTTATCAACTAATTTGAATTTATATTCTGGCATATTCTCTATTGTAGTAAATAGTTTTGCCTCTTCTTCTTTATTTATTATATTATTTACCTCTTCTTCAAATTCGTTTTTGTTTGCTACATATCCAACAGTTTCTCCTGCAATGGTTACTTCACATACTAAGTTGAATTTGAATAGAACTATTAATGTTATTATAAACAGTGCAATTGCTACTATATTTATAAGCCTAATAATTTCTTTTGTACAGTACTTAATTTTCCTGTTTAAAATAATTTTTCACACTCCTTTTTGCAACGTGACAAATTCTATTATACTACATATTCTATGCAATTTCAAATTATATATTCTTTTTTCTCGTTTTTTGACTTTTTTTGAGACTTTTGGCAATTTCTTAATTTGAATTTATGTTAAGTTTTACTCTCTTTTCCTCGTTTTTTCTCTTTTTTTCTCGTTTTTTCAGCTATTGACTTTTGGTTAAAATTACTATCTATGGAAAAATGAGTACAAAGAGGAGTGACCTTTTTGTACTCGTTTTTTCTCATTTTAATTTCTTTAACACTATTTTTTATTCTATTTTTCTAATTTGTTCCTCAGTTAGACCTGTTATTTCTGCTATTGTACTGACGTCTATGTTTTTTTCTTTCATTTTCTTTGCTATTTCTATCTTCTTTGCTTCTTTTCCTTCTTGTATTCCAGCCTCTTTGCCATCTCTATATCCCATATTGCGTACTTCTGCTTCTTCGTGTTCTGCTGATTCTTGCCAATCTGCTAATCTTTGCATTAT
>CALXRZ010000011.1 GCA_944391015.1 uncultured Clostridia bacterium | reverse complement strand
TTCTTCATAATCCCATTCTAATTTTTGTGTAACCTTCATATCAATACCTCCAATCACTCTTATAAAGCTCATATACCTTAATTATACTATATTTTTCAATATATTACAAATTATATAAGCGAAGCACTAAATATATCTCATAAAACTTTATTTAAAGTAAAAAATTTAAAGTAAAAAATTTGCCCAAAAATAGACAAAAGAATATTTTTATGTTATTATATATTTGTAGTATTTTAATTGAAGGAGAAAGTTTATGAGTAAAATAAGTGATATGTATGAACAAATTAAGTTACAGCAATATACACTAATAAAAACAAAATTACAAGAAGCAGTTATGGCTAGAAAAGAAAAAAGAGAATTGAGCAGAGAAGAAAAAGAAGATTATACATTTACATATGATGAAGCTACTATTTTAATAAAGATGTTAGAAGAACAAGGATTTATAGAGGGAAAAGATTTTATAAATTTTTTTCAAAGTGATTATGATTCACCTGATTATTCTGTTTTTGTAGTTAAAATAGATAGCGATTATATAGTACTATCCACAGATTCTTGGGGTGGAGAAGATATTCCTAATATAACTAATATAGAATCTATCCGAGAAATGATAGATAGATTTAAAGATGTTGAACTAGAAGAAGATATGCTGAAAATAGTTAGTTTAACCGATATTGATTTAGAGCAAATACAAATAGGAACCCAGTCGAAAGGAATTGACGAGCAATTGGAGTCAACTATTGAAGATGATGAGTATGATGATATTGACGATGAATATGGCGATGATGATTATAGTGTAGATATTGAACCAGATGCTTACGATGTTATTTACAACATTCTTAGAAATAGAATTCCAGATTACAATGCAAATGCAATGTTTGGAGAAAATAATAATTTTTGCGAAATTGGTCAGTATAGTGATATGCCTGGAGAAGAACAGATTGCTATAATATTAAACTCAATGGGGAGAGAAACATTAAATGAATATTTTGAACAAAATCCAGAAGACCTTGCTCTTTTTGAACAAATGAGAGGTAAATATGCTGATATTACGCCTTTAGATGAAGAAATACAAAGACCAAAAGATGCCAGAAAATTATTTGAAGAAAGTCTATTAAGAGATGATGTTGTAGAATATTACTTATCAAAAACACCAGAAGAATTAGAGGCAGAGCTTGGACCAGAAGTTACAAGAATGGTAGGTTTTGAACAAAAAAATATGCACCATTGTTATGATTTATGGGGACACACATTACATACAGTTGAGGCAGTAGATACTACAGGATTAACTGAAGAACAAGCAAAGAAACTAAAAGTAGCTGCATTTTTTCATGATATTGGTAAACCAGATGTAACAGGATTTAATTCGAGAACAGAACAACAAACTTTTTACAATCATGCAGTACATTCTGTTGATATTGCAAAGCCAATTCTTGAAAGGTTAGGATATAGTGAAAGTGAAATAAATCAAATTTGTTTCTTTATAGGACATCATGATGACTTTATTAATTATAAACCAAGTCTTGATTCTAAGCAAAAAGGACATGCTTTCTTTAGAGAAATAAATCCAAGTACGGTATCTGAAATAGTCACTCAAAACAAATATGATTTTGACAAATTAGGATTTGAAAGCTATCTTCCTACTCATACTGAAAGTGAAGAAACAAATAAGAAAAACAATGCCATCAATAATGAAAACAAACTAAAAATTAGATATATATGCTCTACTTTAAATAATAATGGAGTTGAACCAGTTTTTAAAGATTTTAGAGGAAATCCAATAAATATTTCAGTTGATATTGAAGATGTTCAATCAAAAATATTCTCTGGAGAATATGACGCACAATACATACCAAGTTTAGAAGATTACCAATTACTATTAGAACTATGCAAAGCTGATGCTAGAGCTCAAAGTGAAGAAGTAAAAGACAAAAGTGGAAATATTGTTGATAGCAGAAAAAGAAAATTAGAAACTATGGAAAAAATTGAGCAAGTTATGCCAGAGGCATATAAAACTGTAGAAGATAGAGATAAATTTTTAGCAAGTATATTAAAGAGTGCTACTAAAAGAGTGCAAACGAGAGAACAAGCTAAAAAAGCGAAAGAATTAGAACATGAATATGATAAACAATTACCACAAAACCAACAATCTTTAGATGATAATTAAGGAGGATGTTATGGTAAATTCAAATGAAACAAGTATACAAGTTATAAGAAACAAAGGAATTTTATCAAAATTAATAAATTTTGTAAGAAAACTATTTGGAAAAAATAATTCTAATTACTTTTCTATAATTAAAGAGGAAACAAGCACAAATAAAGGAAATAACTCATTTTTAAAAAGCATAAAATTTGAAGAAGATCCCGATAAACAAAAATTATTAGCAATTCAGGAAGAATTAGAAAAAATAGGTATTAACAAGAAGAATATATTTAAATTGACAAAGGATTTATCTGCTAGTCAAAAAGAAAAGTTAGAACTTTTATATAAAGAACAAATTAATGAGTTGGAGCAAAGTATTGAAAAATCAAAAAATAGAATTATATTAATTAGGAAAAAATTAGCAGAAAATAATTAGAAATCCAAAGCAAGTATTACAAGATTTTTGTAATAATGATTTAAATGAATTTTATTATTTAAAATTTTATTTGACTTTTCTTAATTATCTGTGTATAATAAGTATAGGAAATGAATAACCGCAGTGAATGCGGTTACCACTACATATAGTTATAACAACACATTCGCAATATTGGCATAGTGGAATGTGTTGTTATTTTATTCCTTATTTATTTTTGAATTTACATATTTTATGTATAAAATCGTTAATAAGGCTACGTTTATTGTTGATGATACCATTAAGGCATATATTAAAAAAAGTATAAAACCCATAAACACCACCTCACTTTCTGATAACCAAAGTTATCTAGTGCAGTGGCAACACATATCTACTACTATGTTCATTTCCTATGTCAGTTAGTATAGCATACAATTTACAATAAAACAATACAAAAAACAAATTTTCGCAAAAAAGATTTTTATTAAGTTACTTGATTTTTATTAAATAATCTGGTAATCTATATTTAAGCTTGATTGATATTTGTATCAATCGTCAAGAGAGCCAAAAAGTTGTAGATAACTACTTCGTTGGCACCATTAGAGCATCAAGGCTTTTGAGATATATAACCTTGATGCTTTTATAATAAAATTGCTAGAATTTTCTAACAAATTTCTAACAATTTTAGAAAATGCTTATTTATTAGGTATATTAGAGTCCAGATCTAATATATTTTTTTTATTTGTTTTAATATCTGTATTAGTATTAAAACTCAATGCTTTTTTAATGGCTGATGCAGAATTTATTTTTGTACTTAAATCTAAGTGAGTATATCTTTCTGTTGTTTTAGAACTAGAATGTCCTAACCAATCTTGTATTTCTCTTAAAGATATTCCTTTTTTAACAAGTAATGTAGCACAACTGTGTCTCAGCGAATGATTGACGATATGTATTCCAGAAGAATTAAAATACATTAAAAGAAATTGACTCTCCAAGACAAGAATTAACATTTAATCAACTAAAAATTTATTATGAAGAACACGGATTAAAATTAAATGATAACTTTTTACAAAATCTTGATTTATTAACAAGTGAAGGCAAATACAATTATAATGCATTTCTATTAGCAGATGAAAATAATGTTTCTATAAAACTTGTAAAATATTTAGATACTAATAAAATGGATTTAGTGGAAAATCAAGAATATGGATACCGTTGTTTAATTACAGCAACACAAAAAATCTTAGATAGGCTTGATACTGAAAATACAGTTTATGCAAAAATAGAATATAAAGGAAGAAAAGAAGTAGAAAAAATTGATAGTAAAGCACTAAAAGAAGCAGTGATAAATGCCATTGTACATAATGACTACTCTTATGGGAATTCTCCAATTATAGAGTTATACTCTGATAGAATTGAAATAACATCTGCAGGTGGTTTACCTCAAGAACTATCACAAGAAGAATTTTTGGAAGGAGTTACTGCTCCAAGAAACAAAGAACTTATTAGAGTGTTCAAAGATGTAGATTTAATTGAAAATATAGGTTCTGGAGTATTAAGAATATTAGATGCTTATGATAAAAGTTGTTTTAAATTTATGGATCATTTTTTAAGAGTTTCTTTTAAGTACAAAGAAAATCCATTTGATTACGATACCGAACAAGTAAAACCGAACAAGTTAACCGAACAAGTAAAACCGAACAAGAAAGAAGATAAAATTAATTTGATTTTAGAATTTTGTAAAGAGCCTAAAAGTGTAAAAGAAATTATGGAATATATTGGATTAAGACATAGACCAACATTTATGTATGATTACTTAAAAACATTATTAGAAGAAGGCAAATTACAAATGACAATACCAGATAAACCAAAAAGTAGAAATCAAAAATATGTTATAAAATAATTCTTGTTGAAACAAAAAAATGTAAACTTACTGCCAATATAAAAGCAGTAAGTGGAGAATGTAATTGAAAATATATGATAAATAAAAAATAAGTAGCCTATTAAAGTTATAGGCTACTTATTTTTTATTTTATCATTCAATTGATGGGGCTGTTCCTAAAATTTCTATTTCTCTAATTTCTATTGAATCAGTTGGAATTATTTTACCTGTTTCCTTGTCAATTTCAATTACGTCCTTTTGAAAATGTAATACGTCATTGAGTCCCCAATCTCCATAAACTCTTTCAATATAATAAATTGTGTATTCGAAGCAATTAGAATTTTCAGATATGGCAGATTGTAATACTTTACTTCCACCAGTATTGTAATTTTGCATGTAATAAATCAAATTTAAAACTTCTTTTATTATTGTTTTGTCCTTTGAATAAAATATACTATTTTCACTATCATAAATGCTTTTTTTGAAACTTATTACTTTTTCACTATATGTAGATGATTTACCATTAGGTTGGGTATAAAGCCAACTTACATCTAAACCATAATAATAATCTGATTCTATTAATAAATTGTTTTTTATAACTTTATTAGTAAATCCCATATTGTTAGAGTTAAATTCTTCAAGAACAGCTCTTTTAGCTTCTTCGGTAGAATTAGATGAATTTATAATTCTTTCATAATCATTTAATTTGTTATCTATAAAATTATCTGGAAATTTATCTCCGGAATTTGAGAACTCTATTAATTCATCATTAGATAAATTATCTAAATTTTTAATATTTTCTGAATTGACATTTTTAGATTTGTTAAAAAATATAAAAGTTGTAAAAAGTAATGATATACTTAATAATATTATTATAGTAATAAATATCTTTTTTTTCATAAAAATCCACTCCCTTTTACATTCATTATAGCTATAATATTAAAAGATGTCAAATTCTAGTTCTTCTTCATGTTTAATCTGTTTTACAGGATCAATATAAGTATCATTTTCAAGTTCAAAATTCATAATTAACTTATCTTCTTCAGATATAGAGAATTTAATACAAATCCAATGAATAAATTTTTCAAATGTTTTCTGAAAAGTATTTATAACTTTTCTCAAAAAATTATTTTCTTTTTCTAAATTATAGATTCTGTTTTCATATTTGTTTTGAATCTTAGTTTTTTCTTCCTGTAACTTAAGATTATAGGTATTTTCTAAAATTTCGTATTTTTCTTTAAGTTCAATATTTTCTTCTAAAATGGGTTTAAATTCTTTTTCATATTTTACAGCTTTATCTACAGTTTGCATTTGTTTGTTTAAAGTTAAAGTAAGCAAAATATTTTGTTCTTGTAATTCTTTTATTGCTTTATCCTTAGGTTTTATAATCTGTTCTTGAATTTTATCATCTCTATTTTTCATTAGTTTTTTAAAACTTGAAATATCAGGAGTATCAGGTAATTCCAGTTTTACATCTTGCAATAGTATTTTACTTTCTTCAAAATTTGTAATCTTTTTATAATCTTCAACTGATAAATGAACTCTTTCACTTGGATTTCCTCGTTCTAATTCAAAATTATTCGCTACCATATAATTGTAAAAAGCATCTTGTAATTGTCTGTAACTGTCTTTTGCTTTCCAAAATTCACTACAAGCGATTTTATCAATATTATTACCTTTTTTATCTTTTGTATGAACTACTGGAATAAAAACTAGATGCATATGTGGAGTTTCTTCATCCATATGTACTTTGGCTGATAAAATATATTGTTCTCCTAGATTTTTATATTCACATACAAATTTATAAGCAGTTTCAAAATACCTTTTAGTTTCAACTATTCCAATACTATTAAAATATTCTTTATCAGAAGTAATAATATATTCACAGGCAATATTACTTACTGTTTTTATTTGTCCTTTTAAATTATATTTTTCTTTTATTAAATCAAACTCTTTTTCATAAGAATGTTTGCAATTTTTTAGTGAATAATTGAGATGAGATAATTCTGGATTTATATTTCTATTAGAATAATTTTTATTTTTTCTTTCGTTATGGCGATATATTCCTTTTAGGTTTTCTCTTTTATATTTTGTATTTCTAATAATAGCATAACTCATTTATAAGTACCTCCTTTTTAGTCTGCAGAACAAACACTTTATGTTTTTAAATTTGTGCTTTTTAAGATTGTGTTGTAACACACTACAACACTTTTTTAGCCTTATGGCAAAAGTGTTAGTGTGGCAGGGACACCCTGCACCCGTTTGCCTAAAAAACACACTTGGTATTTTTTAGATTTTAACTAAATATGCTAAAGCAAATTTAGTTAAAAAATAGCAACACAAAAATTGATAACCAATTTTTATTGTGTTAACAAAAAGGTTCTGGGGTACCCGACTACAATCTTTGATTGTATAGTCGGGTCAGGTTCTTATATTGCTATTTTCACAAAAGCATAACTACTTTTGTTTTTTGTTGATAATGAATTAATTATATGGTAAGATATTTGTAGAAATTTATAAGTAATAAAAAACATTTGAGATTTTAATATTTGTTTTTATATTTATAAATTTTATGAAAGAAAAATATAATTTGAAGGTAGGAGATATTATATGTTAATTACAGGAATTTTAATTACAATAGTTGCAATTTTTATGTTATTAGTTCCTCAATTTTTTATGAAACTTAAAAGTCCTAGAATTCCAGATAAATTATTAAAAAATCCTAAAATGAAAATTATTCTTAGAATATGGGGTGGAATTTTTGTAATAATTGGAATTTTATTAATTGTTTTCTCAATTATTTAATAATAAAATACAATTTTATAATTTGAAAGATTTATAGTAAGTTGTAGATAAATAGTAAATGGAGGAATAAATATGCTAGGAAATATATTATTAGGCATAGTATCAATATGTACAATGATTTCATACTTACCACAAACTATAAAATTGATCAAAACAAAAAAATCAAGTGATTTAAGTATTAATTCTTGGATTCTTTGGGTTGTAAGTAGTTTGTCATATACATTATATGCAATTTTGTATAGTAGAGATTTTATGCTAATATTTGAGACATCTTTAGAATTGTTTTTTTGTTTTATAATTTTATTATTAGCAATAAAATATAAAGATAATAAATAAGTAAAGGAACAAATTACAAGTTGTATTTTATATGATTTTTCAGTAAATTATAAATTGTTAAAAATTTTTTATCATTTTTTAACAATTTATAAAATTACTTGTTAATATGTTTGTAGCTCGGAATATGCTCGATAATATTTTCATAAATGCTTAAAAATAGCATATTAGCAAGCATTGACTTCCACCATCTGCACCAAAAAAATCAAGGAGCATATTATAAACTCCTTGATATTTTTTTATTCTTCAACTTTTACAAAAGAACTCTTTGGAACACCACATAATGGGCAAACCCAATCATCTGGTAAATCCTCAAATTTTACAGCTTCAACTGCGTCATCATAAATATAGCCACACGCTAAACATTTATATTTGTTCATATTTCAAACCTCCTTATTTTTTACACTATTATATCACATTATTCAAAAAATATATAATTTAATAAAAAAGATATAGGAAATTTTATCTTATCCTATATCCCCTATGAATTCATATTTCTATATAAATTTCAAAATTATTTTTTATTTACTAATTCTTTTAATGCTTTTCCTGCTTTGAATACAGGTGCTTTAGAAGCTGGTATTTTTATTTCTTCTTTAGTTTGTGGGTTTCTTCCTTTTCTAGCAGCTCTTTTTCTTACTTCGAAAGTTCCAAATCCAACTAATTGAACTTTATCTCCTTTTACTAATGCATCTGTTACAACGTCTACAAAAGCATTTAATGTTGCTTCTGCATCTTTTTTTGTTTCTCCTGTTTTAGCTGCGATAGCTGCGATTAAATCTGATTTGTTCATTTTAATTACCTCCTATAAGATTTTCATATGTAGACTGTAAACGCTATCTACTACTATCAATATTCTCCAAATTTCAATAAAATCCTTCTTTTTTTTATTAAATTTTGCATATTACTACATTTTTTAAAATTTGAAAAGTTAATTTTACTTTGCAAGTACTTGTTATAACTTTCGCAGTTTAAAGCCTCTCCTCTTCCTAATTTGCAAATAGCAATAGGAAAATCGTGTTATGCATTTAGTAGTTCATTCTTCTTTCACCTATTTTTTCCAATAAATTAAAATATATGCATTTTTCATTTATAAATTTTTAATACTTTTAGTACATTATATACAGCACTCCCAAATGGTATTTTTTTTATTTCTTCCTCTGAAAACACTTTTAAAACGAGTATCAATAAAAAATAAATAGTAATCGCTATCAATAGTGTTAATAGTATACACAATTTTTCAGAAAATATGCACAATAACTGTTGATATGTAAATACCATACAAATTCCCATCATAAGTGTTGCTAAAATTGGTTTTATAATATCAGCTATTCCAAATTTTATATTCACATATTTTTTTACTAAGTGCATAGAAACTGTACATACAAAAATATGACTTATTACTGTAGAAAGTGCAGCTCCTGCAGTTCCTCCAAATATAAAATTATCTGGATTTATTTGAACTAATATTGTATTTAAAATTAACTTTATAGTAGCTCCAGCAGTTAAAATTATTGTAGGCATAATAGTTTTTCCTAGACCGTGCAATATTGCATTTATATTTTGATTAAACATTATAAAAGTTATTGAAATAGAACTTATTTGCAATAATAATTCACCTGATGGTTGGTTCGGGAATAAAAGCTCCAGTATACGTTTTGCAAATATAATCATTCCCACAGTGCTAGGAAGCCCTATTAGTATAGAAATTAGCATTGAAAATCTTATTTTTCTACTAGCTAGTTCTAAATTATTACTTGCTTTTGCAGATGATACCACTGGTATAAGTGTACTTGTAAAAGCCGAGTTGAATGATAATGGAAATGAAACTAAAGTATCGATTTTTCCACTTAAAATACCATATTGCAGTTTTGCTTCTGTTTCTGTCATAAATTTTTTTAATCCTCTTATTATGGTAAGTGAATCTATATTTCTATTTATTCCTCCAATAATAGGCCCTATAGACATTGGTATTGATACTTTTAGTATGTCTTTTATGGTTTTTCTTATTCCTTTATATTTGTAATTTACACTTCTACGTATTTCATTCGCAATCTCTTTTTTTACACTTACGTAATATCTATATAAATATATAAAACAAACAATTTCAGACAATGTTGTAGCTACTGCTGCTCCCCCTGCCATCACTCTAGTATCAAAGCCAGTAGTTTGAGCAATAAATTCTATTAAAGTTATTGTAATTACTGTTCTAAAAATTTGCTCTATTGTTTGCGAATTTGCACCAATGTTTAAGTTTTCTCTTCCATTAAAGTATCCCTTAATTACTGCCGTTATAGATGTAAAAAATATTGCAGGCGACAATGCTAATAAGCTAAGCTTTGCTTCTGGAATTTGAAGCCACTTTTCTGCCATAGTATCAGCGAATACAAATAAAAATAGTGACAAGGCAAAGCCCAACATTCCAAATGTTATTATTGCAATTTTAAATGTTTTATGCGCTCCTTTACTATCTCCTACTGCTAGCCTTTCCGAAACTATCTTTGACACTGCATTTGGTATACCCATAGACGATATTGTAAGAAACAATGCATAAATTTGAAATGCACTAGAATAAATTGCATTTCCCTCATCACCAAATCCTTGCTTATTGGTTAAATATATTTTGTTAATTACTCCTATTATTTTTATAAATATATGTGCTATAACTAAAATAAACACATTCTTGAGGAAACTAGTTTTCTTTAGTTTTCTATCTTTACACTTAAAATTTCTCATACCTAATAGTATTCGTTTTAGTTTGTTTTATGCTTTGTTGTAGTTCATTGTTTGACAAAAACAAGTCTAAGAACTGCAAGCTTTTTCCCACTTTTTTTGCAAAAACTATTGTATTTTTTTCGATTTTATTAGATAATATATATGTATGATTTTAAGTTTTGAAAGTGGTGAATTTATTGAAGTATATAGATAATTTTCTTAAATTTTTAAAAACAGATAGAAATACTTTCGTAACATATATTTTAACACTAATTTCTGCATATATATTAGTCGATAGATTAGTAGAATTGATGTTTATGATATTTACGGGAGTAGGCTATTCATATTGGGGACCAATTGAATATACTTTAGCATTTGCAGCTGTTGTTTTTGCTTTTTATTTTTCTTTTGGTTCTAAATTTGTTAAGGCCGATGTTGATAAACTGAGGTTCTTTAATACATACATAATTACGCTATATATGCTTACTGTATCGTTTGTAGTTCAAGGGCTAAACTCCCTTGCGTGGACACTTATACTATCGGTTCCTAACTACCCCGAAATAGTAGCTGAGTATGCAAATTTATTTAGGCCTGCCTTTACTGCAATTTCACTTTATATACCACTAGTTAGCTTTTATAAGGTATTTAAATGGCTTACATTTACAATTAACGATACTAAAGACCTTAAGGACTCAATTTTTGATTATGGTGGACTTAGTTTATCTGGTAAGCCAAAAGATACAGGCAAATACTCTTGCGAAGTTATGCTATGTGTAGATAGTGAAACTGGTGAAGATATTGTTATGCCTGAAACAAAAAGACTAGAATCTTTCCTAGTTGTTGGTGTATCTGGTTCAGGAAAAACTACAATGATATATGAGCCACTTATGGCAAGGGATTTAGATAGAAAATATTTCTTTAGAGAAATATCAAAAGAAATGGGCTTTACTGCATTAAGAACTGGTATAGCAACTTTAAATCTTCCTTATGACAATAATTACTTAACTGAAAACTTTACACTAGATATGTTAACACCAAACCCAGACAAAGAAGATTTATATAAAGCCTATATGAAAAAAATGATTTTAGGCAAAGCAAATGGAAAATATGTATACAAAAACTTTGGTTTAACTTACTTATCAGCAGAATATGATTCTGTAGAAAGAATGTTAAATGTAGCTAAAAATTATAAAATACACGTAAATTTAATTGACCCAAATAATGCAGATTCTCCAGGTATGAACCCATTTGTATATGATGACCCTATTAAAACTGGTATGGCAATATCATCAGTTTTAAAAGGACTATACGCAACTAGCAGGCCAGATTTACAACAAGCATTTAGAGAAAATGCTGCAATTCAAATTATAGAAAATCTTTCAATTTTATTAAAAGAAATGTATCCAAGACTAAACGAAGGCGATTTACCAAACCTTGAGGATATGCTTAATATGATGAACGACTTTTCTTTAGTAGAAGATATGTGTAATAAGATGAAAGAAATTCCAGAACTTGCAGAAAAATATAAAATACTTATAAGATATTTTGAAAATAACTTTTATGCAGATGGTAGAGATGTTGCAACCACAAAACAATCTGTGTTTACAGCATCGGCTGAATTAGACAACTTACTTAGATATCCCGGTGTAAAAAATATATTATGTAACAGAACAAATAACTTAACTTATGATTCTGTTTTAGCTAATGGCGAAGTTACATTTGTATGTACACGTAGAGGAGATTTAGGTGCAAATGCACATAAGGCATTTGGTATATTCTTCTTACTGCTAATGCAACAATCTGTACTTTCAAGACCTGGAAATGATAGCAACAGAATTCCACACTTCTTATATATAGACGATTTTCCAGAGTTCTTATGCAAGGCAATTGAACCAATATTTACAGTATACAGAAAATATAAGGTTGGCAACATTTTATCAGCTCAAACACTATCACAACTTTCTGGCAACGAAAAAGGAAACTTTAAAGATGAAATTCTTGCTAACTGTGTAAATAAAGTAATTTTTGGAAATGCTCTACCTGAGGATGTTCAGTGGTGGCAAACTGAATTACAAGATAAAAGAGAGTGGACTTGGAACAGTAGTTATGAAACTAATCCTGATAAAGACAACTTTGGATATGATACAAAATTAGGTGGTATAGAGTATAAATGGAAATCTAATTACTCAGCAGGAAAAATAATGTCTTTAAAAGCAAAGCAAATTATATATAAAATTAAAGACAGTAAAGGAAAAAGTATGGTTGGTAAAGGTAAATTAGATTTTCTTGAAGCGAAGTACAAAGAACCTAAAAAGCTTAAGGAATATAATTTTGAGAAATTTACTAGTGGAATATCTGACAACATAAAAAAGAAACCAATTACAACAAAATTTAGAGGAAACTTTGCAGGTGCCACATCAGCAAATGACCCAGAAGACTTTAATAAAGAAGTGGATCCAATTCGTACAGATTCTACAGACTCAAAGTATTTCTTAGAAAATGATGATGCAATTATATTTGATTTGAACAGAAAGAAAGAAGAAAATTAAAAAAATATTTTATATAATATATCCCAAGACTATTTTAGCCTTGGGATACTTTTTAGCATTGAGCAACTGTTCTATTTATCTTTCAAAATCTCTCTCAAATCACCTACCAAATACAAAGGTACATTTATCAACCTTTTCTCCTCTTTGTAATCATCCATAGAAGTTCGTATGTTTATATTTGTTTTGTACTTTTCTATAAAAGCTTTTAACCCACTCAATTCTACTTTTTCATTTTGTTTTACTTCAATAGGAATATTGTTGCCATCAAGTTGAATTACATAGGTAGCTTCTTTTTTGCCTTCGCTTTCAGACCAGTAAAATACATCTTGTGTTATATTATTTTTTAGTTCATTTACTACTAACTGTTCTGTCAAAGCGCCTTCAAAATCTATAAATATATCATTACCCTCTAAAATAATTTTGGCATCAATATTAGCCATTGCACATAATAAGCCCACATCAAATAAATATAATTTAAAAGCATTAAAATCTTTGTATGCTGAAAGTGGCACTTTGCAATCGTTTACCCTATTTACCTGATAAACTAATCCACAATCTATAAGCCAAGATAAAGCAGTCTCATATTCTTCAACTTTTGCAACTTCTCCTCCGAAGCTATTTATAATCTCCTTGTTTTCTTTAGCTAATTGTGTTGGAATATTGTTCCAAATTTGCCTTATTTTTGGTATAAGATTATTAGGAGCGTGCTTAGAAAAGTCTTGTCCATATGATTCTAATAGTATTTCTTGCTTTCGCCTTACTTCTTCTAAATCTCTATTTTTAGCATATAGGTTTACTATTTCTGGCATACCTCCAATGTATATGTATTGTTTTAAATACGATTTTAATTTATCGGCTGATGCATTTATTAAATTTATATCACCACTTTTTATGAGCTTTACCAAGTCCGTTTCTCCTATAGCCCATAAAAATTCATAAAAGCTTAAAGGATATAAATTCAAAAAATCTACTTTTCCAACAGGGAATGACTTTCCCTCGTGTATTGCTAAGCCAAGTAATGAACCTGCCGCTATTATATGATATTCGTTTGATTGCTCATAAAAGTACTTCAATGCATTTAATGCCTTAGGATTTTCTTGTATTTCATCAAAAATTATTAAAGTTTTTCCCGGTTCTATGTTGGTTCTTGCTTCCATTTTCAAACCGTGTATAATTCTATCTATATTAAAACCTTCAGTAAATAATTGTTGCATTCTGCTGTTGTCTTCAAAATTTATATATGCACATTTTTCGTAATAATTTTTACCAAATTCT
The DNA here is from genome assembly GCA_944391015.1 of uncultured Clostridia bacterium. Lineage (GTDB taxonomy): Bacteria > Bacillota > Clostridia > TANB77 > CAG-508 > CALXVA01. Next base: position 23,523 of record CALXRZ010000011.1, on the reverse strand, counting down.
TTCATTAACCAAGTTTTTCCTACTTGTCTTGCTCCTGTTATTATTAAAGGTTTTCTTTCTTCCGATTCTTTCCATCTTTTTAGTTCTTCTATTTTATATCTATACACTTTTCTCTCCTCCGCCATATATTATATATGTACATAGTGTATATGTCAAATATGTTTTGCACGCATTTGTTATTTATTTTTCAACGTATTTATATTGTATTCTATAATTTTCTAATATACAATGTTGTTCATTTGCAATATTTAGAATTTTGATGTATAATGGTCAACATAAGCTTAAAGCTTATGTATTATTAACAGAGAGTGTACTCTCAAAAGAAAGAAAGGATTGGCTTTTATGAAAAACTTAGTATCCATTCCCCGGTTTATTGCATTAGCAGTAGTCATTGTCGCAGGTCTTTTGATTAACTATCTCTTCTTGCCTGTGTGGTCATTCAATTCTGGTGGATTGTATGCATTTGTATTTGTTATAATCTGTATTGCCTTGCTCTGTTTCATTATAGCAGAAGATGGTGATGATTTGTTTTTCACAATTTCCATTGGAATTGTTGTTGGTATTATCATAGTAGCTATAATTATTGGAGCTGTTACTTCTACACAAATATTTCACGCACAGCAATATCGAGCTTTGATTGATATTGAAGATGGCACCTTTAACGAAGAAATAGCAAATAGTAATATCAATAATTTAGCTGTAGTTGACGTAGACACAGCCGAAAGACTTGGCGATAGAACTCTTGCTAGCCTGGATAACCCCTCTTGGTACGATGTAGATAATGAATATAACCTTATTTTGTATAATGATACACAGTATCGTATTTCTCCTATTAACTATGGAGGTTTTTTCAAATATACAAAAGCCAGCTCTGCTGGAATTCCTGGTTATGTTTTAGTTAATGCAGTAACTCAAGAGGCTGAGCTCGTTATATTGGAGAATCCTATTAAGTATTCTCCTAGTGCTTTTTTTAGTTATGATTTGTTCCGGCATCTTAGGAATCAATATCCTAGCTACGTATTCGGCAAATCTTTCTTTGAAATTGACGATAACGGTAATCCTTACTGGATTACTTCTGTGAAAACTACTAACATTGGTTTTTGGGGTGGTAAAACAGAAAATTCGTTTATCATCACGGATGCGTGTACTGGCGAAAGTCAAGAATACACTGTATCTAATCTTCCAAATTGGGTAGACCACGCGTTTGACCTTGATTATTTAATGAAAATGGTCTATTACAATTTCGAATATGTAAACGGTTTCATCAATTTCTCTGCTACTGGTATTAACAGAACCTCGTATTATTATAGAGATGATGAGGAGGGCTTTACAGGTTACAACACTACTCTTTCTTCTGATGGTATTGTATTCTACACAGGTGTAACACCTGCAAATGCAGCAGAATCAATCGTTGGTTTTATTCTTGCTAACCCAAGAACTGGCGTGGTAAAGTTTTATTCTTGCACTGGTGCAGAAGAGTCATCAGCTCAAGCAGCAGCACAAGGGCTAGTACAAAATTTAGGGTATGTTGCTACATTTCCTACTATTGTCAATATTGATGGTTTGCCGACGTACTTTATGGTATTAAAAGACAACGCAGGTTTAATCCAAAGATATGCATTTAGCAATGTGCAAAACTATTCCCATACTGTCCAGGCTCGTACTGTTGAAGAAGCTCTTGCACTGTATCGACAAGAAGTGGGCTTAAGTAGTGATTCTGTTGAAACAGAGGATGTTAATACTAATGGTATTGACACATCACAAGTACAATCTACTACAGGTGCTATAACTTTCTTGGTTACTGCCGAGATTGATGGTAACACATATTTTTACTTCACACTTGCTGAGGATAGTAATTTGTATATGTCTTCTATCAAAAATAGTAACAGACAAGTTTTGTTGCAAGTTGGGACAACTGTTACAATTGAGTTTGCACCGACTGCCGAGGAAAACACTCAAAAAGTAGTAAAAATCACTTTCTAAATGTGGCTCTTTGTTTGTACAATTGCCACAAGAGAGGGGGGCTATATAGCCTCCCTCTTGAATTGTTTATTTATATTTTCTATTGTTTATTTTATATAAAGCTGAACACGAAAAGAAACATAAGCTGCGTTATCCGATTTCCAGCCATATGAACGTCCAGAAGGATTATATCCAGTATCATTATAATACCCTCCTCTAATTACACTATCACCGCATATTAGGAGATACATATTCTGTTGTCCACTCTCTACAATTACCTAACAAGTCATAGATATTACTATATTTATCCTTTGGATAGCCTCCTGTTAGTGTACCACTATAAGTTCCTAAATTACCATAATTTTTACTGGTAGTAGTTGCTAGTACATATCCTGCTGAATTTGTTTGACATATAAAATTTAAAGCAGAATCCCAAGCATAGCTACTTATTAGTTCACTTTTTACATAACTATTTTCATTATACATTGATTCAGCTTTTGCTTTTGCTTCATCTCTTCCTATGTATGCATAAACATTTACACCCGATTTGCATACATTTTTTTCTCCTTGTTCATATCTTCCTATATAAAAACCTCCTTTACTTACTACACTTGTTTTAAATATTCCTATTTGACTATAAGCAATCGAGTTACTATTTCCCTCCCATAAAAGCTTGTATATGAATCTTGCTTTATAGCACTATCTCCGTTTACTTCTGTTGCTCCACTTGATGTAAAAGTTCTTCTACTTAAATTATTTGTCAATTTTCCCGTCGAATTTATTGTTGTTGACACTTTATATTCACCTACCGGTATCCACACAAATTCATTTCCTGCATCATCTTCTATTACTATTCCCTCTTCTACTTTCGTTCCACTATCTTCTGCTATGTGGAACCCTCCTGGTATTGTTACTTCATTTTCTAAGTCATCTTTTATTTCTGTCGTATCCTCAAATTTTTCTCCACTATTTTTTGCATCATCTACTGTTGGAGTCTCTGGTTCTGGCTCTGGTTCTTCTACTGTATTTGTACTTGGTTCTTCTGTTGTATTTGTGTTCGGTTCTGTTGGTATGTTTGAATCTTCTGCCATTATATTAGAATATTCATCCATCAATGAATTCATCTTGTTATACTCTTTTTCTACAGCATCTTCTGCCATATTTTTTGAAGACTGTGCTTTTTCTATTAAACCTCCATCTCCAAATGCTGCATTTATTGTTATTGTTGCCAATATTATTAAAATTACTATTGTAATAACTAGTGCCACTAATGTTATTCCTTTTATCTGTTTTAATTCTTCTTTAATCTCAATATTCTTTTTCTTCATCTTATCCTCCTCATTTGTGTTTTTATATTATTATTAGCTATTTTGCAATAATAATACACTGATTTTCATATTTATATTAACATATCCGTATCTGTTTTGCAAGTACTTTTAGGTGCATATTTATTTTACTTTTTAATATAAAATATCTTGCTGAGGAGGTTTTAGGTATGAATAAATTAAAAATTCCAGAAAATCATAGTGGCATTAGCAAAACTCTTAGATTACCTGAAAATATTGTAAATGATATTCAAAATCTTGCTAATATTAAAAATTTATCTTTTAATAAAATTGTAATTTCTTTATTAGAATTTGGTTTAAATAATTTAGATGATTCTGATAAAGAAAAATTAGAAAATTTTAAAAAGTAATTTATGATAGACTTTATTGTCTATCTTTTATTTTTCTTTCTTCATTATCTGCCCTATATACTTGATTTAGATTTATTTTTATATAGCAATCATTTTTTTCATCGCTTATTTTCAATAAGTCGTTTTCAATCTCATAAACTAAACCATTTAAAACAAATTTACTTTGTAGAAAGCCATCTTTGCTATTACTGTTTTTTCTCCTGCAAATTTTTTTAAATTTTCCTGTAAATTAAACAAAAATACCAACTTCCTATCGTGGATTTAACTATCTTTATATTATTCTAACAATTTATTTTTTTCTTATACATTTTATCTATCTATATATTATATCTCAATTATAAATTTCTATCTATTGGTTATATAACCATATAATAAGCATTATGTTCATTTTACTTTGCTAATGCACATTCAAAGTGAACTTAAGCTTGTCATTCGGAAAATTTACTATCTGAAAAAATGAATTGAATCTTACTTTTAATCGTAAGATTCAATCCATTTTTTTGTCGAATATTTGTATTCATCCTGTAAACACTTGTTGCCATATATATAATTATGCAAAAGCTTGTTGCTAACAATATTGTTAAAGCTAATTAGAAAATTATATTCCCAATAGCTTAACTTCCACATTTTCCATTTTGTATTTTCCATTTTCTAGTTTAAATTCTACTAAAGTCTTATCAAGTGTCTCTTCATTTTGTCTTAAATCTGTTGAAAAATACATCTTAATTCTTTGCATTTCAACTTTGTTCATTACTATTGTTTTAAATGTTTCAGCCATATGCTTTTCATCTTCACATATTAGAATAAGTTGTGGCATTGAGCTAAAGCCTGAGTCGCCTGATACATAATTGTTATAAAAGTCATTGTATAATCTCATCCTGTCTACTAGCTTCTTTTCCCAATCCTCTTCTCTTCTAATTACTTCAAATAAAAATTCTATAGATTTATTGTTTTTAGTTAATTTTACACTTCCACCCGTTGCCTTAAATGTTTTTCCTGCTTGCTTTGCTGTAATTGCAGGCTTTACTGTATACGAGTCAAATGCTTTTACTTTTCTTAAATATGCTATAATTGTTTGGTTTCCTGCAAGCCTTTTCTTTATCATTGGCACTGGTTTTGTGTTATCTGTTGGTTGCCATTTGCAATCTATTCCTCTTGAATTAAGCAAATATTTGCCCATTTTTTCTAGGCAATATATTCTATATATTCCTTTTCCATCTTCTGCTTTAAAATAATATCTTGTAAGTATTTTAGATTTTATTAACTGTTCTAATTTGTTATTTAATTTATCTTGAGAAGCTATTTCAACATTCTTCCATTGTAGCATTTGATATATTTGTCTTGATGTTATAAACTCAAATTCATTTACAAGCTCTAATATTTTGAAGTGTAAATCATTTATATGTCCTATATTTATTTTATGAATAATTTGGTTCATAGACACATAACCGTCTTTACCATCAAATGTTTTTATTTCTCCTTCTCTTACTGCAAAAGGTGATACTACCGCCTTTATTTCATTATCTTCTACCATATATTTCTCTCCTTTTTGGTATACTCTAATCTAAAAAAGCATTGCTAATTTAAATTATTTTTTACACTTCTTTATTTTACCATAAAATTTTACATTCTACAACTATTTTTTGCAAATATTATTTACTCATTAACTTAGCTACTTCCTTACTTGTCAAATACCTCCACTCTCCAAGTTTTAAATTCTTTACATCAATATCCTCTATTTTACTTCTATGAAGTGCTAGTACCTTCCTTCCAATAGCATTGCACATTTTTCTAACTTCACGATTTTTTCCTTCGTGAATTGTAATTTCTATTCTCGAAATATCCTTTTCTGCATCTGTTTTTAAAATTTTTACCTTTGCTTTACCTGATGTGTAGTCCTCAATTGCTACACCCTCTTCTAGTTTTTTTACCTCGTCCTTTGTTATAATTCCTTTTACTGTAACATTATATGTTTTTTCTATTTCGTATTTTGGATGAGTTACCTTATATATAAATTCTCCATCGTTTGTTAAAATCAAAGCCCCTGATGTGTACATATCTAGCCTACCTACAGGTAAAACTTTTTCCTTTACTTTAACTAAATCTATAACCGTATCTCTTCCAAATTGGTCAGTTGTTGTTGTAACATATCCTATTGGTTTATTAAGTAAAATATATACTTTTTTGTCTACTTTTCCTACTTTATTTCCTTTAAAAATCACTTCATCTTTTTCAGGATTTATTTTCGTGCCTAATTCTGTAACAGTTTCTCCATTTACTTTCACTAATCCCTGCTGTATATACTCTTCTGCTTTTCTTCTTGAACAAACACCTTGATTTGCCAAGAATTTTTGCAATCTAACCTCTTCCATTAACTATATTCTTCCTTTCCTTTTGCTAATTATTCTCTCTATCTAATTTTTCTAATACTTTTTCAAAATATTCTGGCAATCTAGCCTCCAAGTGCATCTCCTTGCCTGTTATTGGGTGTTTAAAGTCTAAACTCTTTGAATGTAGCATTTGTCCTTCTACTCCAAATTCATTTTTTCCTTTTGAGTATACCATATCCCCCACAACAGGATGTCCTATTTCTGCCATATGTACTCTTATTTGGTGTGTTCTACCTGTATCTATTTTTACTTCAAGCAATGTATAGTTTTTATATCTTTTTAGCACTTTAAAGTGCGTTATTGCTTCTTTTCCATCTTTTCGTACTGCCATTTTCTTTCTATCTTTTGTGCTTCTGCCTATTGGCATATTTATTGTTGCTTCGTTTTCATTTATATTTCCCTTTACTAATGCAATATATATTTTTTTAACTTTCCTATCTTTTATTTGATTGCTCATATTTATATGTGCTAAATCATTTTTAGCAACTATTAACAATCCTGATGTATCTTTATCTAGCCTGTGTACTATTCCAGGCCTTATTTCTCCTCCTATTCCAGATAAACTAGCTTTGCACATTGCCATAATTGCGTTTACTAAAGTTCCATCTGGATTACCGTTCGCAGGATGCACTACCATTCCTTTAGGCTTGTTTACAACAATTATGTCATCGTCCTCATACACAACTTCTACTGGTATATTTTCTGCCTTTATACTTGTTTCTTTTGCCTCTGGAATATTTATTTCTATATTGTCACCTATTTGAACTTTATATGATATTTTCTTTTTTTGCCCATTCACTAATACATTGCCCTCTTCTATTAGCCTTTGTATGTTAGTTCTTGAAAGATTTGTTTTTTTGCTTGAAATGTATGCATCTAGACGCATATTTTCTAAATCTGCTACTATCTTTTCCACAATTTATGCTCCTATATTATAATTTATTTAACAAACTCATTTTGTTCTATCAATCAAATTTGCTTATTTTAGTATAACTGTTACTATACAGCAAGTCTCACAAATTTGTCTTATTTTATTTCACATTCTTCCAAAGTTGCTCTACATCTTGATTTCAGCCAATAATTTACAATTTAATCCCGTCCCCAATTGTAAAAAGCTTTATATAATATTATTCTGTTTCTCTTTCGTAAAAGATGAAGTTGTCATCTGAATATAACTCTTTATAATGTTCTTTATCTCTTGATAATAACATATTCAATTTTGTATTTTTTCGTATAAGCACGTGCGTTATGTCATATTCTTTAAAGGTGTTTTCGTAATATCTCGAAATGTTGGTTGTGTTTATATAATCTGTAAATATATCTCTTCCCTCATACTCTCCTTCTTCATCTTTAGTTCCATTGAATTCTGGAGTATATAAGTCTGCTCTTGAGTCTATAAATACAGGTATTCCCCTATATAATAAATAACTTCCGTAATTATATTCATTAAATATTCTCATATTTTCTATATCTACATTTTCTAGTATATAGTCACAAGCTTTTACTGGGTATGAACTTGTGCTTACTATTGGGTTATTTATTTTTCCTCTATATAATGTAAATGCTACTAATATTGCTAATAGTATAGTTATAATTTTGCCCCATATAGTAGTTATGGCATTTACTGCTTGCTCTGCACCACCTTTGTCGTATTTGTCTATTAGCGCTACTAGTAATTTTGCGAATACAAAACCTCCTATAAGTACAAACATAGATACCTGTCTTCTGGACATAAATGCCATTAGCACAAGTCCAGCTATCATAAATAGGTCGCGCAATTTAATTTTAGTATCTGTAAATATTAGTATTAGTAAGAATAGAACAATTACTACCATTGTTTTTACATCATCTATTAAAGTTAATGGTAAATGCTCACTAATATTTTCCATTGTATTTCCTTGCATTGTTTTAGGCAAGTATGTATATGGTGTGTCTCCTAAAGGTGTTAATAGGCCTGTGAATATGCATATAATCATTACTAGTATAAGATATTTTACGCACTTTTCTTTTTTTAGTATTATTTTATATGGTTGTTCTCTTCTACGTCTTTGCTTTGCTTCAAATTCTTCGCTTTCCTTTTGTAGTGTTTCTATTTTTTGTGTAATTGCATCTATTTTTTCTTGGTCTTTATTTTTTAGAGTTAATTTTTTTACTTTGTGCTTATTAATTTTAATAGCAATTTTATAATATAGGTTTGAGCCTGTTAGCATTGCTATTATATATTCTGCAATATATGGAAGATATAATATAAAGTAGAATGGCCATACTGCACAGTGAACGTTAGCAATAATAATTGGTATTATTATTAAGTATACTATATATCTTTTCTTTTTGGTTTCTATAAATTGCTCTATAAATAATATTGTTAGCACAAATAAAATGTATGTAACTAGTTGTGCTCTTGCACATATAAAACTTTTTAGTAAATACATTACTCCTAAAGTAATAAAAAATGATACTAATTGATTTTTACATATTTTATTCATTGCATAGTATATTACTATTCCTAATGTAATGGCTAAAACTACAGTAACTATGTATATTGCTGTAAAGCCACCTATTCCTATTGTTTCTCCTGCCTCAAATACTAAGTATGTACCTACATCATAAAGCCAGTGTGGGTATGTATATGGCAAATCTTCGTGCCAAGAAAATGGATCTTGCATATCTATTCCATTTTCCATAATATGTTCTCCTATTGCTATGGTATAATAAGTATCATTTTGTAATGTTTTTGGTGTTAATGCAAAGCAAAAAAGCACTATAACAAATATTGCTAATACATTAAACTTGATTTTCGTTTTCTTATCCATTGGTCATCTCCTCGTATAATCCCTTTTTTGTAATATATTTAGGTTTTTTACAAAGGTTTTACCTATAAACCTATTGCTTTTTATATATTGAATTCTGCATATATAATGCTATGGTCTGATTTTTGCTCAGTATTTATGGTTTCGTATTTTAATAGTTCTATGTTTTTTGAATAAAACATTGTGTCAATACATCCTTGTCCCAATTTAGAAAACCATGTGTCTTCGCTATTTGGTAACTGATTTAGTTTTTTTCCTAAAATATTATATTCTTCATATTCCTCTTGCTTTTCATAGGTATACTTTCCTTTTCCAAGCCTTGTTACACCAACGTTAAAGTCTCCACCTATAATTATTATTTCGTTTTTATCTATTTTACTTATTATTCTGTTTAATTCTTTACAAGCTAAAATTCGTTCGTCTTTATATGTTGAAAGATGTACAGAAAATAAGTTTATTTTAGCAGTTCCGAAGTGATATTCTATTACACAATATTCCTCTTTGCTCGTGGTTTAAATCTGTTAATGGCATTAAATAATTTACTGAAAATGAAATTGGAAATCTACTTATTATTCCATCACCATAGTAGCCATCTTCTAATGTTATATTGCTCTCCATCGAACAATATGGAAGATTTATTTTTTTGCTAAACTCTCGTATTTGATTTCTTTCTCCTGCTCTTTTTGTATACATATCTATTTCCTGCAAAAACACAATATCTGGATTGCATTTTCTTACTAACTCAGCTTGTCTTTCCAAATCAATTATGCCATCCAAGCCTTTTCCGTGTGCTATATTAAATGTAACAATTTTTAACAGCATTGTACATCATCTCCCACATAAATTTTCTAGTTCATTATATCAAAAAAGGACTTTTAAATAAAGCCCTTTTTGTAAATTTATTATTTTGTGTGTTACTGGATAATGTTTTTTTAATGTATGTTTAGAGAATTTTTGCTTACAAAATTATCCATTCATTTGTTTTGCAACTTCTTCAGCAAAGTTTTCTTGTTTTTTCTCTAATCCTTCACCTTTTTCAAATCTTGCAAATCTTACTATTTTTGCACCTTTAGATTCTACTAATTTTCCTACTTTTATATCTGAATCTTTAACGAATTCTTGCTCTACTAAGCATACTTCACTATAGAATTTATTTATTCTACCTTGTACTACTTTTTCAGCTATTTCTGCTGGTTTTCCTTCGTTCATAGCTTGAGCTTTTAATATTTCCATTTCCTTTGCAAGTCTATCTGCTGGAACTGATGCTCTATCTAAGAATTCTGGTCTTGCAGCAGCTATTTGCATACAAACATCTTTTGCAAGTTCTGGAGTTCCATTTTCCATTTCTACTAATACTGCTATTTTTCCATCTCCGTGTATATAGCTTTCTAGTAAATTATTTGTTTCGAATCTAACAAATCTTCTTATTGACATATTTTCGCCTATTGTAGCTATTTTGTTTGTTAATACTTCTCTTACTGTTTTATCAGGTTCTGCTATTGATTTTTGTTCTAACAATGCTTCTACATCAGCTGGGTTTTCTTTAGCTATTTGTTTTGCTACATCAGCTACAAAGTTTCTGAATTCTTCATTTTTAGCTACGAAGTCTGTTTCAGCATTTACCTCAACAACAACTCCAACTTTTCCATCTTCTGATATATATGTTTCAACTAGACCTTCTGCTGCTATTCTATCTGATTTTTTAGCTGCTTTTGCAATTCCTCTTTCACGTAAAAGTTCTATTGCCTTTTCTTCATCTCCATTAGTTTCTGTTAAAACTTTTTTGCAGTCCATCATACCTGCACCTGTTTTTTCTCTTAACTCTTTAACTTGGCTTGCTGTAATCATTTAAAAATTCCCCCTATTCTAATTTTATATTCTATGTATTTACCTATTTTATGTAGTCTTATTGTATTAAAAAATAAGGAGATAGAGCAGATTTAAGCTCTCCTCCTTTTTAGTTTTTAATAAATCTGTAAAGTGTATTATTCTTAAAACAAAGCATACTTTTACATAATCTAATATTTATATTTTAATTATATAAAATTTATATTTTTTAATTATTCTTCAACTTTTTCAGCTTTTTTTGCTTTTTTAGCAGGTTTAGCTTCTGGTTTTTCTTCAGCATCTTCTGAAGCAACAACTTCTTCTATGCTTTCTGGTTCTTTTTCTTCTACTTCTTCTGCCATTTCGCTATCTACTGCTTCCATAGATTCACCTTGTTTTCCTTCTATAACTGCATTTGCCATACAGTCAGCAATTAAAGCAACTGCTCTTATTGCATCATCGTTTCCTGGTATTGCATAATCTACATCTTCTGGATTGCAGTTAGTATCTACTAGACCTATAACAGGAATACCTAATTTTCTAGCTTCTAATATTCCTATTCTTTCTTTTTTAGGATCAACTATGAACATTACTCCTGGAAGTTCTTTCATATCTTTAATTCCTCCAAGGTTTTTTTCTAGTTTTTCCATTTCTTTCTTTAAAAGAATAACTTCTTTTTTAGGTAGAACATCAAATGTTCCATCTTCTTGCATTCTTTCTAGTTCTTCTAATCTGTCAATTCTTTTTCTAATTGTAGTAAAGTTTGTTAAAGTACCACCTAACCATCTTTGATTAACATAGTACATACCACATTTTTCTGCAGCTTCTTTAACACATTCTTGTGCTTGTTTTTTTGTTCCTACAAATAGAACTGTTTTTCCTTCCTCAGCTTGCTCTTTTAAGAAAGCATATGCTTCGTCTAATTTTTTAGATGTTTTTTGTAAATCGATGATGTGAATACCATTTCTAGCTTGGAATATGTATTCTGCCATTTTTGGTTCCCATCTTCTTGTTTGATGTCCAAAGTGAACACCTGCTTCTAGTAATTGTTTCATTGCAACTACTGCCATTTTTAATTCCTCCCTTTTTTGTTTTACCTCCACTAAGCATAAGCATCTAAAAAGACTTGTTTTACCAAAAGAAATGTATTTTTATTTAGTTAATAAATAATTTTTAATTTTATTATTTATGTTTTTCTACTTTTCTTTAATAATTCAACAAGCACTCCTTTTTAAACTAGCTTGTGTGTGTATTTTTAACGTATATTATTGTATCACATATTTTTAGTAATTTCAAGGGTTTTAGCAAAATTTTACAGGTGTGAATTACAACTTTTACACAAAAATTTTACCCCCCACAGAATTACTCCTGTGGGGGGCAGTTGGAAACTTTACTTACTTGTGGTCACATTCCAATTTGCTCACTTGAGCAGAATAGTAACGTGAACCACATTGGATTTGTCCGTACTCTCCATACGGGCAACCTTGACATCGTCGATGTCAATCTTCAACCTGGAAATTACTATTGCACAGGCTTTCGCAGCTGCGTCCTTGTAATCGTCCCGGTCAACGTTATTCATTGTGACATCAAAATCAACTTGGGTAATGTTACCCTTGTTGTCCCGTGTCACCACGGTGTTTCTGATTTCAACACTGCCTACCGTGGGGTAGTCGGTGTCATCGTCGTCCTTGTCCTCATCCTTATCGGAAGAAGTGTTGCCCTGGATAGCTCCAAGCAACTTCTCAATGTCCTTCTGGGACATCGAGAAACCAAGCTCGATGTTGGTGTCAGGGATGGTCACACTACCGGAGCAACCGGTGAGTGCAATACCCATTACCATAGCCAGTACCAGAACAATGCTGATAAAACGTTTTTTCATAATAAAGTCCTCCCTATGATGTCTTTCGTTTGTTTTTTTCGTTTCCAACTCTTATACATAAGCTAAACTGCTTATATGTCTATTATAATACTTTTTAACGATTATGTCAATTTTTAGTAAATTTCGCAGCAATAATGCAAACTTCACCAATTGCCTAACCTAAATGGAATTAGGATAAACTGTGAATTGTAGCTATTTGGAAACAAAAAATAAAAATTTAGTATATTTTTGTTTCTTTTTGTAAAAATATATGATAGAATTGCATTATAAATTTTATATTAGTAATAAGGAGTGAATTTTATGCAATTTAATAAATGTAGTAGATGTGGTTGTTTTTTTGTAAATAGTGGCGATGTTTGTCCTAATTGTGCACCAAAGGATAATTTTGAAATGAACAAATTAAAAAATTTCTTAGAAGATTCTGATATGACTTGTTCTATGGAAACAATTTCTTATGATACAGGTATTAGTATAAAAAACTTAAATAGATATTTTTCAAAAGATAGCTTTGTAGATTATAAGCCAAGTATTAAGCTTTAAACAAAGCTTTTCATACTATAGCAATTTTATTTATTATCTAAAAGTAAAATTTTTTTATATAAATTATAGAATAAAGCCGTGAATTTTTATTCACGGCTTGTTATTTTATTAGTCTATATGTTTTTTACGGTACTTTTGCTCCAGTTTTTATTGCTATGTTATGGCAAATTTTACTCTATTACATATATTTCTTTTAATCTTTGCACTGCCTCTTTTCCCTTTTCTTCATCATTAGAGTGTATATATGCTACTATATCTCCTTTTTCTATTTTGTCTCCTATTTTTTTATTTAGGACAATTCCAACTGATGAATCTATTTTATCTTCTTTTTTTATTCTTCCTCCACCTAAAAATACAGATAATTTTCCTACCTCTTCTGCTTTAAGCTCTTTTACAGTACCATCTATTAAATCTTCAGTAATATTCTCATTTGTTTTTATACCTGTTTCTTGATTTTTTACGTTATTAGCAACTTTGCTTAGTATAACTGGAAGAATATACTTTGCTCTTTCAAATTTGTTTGTATTTTCTATGTAGCTTACATCTCCTCCTTGATTTGCTACTAGCTCTTTAAATTTTTCTAAAGCTTTTCCATTTGCTATGTTCTCCATCATTTTGCATTTATTTTCTTCTAAGTTATCACCTTTTCCTGCGAGTTTAAGCATATTACTTCCCAACTCTAATACTACATTTTTTACATCTTCTGCAATATTTCCTTTTAAGGCTTCTACTGCTTCTATAACTTCCAATGTGTTTCCTACATTTCTGCCTAAAGGCTCTTCCATTGGAGTTATTACTGCCACGGTTTCTCTACCTGCTAAATTGCCTATTTCTATCATTTCATCTGCAAGTTCTTTGGCTTTCTCCTTGGTCTTCATAAAAGCCCCACTGCCATATGTAACATCAAGCACTATTTTATTCGCTCCTGCTGCTATTTTTTTGCTCATTATGCTAGATGCTATAAGTGGTATACTTTCTGTCGTACTTGTTGCATCCCTTAACGCATATATTTTTTTGTCTGCTGGTGCTAAATTTTTTGTTTGTCCTATTAAACTTATTCCTATTTTTTTAACGTTTTGTATAAATTCCTCTTCTGAAATATTTATTTTATACCCTGGTATACTCTCTAATTTGTCTATAGTTCCTCCAGTATAGCCTAACCCTCTTCCAGACATTTTTGCTACAGGCACTCCAAGTGATGCTATAATCGGAGCTAATATTAAAGTTACTTTATCTCCTACTCCTCCTGTACTATGCTTGTCTACTACTGGTCCAATTTCTGATAAGTCTAGTATATCACCAGAGTTTGCCATAGCAGTGGTAAGATTTACGGTTTCTTCCTTACTCATTCCATTCAAGTATATTGCCATAATTAAGGCAGATGCTTGGTAATCTGCAATATTATTATTTGTATACTGTGTTATAAAGAAATTGATTTCATCTTTCGAGAGTTCTTGTTTATCTCTTTTTTTAGCAATTATCTCTTGTATATTCAAATTAAATTCCCTCTTTCTTAAAATTGGCTTTAAATTTTGTTAATTGACTTTAGTTATTGCCTCTTCTATATTTTTAGTGCATCTAATATTACACTATGTTTTTTACAAAGCTTCTACGATGTAGTGGGCAAAGTCCATATTCTTTAATTGCAGATATATGCATTGCAGTACCATATCCTTTGTGTTTTTCAAAGCCATACATTGGGTATACTTCGGCCCATTGTCTCATTATTCTATCCCTTGTAACCTTTGCAATTATAGATGCAGCTGCAATAGAGTAGCTTTTGGCATCTCCTTTTATAATTGATTTATATGGAATATGGTCAGTATCTATTTTAGTTAGTGCATCTACTAAAATTATTTCTGGTTTATCGAAGTTTCTATTTTTTTCTTTCAAATCTCTTTCTAGTTCTTTTATCGCAGTGGTTAGACCTTCTTTAGTTGCATTTAATATATTTATTCTATCTATTTCTTCTTGTGACATTATTCCCACTCCATAGCCAATAGCTTCTTTAATAATTTCTTCATATAACTTTTCTCTTTTTTTCTCAGATACTTTCTTAGAATCATTTACTCCCTCAATCATCGAATCTCTTGGCATAACAACACACGCCACCACTACTGGACCTGCTAGTGGTCCACGTCCAGCTTCATCTATTCCTGCAATACTAGTCGTTCCCTTTAAATATAACTCTTCTTCTATTTTCTTTATTTCTTTTAATCTTTCTAATTCTTTTTCTTTCATTTTATTAAATTAACTCCCTCATTTATCTTACTGGTTTAAATTTTTTTGTTTTTTATTATAATTTTTATTGTATTTATTTTTGCACTATTAAATTCTATTATTTACTTTTTTCTATAATTCTTTAAACAATATTTTACTTTATAAATTTTTCTATTTCATATCAGATAACTTATATATTATATTTCCATCTGCATTTTCTATTCCTTTTACATATATAATGTCATTTTTTTTATAATCCACTATAAAATTGCTATCTAGTTGTATATTATTCAGACCTAATTCTGCTAAGTTTGAGTCATCTAAGTAGTAATAATTACTATCCTTTGAGTCCATATCAATTATTTTTTTATCTATTAAATTTTGTATGGTGCTATCAACCTCTTTATCTTTTAATTTTGTTCCAATGTATTTTGCATCTTTTTCTTTTATTTCTACTTTTTGAGATAAAACTTCAGTTTTTCCTTGTATTAGTAACATATCAGTTTTAATTGTTTCGTATTCTGCACTATTATACTCTTTACTAAAAAACTTTATTGCAAAAAATATGCCTACTGCAATTATTGCTATTACTATAAATATTTTTATGTATGTTACTACTAAACTTTTTTTCTTTTTCATAATTTCAATCCTTTCTGCTTTTCTTAGTGCTTCTTTAAATTTACATTCTATATTATATATTGATATACACTAATTTTCAACCATTTTACTTTAAATAATTTTTCCTAGAATATAAACATTTTTTTCACATTTTGTTCACATTTATCTTGTATTATATACTTAAATTAGGTTATTATATATTAAATAGAATATAACTATTTGTAGAAAGGATTGATATAAAATGGATGAAAATAATCTAAATAACTCAGCTACTCCTAGTCAAAGTAGCAACTCTCAAGACTTGAATGTAGGAACAAATCAAGTTATAGAAGCTAAACCAATTAGTAATGCAAATTCAAACTCAAGCAATTTTTCAAGTGCAAATTCCAATGTAGGTTCAAGTGTACCTCCAACAGGTAACTATCACTCTAATACATCTTCTGGAACTACATATAATACCTATAATGCTAGTCAAAAGAAGAAAAAGAAAAATGAAGGTCCAGGTTTTACTAAAACTGTACTTTTACCTTTTGCTTGTGGTATTCTTGGTGCAGGACTAGTTGTAGGTACCTGTTTTGGAATTCCAACTATTAGAAACAATTTATTATCAGGATATACTGTTACAGATGAAGGAAGTGTTAGCTCTCCAAATACAGAACAAATTTCTTTGCTAGATTACTCTGATACTGCAGTTGGTGTTGCTCAAAAAGTGCTTCCATCTATAGTAGGTATTAACGTAACATACTCTGTTAATTCTATATTTTACAGTGGTGGTACTGCTAAAGCACAAGGTTCTGGTGTTATAATCAGCGAAGACGGATATATATTAACAAATAATCACGTAGTAAATTCTTCATCAACTTCGTCATATTATGAGCTAGGTCAAGCCAGCAAAATTACAGTTACTTTAAACAATGACGACACAGAATATGAAGCTAAAATAGTAGGAACAGATGAACAAACTGATTTGGCTGTTATAAAAATTGAAAAAGACGGTTTAACTGCTGCTGAACTTGGTGACTCCGATTCTGTTCAGGTTGGAGAATTTTGTATGGCTATTGGTAATAACTTAGGCTTAGGTACTACAGTTACAGATGGTATTGTAAGTGCTGTAAATAGAACTGTTACAGATGAAGACGGAAATAGCTATACTGCTATTCAAACTAATGCTGCTATTAACTCTGGTAATAGTGGTGGTGCTTTAGTAAATAGCAAGGGCCAAGTAATAGGAATTAACACTTTAAAAGTATCTGGTGATGGCGTTGAAGGAGTTGGCTTTGCTATTCCTATTAACTCAACTAAAGATATTACAGACCAACTAATTGAATATCAAAAAGTTAAAAGACCATATTTAGGTATTGATGGAATTGATGTAGACGAAGATATGGCAAAACAATATAATTTGACTGTTGGTGTATATGTTAAAACTTTAGAGAACTTTGGTGCAGCAGAAAGAGCTGGAGTAAAAGTCGGAGATGTTATTACTAAAGTAGATGGCAAAGAAATAGAAAATATGGACGAATTGAATGAGATTAAGAATTCAAAAGAGATTGGTGATAAAATAAAATTAACAGTTTGGAGAAATGGCAAAACACAAGATATAGAAGTAACTTTACAAGAACAACCTTAAACACATTATAGTATTTTCAATATAATCACTTTTTGTTCACACAATGTTCAAATTTCTCCTGTATAATATGCTTATAGTTGATAAGAAAGTTACTCCATTATCAACTATATATAAGTAAAACATCCCCTTTTATTTTCAAAGAGCAACTGCTGGAGAAGCAGTTGCTTTTAAATGTAAATAATTTTCCGGCTATGTCAGAGGTATTTGCCGTAGATAAAATACCGGCATAGCCGGAGGATATTTATTTTATATAGAGTAATAAATATATAATAACCTTCTTATTATATATTTATTATATATATATTATTTTGACAATATTTTATATACAAAAAGAGGAGAACAAACTAATACAAGTTTTTATTTCTCCTCTTTTAAATTTTTTTGACATAATTTTAATCAATTAAGTCAAAGTTTATATCTAACTAAGCAAGTTCAACAACTGCTCCTACTTCTGTAAATTTAGCTTTTAATTCTTCAGCTTCTTCTTTCTTTACATTTTCTTTAATTGTTTTTGGAGCTCCATCAACTAAATCTTTAGCTTCTTTTAATCCTAATCCTGTAGCATCTCTAACTACTTTTATAACTTGGATTTTGTTTGCTCCAGCTTCTTTTAATACTACATTAAATTCTGTTTTTTCTTCAGCTGCTCCTGCTGCTGCTCCAGCTACTGGTGCTGCAACTGCTGCTGCAGATACTCCATATTTTTCTTCTATTCCTTTTACTAATTCTGATAATTCAACAACTGTTAAGCTGTCGATTGTTTCTAATAATTCATCTATTTTTGCCATTTTATATATCCTCCTTAAAATTTTTTATTTGCAAACCTGGCCGTTTGCTTAACCTTTATATTTTTACTTTTTATTCTAAACTAATTAGAAATGAGTATTGCTAGAAGAGCAAGTTAAAAAGTTTGAAACTGTACATTGTGTACATTGAAAACTTTTTAGCGATGCTCGACATCGCAAGACAAAGTTTGTTAATTAGTTTGTGCTTAAGCATTTTCTTTTTGTGTTCTTACTTGATCAAGTGCAACAGCAAGTTTTGTAATATTTCCAAGTAAAGCTCCAGCAAGTTTTGCAAGAAGTTCTTGTCTTGATGGTAACTTAGCTATAGTAATTATTTCGTCTGCTGTCATAACTTTTCCTTCAATTATTCCACCTTTAATTTTGTAGAAATCATTATTTTTAGAGAAATTGTAAATTGCCTTTGCAGGTGCTAAATAATCTTCTTTGCTTGTTATTAAAGCTGTTGGTCCTTCTAATAAATTATCTAATCCATTTTCTCCATTTGCATTTAAAGCTCTTTTTATTATGTTGTTCTTTATAACTTTGTATTCTGCATTTGCTTCTCTAACTTCTTTTCTTAATTTAGTAGCATCTTCAACAGTAATACCTCTATAATCTACTAATAGAACTAAAGATGCATCTTTTAATTCTGCTGCTAAACTATTTACGGCTTCTTCTTTTTGTTTTAAAACTTTTTCACTAGCCAATTTATTTCACCTCTTTTTCTATAAATGATATATACACAAGAATCTGATATAAATTTTCAGAGCCTTGCTGTTTATGACAATAAATTAAAATCTGTATATATAGCCATAGGCATATATATACAGATTTTTGTCCGTACTATAATATGCCTAGGTAAGACTTACTTTTTTGCTTACTGTCTTTGGCTATTTATTTTGATTATATTTGTAAAATATTTTTTACTTTTGATCAATATACATACTTGGTCCCATTGTTGTAGATATAGCTACACTCTTAATATATTGTCCCTTAGCTGCTGCTGGTTTTGCTTTTATAATAGCATTCATTATTGTTTCATAGTTTTCTAATAATTTAGCTGTACCAAATGAAACTTTACCAAATCCTAAGTGAATAATATTTGTTTTATCTAGTCTATACTCAACTTTACCAGATTTAATATCATTTATTGCTTTTGTAACATCCATTGTTACTGTTCCTGATTTTGGGTTAGGCATTAGTCCTTTTGGTCCTAATACTTTTCCTAGTCTACCTACAACGCCCATCATATCTGGTGTTGCAACGATAACATCATAATCAAACCAGTTTTCATTTTGAATTTTTGGTATTAGTTCTTCTGCTCCAACAAAATCTGCTCCAGCTTTCTTAGCTTCTTCAGCTTTTGGTCCTTTAGCAAATACTAATACTCTTTGTGTTTTACCTGTACCATTTGGAAGTACTGTTGTACCTCTAACTTGTTGATCAGCTTGTTTTGAATCTACACCTAATTTTACGTGTAATTCAACAGTTTCATCAAATTTTGGTTTTGGCATTTTTTGAATTGTATCTAATGCTTCTTGTGCACTATATACTTTTTTCTTATCAATTAACTTTTCAGCTTCTTGATATCTCTTTCCTCTTTTCATTTTTACCTCCCTTGGTTCAAACGAGCTTTATGCTCTCCCATAATTAAAATTATTCTTCTACAATAACACCCATAGACCTTGCAGTGCCTGCTACCATACTCATAGCTGCCTCTAATGATGCTGCATTTAAGTCTGGCATTTTTTGTTTTGCAATCTCTTCCACTTGTGCTTTAGTTAATTTAGCTACTTTTTCTTTGTTAGGTTTTCCAGAAGCTTTTTCTATTTTAGCAGCTTTTTTTATTAAAACAGCCATTGGTGGTTCTTTTGTAATAAATTCAAATGATTTATCTTTGTATACAGTAATTACAACTGGAATTATCATACCATTTAAATTAGCTGTTCTATCATTGAATTCTTTTACGAATTGCATAATATTTACACCACTAGCACCTAAAGCTGGTCCAACTGGTGGAGCTGGTGTAGCTTTACCTGCAGGTATTTGTAATTTTATAACATTACCAATTTCTTTCTCTGCCATTATCTTAAGCACCTCCTTTTTTGTAAATATGTATATCAATCTAAAAAATAGATTATTAACTTGTTTATAACTACTTGCCCTTATAATCATTCTATTTGTCCATATTATAATCTCACAATAATTATGGATTAACTATTCTTGTAATTATAAATAGAATCTAATTGACAATCAGTTTTTATTTCATCTTAAATTTTTTGTACCTGTGAAAAATCTAATTCTACTGGAGTTTCTCTTCCAAACATTGACACTAATACTTTAACTTTACGTTTTTCTTTATTTATTTCTGTTACCACTCCAACAAAATCAGTTAATGGTCCATCTAATACTTTTACAGAGTCATTAACATCATAATCTACATTAACTTCTGTAATTTCAAATCCCATTGCTCTTATTTCATCTTCTGTAAGTGGAATAGGATCCGTACCAGAACCAACAAAGCCAGTAACACCTCTTGTATTTCTAACTATGTACCACGTTTTTTCAGTTACAATCATTTTTATTAAAACATAACCTGGAAAAACTTTTTTTAGATTAGTTTTTCTTTTTCCATCTTTAATTTCTATTTGTTCTTCCATTGGAACAATTATATTAAAGAAATAGTCTTCCAACTCTCTGTTTTTGATTGTTTTTTCAAGGTCTGTTTTTACTTTGTTTTCATAACCTGAATAAGTGTGTATAACATACCATCTTGGCACTAATTCTTTTTCTTCTTGAGACATAGCTTGGCCTCCTTTACTTTTATTCTACACTATTTGAATCTTCTTCTGAAACATTATTTTCATCTGTAACATTAGTTTCCTCAGTAGTATTTGCTGATTCATCTGTGCTATTACCATCAACTGTAGTATTTCCTTCTACTTCGTTTTCAGCAGTAGTGTTTGTAGATACACTATTTTGGTTTTCTACCATTTCTTTTAATCTATCTACTCCATATGTATTTAAACTTTCAAAAGCGAAGTCTAGCACAAACACAATAGCAGCTGTTATAAGTACAACTGTTATTACAGCCACTGTATTATTGAATAATTGCTTTGGTGTTGGCCAAATTACTCTTTTAAGTTCTGCCTTAAAATCTTTTCCAAATTGCTTTTTGTCCTTGTTTTGCTTTTTACTATCTTGCTTTTTATTTGCTTCTTTAGGCATTCTTTACTCCCCCTTAAAGGTCTCTACTATTTTGTTTCTTTATGTGTAGTACGTTTTTTGCAGTATTTGCAGTATTTAACAACTTCTAGTCTTTCTGTGTTGTTTCTCTTATTTTTTTCTGTCATATAATTTCTTCTTTTACATTCTGTACACTCTAAAGTTATTGGTTCTCTTGCTCCTTTTGCAGCCATTTTATACACCTCCAGATTTTATGCTTATTATTTTTGCTATTTTTATAAGCGTATGTATCCTACATACGCTTGATTATTTTATCATATTTTTTCTATATTGTCAACTATTTGCACAAGTTCTTTGTAAAATTTGTGTAAGTTATAAAATTTGTCATTAAGTTTTCACAACTCGGTAAATTTGTGATTTTAGTCATATTTACCAAGTAACTTTTAAGTTTATACTAGTATAACCCCTAGAATTTTATGCGCTCTTAATATATTTACAAATTCTAAATAACGTCTATCTAGTACCTAAATCATCAAATTGTCCCATATTATTACTTCTATAATTCGTATTTTTTTCTCTATCTTGATTTACAATCTGCTTTATTGCTTCTACTACTGCTGATAACTCAGTAGCATCATATTCTAAAACATACTCATCATCTATTCTATATGTATATTCATTAGTTGTTTGATGTTCTGTATGTGGTAAATCTTTATTATTAGATTGTTTTCGCTTCAAAATTTGTCCCACATATATACCTGCATTTGATTTATGAATATTATTTTCGCTAAGTAATTCTTCTAAAACTGCTTTTTTGTATTTAGGATTTTCCATTTCTGAAATAATAATTCTTGTACAAATTAAATCTTTAGAAGTTTCACCATTTAGTAGCTTTTTCTCTAGCTGATAAATAGTTAAATCTGATTTAATGCCACCCCATTCCTCATACACGATGCTTCCTATATCGGTTAATTTATAACTTCTGCCATTATTATCGGTGTATATATGTTCTTGTCCATTATTTTTAAAGCTTATTCTAACATTTTTAGTGCTGCTATTTTTTCCAACTGATGCAATTAAATCAGTTCTATATAAATCTTTCATATCAAATTTTCTTTTTGGTACACTCATTATATCTGCTAAAAAATTAGTTTCAAGACTTTTTTTAGTAAGTTTACCTGACCTAACTTGTGCCACTACTCTATCATCAGTTATATAATCAAAAAATAAATCTATTACATTACGTAAATTATTATACTTTTCTTGTTGTCCTTGATATTTTCTTTCTTCCATTGAAAGCATTTCTTTAAATTGTTTTCTTAATGTGCCCAATTTAGTAGCATCTGATAAATTTATTCTCGAGTAACAAGTAGTTACCAATAGTCTAACTAAGCTTTCTGTTGTACTTCCGTTATTTTTTCCAGCATTATTTGCTTCATTTTTTTTCTCATATCCTTGCTCATACGAATTATTCATTTTTATCTCCTTTTATTTATAACCAAAATTGTGTTGTATATATATACTACATATACTATGTCTTGCACTATAGATTAACAGTAATACAAGACCTGTTAATTCTATTTCTTGTACTTTTTTTACAATAATAAAAAATATTTGTAATCATAAATTATTATTCAGCTATAACAAGAAAATTATAGCATATTTATAAGTAAAAGTCTATAACTAATATTTAAAGACTTTAATTATATACTACTAGATTTTAGTACATAATTAAAGCCTTAAATGATTTTAACTATTTTTAAATATAAAAAAACTGGCGATAACCTATTTTCTCAGCAGGGTAACCCACAAATATCTTCGGCACAATAGAGCTTGACTTCTGTGTTCGGGATGGGAACAGGTATTTCCTCTATGTAATCATCACCAGAAAATTATAGTGTGTTTAGCACACTGAAAAATACATAGAGAAAAAATAGAATACCTTTCATATATTTTTTGTGGTTAAGCCCTCGATTTATT
>CALXRZ010000010.1 GCA_944391015.1 uncultured Clostridia bacterium | reverse complement strand
GCTTCTAAGTATTCTGCCTTTCCACCAAAGCTATTTATAGCATTTGCTTCGTCTTTTAATTTTTGAATATCTTCAATGGTTCCAGTAAATACATAAGATGGCTGATATTCAAAATCACATTGAATGTTTTCCTTTCTTATTATATTTGCTATGTTTTCTATTGCTTCTTCATTTGCTTTGTAGTAATTTTTAGCATAGTCTAATCCTTTTGAATCTGCTAAGTATTTATATATTAAGCCGTGCTGACTTGTTATTTTCGCCGTACTGTTTCCACTTGTGCTTCTACATATTTTGTCTTTTTCTATTAAAACTGTGTTTATGCTATATTTTCGTAAGTTATACATAAGATTAAGCCCAGTCAGTCCCCCACCTATTATGCATATATCTGTTTTTATATTTTCTCGTAGACTTTCAAATTTATTAACTTCTTTTTCATCTACACTCTTAATCCAATACGATTTCATTAAAAGTTTCATTCCTTTCTCATTTTGCTCTAAGGCGTACATAGTAATGAAAGAATTTCTTTCAAACTAACCTCAGCAATTTTTACTCTATAAACTAATTATATTATTACCTTAATTTGTTAAAATATTCAGTAGATTAACTCTTCCTCTTCAATGTTACCTCAACTTCAAACTCTCTGTAATTTCTTTGTACTTTTAATTTAACTTTGTCTCCAGGTTTTTTAGAATAAATGTAGCATCTTAAATCGCACATTCTTTCCAGTGTCTTGCCATCTATGGAAATTAGCACATCTCCCTTTCTTAAATTTGCCTCTTCTGCTGCTGAATTTTTATTTACTCTTTCAATATATATTCCCTCGTTAAATCTTAAATTTTCATCAATATATCCTAATACATTTTTATCAAACGCAAATACTCCTAAGCTTGCTTCATCAAATCTTCCATTGTTTTTAAAGCTATTTATTACTGCTTTTACAGAGTTTATAGGAATCGCAAAGCTTATTCCTTCTGCCGATGTTATTTTTACTCCATTTATTCCTATTACTTCACCATCTATGTTAATTAGTGGTCCCCCACTATTTCCTGGGTTTATTGTGGCATCTGTTTGGATTAAATCTTCCATATATGTTTCTTGCTCATTTTCCTCAAATTTAATTGTTCTATTTAAAGCACTTATTATTCCGGAGGTTACTGTTCTTTGAAATTCATATCCTATAGGGTTTCCTATTGCGTACACAGTTTCTCCTACCTCTATTCCATCAGAGTCTCCAAGTGTGGCTACTGTTAGTCCCGTTTGATTTATTTTTACAACTGCCATATCTATATCTGTATTTGACCAAACCACTTGTCCCGTATATGTTTTTCCATCTACTAAAGTCACATAGCATTTACTATATTTTTCTCCACTAACGTGTGCATTTGTAAGTATATATCCGTTTTCAGTTACAATTACTCCAGTACCTAACCCTAAGTTTGTTATGTTTTCATCAGAAAATATACTACTACCTGAGTTTTCTATTTTAGAAATTCCTACAACGGAGTTACTTAACTCAGAAATCATTTCGGTAACCGTTTTGTTTTTTTCTTTAACTTGTTTAACTGTTTGCGTAGTTTTTTCTACAGTTACGTTGTTTTCTACTAAACTCTTTTCACTAACCTGAACACTTTCATAAACTATGTAAGACAAAATTAAAATCAAAAAAACTAAAAGAGTAATCAACAATTTAATTAAATTCTCTTTTAGTTTCTTCTTTTTATCCCTATCTATATAATCCATACTTTCCCTCCAGACAAGAATTCCTTATTTATATTCTTGCCCAGATTTATAATTTTAAACAGTTGAATTAAGAATTTTATGACTAAAGCACAAGAAGTAGTATATAAAAGAAGTATGAAAATCAACTTGACCGACATATTTGAAATACTTCTTTTATATACTACTTCTTGTGCTTTAAATATACTATTTTCTAACCTTTTCCAACTTTTTAATTTCTACATATCTCTTAACTTTTTGTGTTGTTGTTTTTTCTAATGGCTCATCTGTTAAGATTATTTCTTTTATATGCTTAAAAGTTGGTAAATCTTTATTTATGTTTTTAATATCTTCCCATACTAACTTGTTATATTCTTTTTCTGTTTTTTCTCCAAAGTGTTCTACTAAATTATCTTTGTTATACACAATTTTTGCACATAATAGTGTATCTGTTTTTGACTTATCCCTAGAATATACTAAGCTTTCCTCCACATAAGGAAGTTTGTTTATTAAAAATTCTAACTCTTGTGGGTAGATGTTTTTGCCGTTTCTTAGTACTATTACATCGCTTTTTCTTCCTGTTACAAATATAAAACCGTCTTCATCTATGTAGCCATAGTCTCCTGTATGAAGCCATCCATCAGTTAATGCTTTTTTGGTTGCTTCTTCATTTTCATAATATCCAAGCATTATGTTAGGGCCTTTTCCTAGTATTTCTCCTACCCCATCTTTGTCTGGATTGTCTATTTTTATTTCTACATTTCTTAGTGGAATACCTATAGAACCTGCTCTTTTTCTATCAGATGATTCTGCAGTTAAAACTGGTGAGCTTTCTGTTAATCCATATCCCTGAATTAGTTCTATACCTAAGTCATTGTACCATTCGATTGTAGCTTTGTCCATTGGTGCAGCACCATATAGTACAACTCTTAAATACTCATCAAATTGTTTTAATACAGGTTTAAATAATTTTTTTCTTACATCTATTTTACATTTTAGAAGTGCGTGAGAAAGTTTTGTCATTTTATCTATTAAAGCTTTTTTTCCACTATCGTTAATTGCTTTTTGAATTTTTTTAGCCATTGTTTCAAGCACAAGTGGTACTGCTACAAATACTGATACTTTAAATTCTTTTAAATTATTAGCAATGTATCTTAGCCCCTCGCAAAATGCAATTGTAGCACCACAAAATGTACCATATAAAAAGGTTATACTACATTCAAATGTATGATGGATTGGTAAAAATGAAAGTAATGTATCTGTTTGATATATTAAAAAATTATATTGATAGTTTGAAACATTTTTACAAATATTTTCTTGTGATAGCATAACTGCTTTTGGTTCATTTGTCGTGCCAGATGTAAATAACATAACATACATTTCGTTTTCTTTTAATTTTACATCATCATATTTAGCTTTTCCCGATTTGATAATATTTTCTCCATCTTCTAACATTTTTGTATACTTTAATACGCCATCTTTTTCTATATTATCCATACAAATTTTATACTTAATATTGCACCCCTCTGCAATAGCTTCATCCACTGCGTTTTCATACTTTTCGTCGTATACTATTGCATCTGCGCCACTTCTCTTTAATAATTTTTCTATTTCTTTATCTGTTAAAGCTTTGTCCAAAGGCACAATTATTCTTCCTGCTGTAGTTACCCCTAAATATGTAGTGCACCACTCATACCTATTATTTCCTATTACAGCTACTCTTTTTACATCAGATGATATTACCTTTTCTGCTACATTCTTTATATCCTCTACAAACTTTTTATATGTTATTTCTTCTAAATTACCATTCTTTTTAAATTTAAAAGCAATGTTTTCACCGTATTCTTCATACCTTTTTACTAATTCTCTAAAATTAGAAATTTCAGCAAGATACTTCTTCTTTCCCATTAAACTACCTCCTAATTATTATTACATCTCAAAGCTATCATAGATTTTGTTTTTGAAGTAGATAATAATTTTTTTATTTTTATTGAAGTCTTAAGGTGGGGACCAACAAGTTTACAAACTGTTAAACGAAGTTTTTACAGTTTGTACGATGTTGGGGGACGAAAATAAAAAGAAAAAAACTTATTATCTACTTCAATATAATTATAATTTTAAATTTGTAATCATTTTATAATAAAATGGTAGTTTTTTCAAGAATTTTGTTGATTTTTGAAGTTTTTCATTATATAATTTTTGTAATTCAATAAATTTTTAATGGAGGCTTTACTATGTTAGAGGAACTTTACCAGTTAACAGGACCTCAAAAAAACATATATTTAAGGGAACTTGCATATCCAGGTACTTCTATAAATATAGTTTCTTTCACTTCTGTAATCGATAAAGAAGTTGATATAGATATTTGTAAAAAGGTCCTAAATAAAATTATAGAATGTAATGACATTCTTCGCGCTAAAATAATAAAAACAGAGGATGGAATATTCCAAAAGATTGAAGATTATACTTTTGTTGATATTCCAGTGGTTTATTGCCCTCGAAAAACTAAAGAAGAAGTTTTTAATGAAATTGATTTTAATACAACTATACCATTTTCTCCAATAGAAAATAATAGATTATTTGATTTCAAAATCTACCAATTAGCTAACAATCACATTATTATAAATTATAAGCTTCATCATATTATTGCCGACGGATGGAGCACTAAAGTTATCTTTAAACAATTCAATACTTTTTATTATTTTATATCTCATAATTTAGATATAGCTAATTTACCACCTTCTTATTTAGATTATATAAATACAGAAAAAGAGTATTTATTAAGTGACTCTTTTTTAAAGGACAAAACTTATTGGGAAAGCTATATTAAAAATATTCCAGAAATGTTATCTTTTAAAGAAAATATTTTAAAAAAAGGTTCTCGTACCGTTAGGTATATTGATGAACTTTCTTTGGAGTTTTCTGCTAAAATAAACGAGTTCTGTAAAGAGAATAAAATTACACCTTATGTATTTTTTATTGCTTTACACTCTATTTATCTATATAAAGTTAGCGGAAAAGAAGATTTTATAATTGGAACTCCTTTACTAAATAGAAAAAATAAAAATGAGAAAAATACTATCGGAATGTTTGTTTCAACTGTTCCACTTAGATTTAAAATAAATAAAGATACTAAGCTGACTGATTTATTTGCATCAATCCACGCAGATACATATTCGGCTTTAAAACATCAAAGATATCCATATTCAGACCTTTTAGATTATGCTAAAGAAAAAGAAGGATACGAAAGCAATTTATTTGATACTATTATATCTTTTCAAAATGTTGGTCCTGATATGGACTATGTGGATTATCCTGTAAATAATTTTTGGAATTTAACATATAATCAACAAAGCAGTTTTGAATTTCATATAACAGACCACAACAATTCTGGCAAATACCGTTTAAGTTTTGATTTTGCAGAGGGTGTTGTATCTAAAGATGAAGCAAAACTTGTATATAGCCGTTTTATAGAAATGATAAATTTTATAATATCAAATGAAAATACTAAAGTCGCTAATGTAAGCTATATACCGAAAGAAGAACTTGACACTATTTTTAATGTATATAATGGCAAATATTTATATAAACCTACTCAAACTTTAATAGAGCAATTTGAGAGTCAAGCTCAAAAAACACCAAACAATATAGCTTTAAAATATAAGGATAACGAATTAACATATAAAGAGTTACTCCAAAAAGTACATAATTTTGCTGTTTACTTAAAGAATAAGGGAGTTACCCCTAACTCTGGCGTAACTTTGCTTATACATAGAAGTTTAGAAATGATTGTTGCTATGTTTGCTGTACTTAAATGTGGTGCACACTATTTACCTGTTGACCCATATTGGCCAGAAGATAGAGTTAAATTTATATTAGAAGATAGCAATAGTAAGTTTTTAATAACTAACAATCAATATATAAACACATTTAAAAAGTCAGCTATATGTATTGATGTTGATAATATTTTAGAACTTCCAGATACAAATGAAGACCTTAATGTAAATTATGACTTAAATAGTTTGGCATATATAATTTATACTTCAGGAACCACTGGAAAGCCAAAAGGAATACTTACATCTAACTACAATGTTGTATATTTATTACATTCTACTAGAAATAGATTAGTACAAGATGAAAATGATATATGGACTTTATTCCATACTTATACATTTGACTTTTCTACTTGGGAAATTTACGCAAGTTTATTGTTTGGCTCAAAATTAGTAATTGTACCAAAAGAAACAACATTAAACCCAAAAGACTTTTTAGATTTATTAGTACAAGAAAAAGTTACTATTTTAAACCAGACCCCTGCATATTTTTATAAAGTAATTGAAGAAGAGAAAGCTAAAAATTTAAATGCTAACCTTTTAAAAATACGTGCAATTTTGGTTGGTGGAGAAGCTGTTTATGCTAAACCTTTTAAATATTGGAAAGAAAAATATCCTCAAACTACTTTGTTTGAAGTATACGGCCCTACGGAGTCAACAATATTTGCCACTATCTGCGAATTAACAGATTCTGATATTCAAAACAACGAAACTTTTATAGGATATCCTTTGCAAAATTATCACGTATATATACTAGATAAAAATGGGGAAATACTACCTATCGGTTGTGATGGTGAAATTTGTATCACTGGAGGTGGACTATGCAAGGGTTACCTAAATAAACCAGAACTAACAAAAGAAAAGTTTTTATATAATGATAATGTAAAAGAAGTAATTTATAAATCTGGTGATTTAGGTTTTTATGCTACTGATGGTAGAATAGGCTACATTGGTAGAAATGATAATCAAGTTAAAATTAGAGGTTTCAGAGTTGAAATTGGCGAAATAGAAAAAGAAATTCTTGCTTGTGGTAATATTTCTAAAGTTTTAGTAATGCCAGTAGAAAATAAAAATATGACTAAGTCTTTAGTTGGATTTATGGAGACTAGCGTTCCTAACTATGTGCCAGAAGTTCTAAAAAAACTAAAGGAAAAACTAACACCTTATATGATACCTAAACTATATCAATTTGAAAATTTTCCTTTAAATGATAATGGAAAAATAGACAGGAAAAAGCTATTAGAAAAGGTTAAAAATTTAACAGAAAATAAAGAACTAATTTTACCACAAAACGATTTACAAAAAGAAATTTTTGATATAATATGTAATTTATTAAATAGAACTGATATATCTATAGATGATGACTTTTTTGATGATTTAGGATTAGATTCATTAAACATAATGGAACTTTCTATTAAACTTGCTAAATATAATTTAGAAATACAAGACATAAATAATAATTCTAGTATACAAAATTTAGCAAAGCGAATAGAGTCAAATAACGCTAGGAGTAATTCAAATAATGTTATAGAAGATGTAGATATAGTTGATAAGCAGGTAAGTTTTGATTTATCAAATGTGCTTCTTACAGGTACAACAGGCTTTTTGGGTGTTCATCTTTTGAAAGAATTATATGATAACCAAACTACAAACAAAATTTATTGTTTAATTCGTAGAAAGAATAACAAAAATGCTGTAGAAAGAATTCATTCTACTTTAGAAAACTATTTTTCTAAAGATTTAGCAAAAAATATTTTTAGTAAAATAGAAATAATTCAAGGAGATTTTGAAGTAGAAAAATTAGGCCTTTCAGCTAAATGCTACAATACATTATTAGAAAAAATAACCACTGTAATTCACTGTGGTGCAAATGTTAAACATTATGGAAAATATGATAGATTTTACAACTCTAATGTTGTGGGTACTGCAAATTTAATAAAATTCTGCAAAGAATCTAATGCAAAACTTGCTCATATTTCTACTGTTTCGGTTGGTGGCTTTTCAAAAATAGGCTCAGCAAAAGTGTTAGATGAAGAGCACTTAAATATAGGTCAAGATTTTAATGAACACGTATATATGATTACAAAATATCAAGCTGAATGCAAAGTTTTAAACGCCATAAAAAATAACGAGATAGAAGGTAAAGTTTTTAGACTTGGTAATATTATGCCAAGATTGTCGGATATGAAATTCCAAATAAATTCTAAAGACAATGCATTCTTTAGTAGAGTTAAAACCATATTAAAATACAAAGAACTAACCTCTGAATATTTAAAAATGGTTATTGATGTTAGCCCAGTAGATTTGTGTGCTAAAGCTATATTAGAAATTATTAAAAGTAATAATGCTCAAACAATATATCATATTTATAACAACAATTCATTTACAATAGAAGATTTATTACACACATTAAATATACAAATAAAGGTAGTTGAACCTGCAGAGTTAGTTAATAAATTACGTACTTCATTAGACCCACTAGATGCACATCTATTAAACGATTTAAACAATGGCGGATATATGGAAACGCCTACAACGTGCAAACTAACTAAAGATTGGCTATCATCTATAGGTTTTAGCTGGCCAATATTAGACAAAAACTATTTAACAAACATATTTAAACAGGAGATGCACTTATGAAAAAAGCAAAATTAAATGTTAGGAAAATTAAATTTAATATTTATGCTAAAATAATATTTTTAGAAATTATAGTACTTTGCATTATGAGGTTTTTGGTGCCTGTGCTTTTAAATTATCCGCCAATGTCAGAGGATAAAATTTTTCAGTCACAAATTGAGCCTCTTTCCCATACTGCTCAGTATCTACTACTTGGCGCAATAGGAATAATAGCATATATTTTATGCTTAAGCATATTTTGTACAAATATTTTTAAGTATCTAAATTTATATGATAAGGATAGAACTAAAATTTCTAAGAAATTGATAGAAAAAGTACGAAGAGACTGCTTTTCAATACCTCAAAAAATTGTAATTGTACAAGTTGTACTTATCATATTGGTGCTTTTTATGTTGTTTTTTATGATGGACGCAAGCATACAAATTTGTTTTAAATTTTTGCTTATTTACTTTACTTTTTTTACGGTTATAGCGATTATAGCAACTATCTTAATAAAGCAAGACTTAAATGTAATAATAAAATCAACCTACAATATAGACCAAGATTACTCTGACTTTAAGAAAACAAGCGAATTTAGTATGAACTTATTGTTTAACCTTGTGCCTTTTTTCTTAGTTATAATTATTACTATTTCGCTTTTAGGCTATGCTAAAGTTAATTCTGCAATAGGCGAGGGTAATTATAACTATTATAAATTACAATTTGAGAAAGCTGATTTTAATAACTTAACTTTAAAAGACTTACTAACTGTAGTGCAAAATATAACTAAAAAAAATGAGGATGACTATTTCTTTATAATTATTGCAGATAAGTATTATACAACAGCTCAAAATAAGCAAATTTCGGACTTTTTTATTAAATATATTCAAACATATTATGACCAAACTGACGGTAGAGCCTACGAATACTATGGTGTTGAAGAAGAAGGCTATGTACAAAAAGTACAACTTTCGGACTTAGATATTCCTATATATATAGGTTATAAATATTCAACTACAAATTCAGCAACAAGTACATTCTTTATATCTATTAGTATAGTAGCAATTATTGTTTATGTTGTAATACTACTTATTTGGTCTAAGGGAATAAGTAAAAACCTAGAGGACGTATCAAATAATTTGGTACAAATTGCAAAAGGTAAAAATGCCACATATAACAAAGTGCTTCCAGTAACCTCATCAGATGAGTTACGGAGAGCTTACTGTGGCCTTTAATCAAATTCAAAAAATGACATCAGACTATTTGAGTCAAATAGAAAACAACCAAAATATGCTTATGGAAAAAGAGCGTCTTGCATCATTAGGTCAGTTAATTGGTGGTATTGCACACAACTTAAAAACGCCAATAATGTCTATATCTGGTGCAGCAGAGGGACTTAGTGATTTAGTAAAAGAATATGATGAATCAATAGGAGACTCAGAAGTAACTAACGACGACCACCACGCAATAGCAAGGGATATGACCGAGTGGATTGAAAAGATTAAATCTTATACCGAATATATGTCAGATGTAATTACAACTGTTAAAGGCCAAGCAGTTACTTTGTCAGAAAACGAAACTATATCTTTTGACTTAGATGAACTAGTTAAAAGAGTAAATATTTTGATGAAACACGAACTTAAAAACGCTTTAGTTACATTAAATGTACACTTTAATACAGACTCAAGAACAATTATCCACGGTGACATTACAAGCTTAGTGCAAGTAATTAACAATATGATCTCTAATAGTATACAAGCATATAATGGCGAACCAGGTAAAACAATAGATTTTAATATAGATAAAAAGGATAATTCTGTAATATTATCAATACAAGACTATGGCTCTGGCTTACCTGATTCTGTACAAAAAAAGCTATTTAAAGAGATGATAACAACAAAAGGGAAAAATGGAACTGGCTTAGGATTATTTATGTCATATTCTACTATAAGGGCACATTTCAATGGAAATATTACTTTTGAAACCGAAAAAGGAAAAGGAACTGTATTTCATATATATATTCCTATAGAATAGATTATATAATTAGTTTTTGTTACTAGATAAATTTTTTATTTATCTAGTAATTTTTTGTTACCTTGGTTTAATACAAAACTAGGTAATATGTATATTTATCAAATTTTTTTGCTCCTTGGTGTCGCACCTCTCTTATGATAAAAAGAAAAATAAATTTTTCTTCTTATCGCAGGAAAGGTGCTCCAAATCGCACTCGCTTCAAAAAAGCTCGTTTGGTCGCTTACGCGTCTCTACAAAAATTCTCTAAATATACATATTACCTAGTTTTAGAACCTAAATTTCTACAAAACCATTATCTAGTAACTTTTTCTAATACTTTTTAGCAAAAAGTCTTGCTTTTTAGCTTAACAACTAATATAATTTAAGCAAGTTAAGTTAAAATCAATTTAAGAAGGTGATATTATGAGGAAAAATGAACGCATTGCACAATCAAATGGGTATAAAATCATAGCAGTGGATGATGAAGAAGGAATAGTTGATTCACTTTCTATATTTTTAAAAAGGTCTGGCTATGAATTTACAGGTGTTACAGACCCATTGGAAGCAATTGAAAAAGTAAAAAATGAACATTTTGATTTAATGATTTTGGACTTTATAATGGACCCTATTCACGGTGATAAAGTCGTTGAAGAAATTCGTAAATTTGATAAAGAATTATATATATTATTGCTAACTGGTCATAAAGATTTAGCTCCACCTCTTGAAACAATTAGAAGATTAGATATTCAAGGATACTGTGAAAAAAGCGATAAATTTGACCAACTACTTCTTTTAATAGAATCTGGTATTAAATCTATTAAACAGATGAATGAAATAAAAAGAATAAACCAAGAACTTTCAGAAACTTTTGAGAAATTGGAAAAAGCTTATTTAGATAGTATACAAACTCTAAGATACACGGTTGAGGCCAAAGACCCATACACAAGAGGTCATTCAGATAGAGTAGCTGAGTATTCTGTACTTATCGGAGAAAAACTTGGTTTATCTGAAGACGATATTAAAACATTACGTGTAGGTGGTTTATTCCACGATATTGGTAAAATAGGAATTCCAGATAGTATACTTTTAAAAGAATCTAAATTAACTGATGACGAATACTCAGAAATTAAAAATCACCCTTCTATTGGTGCTCATATTCTTTGCAATGCTGAAGTATTTCAAGACATCATTCCAATAGTAAAACATCATCACGAAAGATATGATGGTAAAGGCTATCCTGGAAAGCTAAAAGGAGAAGACATTCCATACTTTGCTAGAATTGCAGCAGTTGCAGATGCATTTGATGCAATGACTTCAAAGAGAACATACAGAAACTCTTTGCCAATAGATGTTGTGCGTTCAGAAATAGAGAAAAATTTAGGTACACAATTTGACCCAGAATTAGGGAAAATTTTTCTAAATATAATTGATAACGAGTATGACAAGATTAAAGAAATACAGGAGAAATATCCTGCTTAGTTGCAAAAAGTTGTAAGATTGTTTTTTTAAATTTATATATTTTTATTTAATAGTACCAATATTTTTATTTAAGGTCTTCGGCCCCCAACTGCGTACAAACTGTATAAACTTCACTTATGTTTCGTTTAACAGTTTGTATACTTGTCGGTCCCCACCTTAAGCACTCCGACCTTAAATAAAAATATTGGTACTATTAAAATTATAAAATAAACTAAAAAAAACAATCTCACAACTTTTTTAAACTTTCATACTAAGCTTTACTTTCTGCCTATCCTTGTCAATTCCGATAACTTTAACTTTTACAATATCACCCACAGCCACTATATCTGATGGATTCTTTACAAAGCTATTACTCATTTCCGATATATGTACTAGTCCATCGTGTTTTACACCTACATCTACAAAAGCACCAAAATCAGTTACGTTTCTTACTGTTCCTGTTAATACCTGGCCTTCAATTAAATCTTCAAATTTTAGTACATCTGCCCTTAAAATTGGCTTTGGCATTTCTTCTCTAGGGTCTCTTCCTGGTTTTGAAAGTTCATCTATTATATCTTTTAAAGTCATTTCTCCTATTTCTAGTTCTTTTGCAGTGTTTGCAATATTTACATTCGCTAGTTTTTCTTTTATTTCTTTTAATTTATTCTTATCCTTTAGGTCTACTTTGTCATACCCTATTTTATTTAATAACTTTTCTGCTACTTCATAGCTTTCTGGGTGAACTGCCGTGGTTTCTAATGGATTTTTCCCATCAAATACTCTAATAAATCCTGCACATTGTTCAAAAGCTGACTTACCAAGTTTTGGCACTTTTAATAATTCTTTTCTTTCTTTTATTTTTCCGTTTTCATCTCTGTATTTTACTATATTATTTGCTATAGTTTTATTTATTCCAGATATATATTGCAAAAGCGATGGTGTTGCAGTGTTTACATCTACGCCAACCTTATTAACTGCATCTTCTACGACTCCTGTTAAGCTTTCTGATAATTTCTTTTGGTCAACATCGTGTTGGTATTGCCCTACTCCTATAGATTTAGGATCAATTTTTACAAGCTCTGCTAATGGGTCTTGCAGTCTTCTAGCTATAGAAATAGCACCTCTCAAAGATACGTTTATATCTGGATACTCTTCTGTTGCAAGTTTTGATGCTGAATATACAGATGCTCCTGCTTCTGATACTATTGCATAGTGAACGTCCATATTTAGTTGTTCTTTAGCTCTTTTTATTACATCTGCCACAAACATTTCAGACTCTCTTGAAGCCGTTCCATTACCTATAGCAAACATATTTACATCATACTTTTTAATAAGGTTTAGTAAAACTTTTGCCGAATTTTCTACGTCATTTTGTGGTTCTGTTGGATAAATAGTAGTAGTTTCTAGTACTTTTCCTGTTTCGTCTATTACAGCAATTTTACATCCTGTTCTATATGCAGGGTCAAAACCTATTACTGTTAAGTTTTTTATTGGTGCACCTAGTAATAGTTGTTTAGCATTTTTTCCAAATACCTTTATTGCTTTTTCTTCTGCTTTTTCAGTTAAATCAGAACGTATTTCTCTATCTATAGATGGCTCGATAAGCCTTTTCCAACTGTCTGCAATTGTATCTATTAAATATTGCTCAAACTGTGTATGTCCTTTTATAATATCTCTTTGTATGTAAGCTAATATTTTTTCTTCTGGTTTGTCTATTTTTACTTTTAAAAACTCTTCCTTTTCTCCCCTATTTATTGCTAAAATTCTGTGGCTTGGAAGTTTGTTTACGTTTTCTGCAAAATCATAGTACATATCATAACTTGATTTTTCTTCTGGCTTTGTTGCTTTTGTAGCAATTACGCCCTCTCTATAGCAAATCCCTTTAATTTTCTTTCTATATTTTGGATTATCAGATATA
This sequence comes from uncultured Clostridia bacterium, assembly GCA_944391015.1. Lineage (GTDB taxonomy): Bacteria > Bacillota > Clostridia > TANB77 > CAG-508 > CALXVA01. The sequence continues at coordinate 24,256 of CALXRZ010000010.1, read as the reverse complement.
TCTTCTGCAATAATATCTAACGCACCTTGTATAGCCTCTTCTACATTTGCAACAACTTTATCTTTTGGAGCATCTTTTTCCACAGTATCCACATTAACAAATGCTTTTGCAATTTCTTCTATTGGTTTTGTTTCAGTTTGCTCCATAATAATATTTGCAAGAGGTTCTAGCCCCTTGGCTTTTGCTACTGTTGCTCTTGTTTTCTTTTTTGGTTTATATGGCCTATATATATCTTCAACCTCTGCAAGAGTTATGGCATCTTCTATAGATTTAGAAATATCCTCTGTTAATTTTCCTTGCTCTTCTATAGATTTTTTAACCTCTTCTTTTCTCTTTTCTAAGTTTCTCAAATATGTAAGTCTTTCTCCTAAATCTCTTAAAATTTCATCAGAAAGACCTCCAGTAGCTTCTTTTCTATAACGAGCAATAAATGGTATTGTGTTTCCCTCATCTATTAGCTTTATAGCTGATTCTACTTGATTTTCTCTAATTTGCAATTCACTTGCTATAATTTTTGCTATTTTATCCATATTTCTTTTTATGGTTTATTTTTTTACAACCATAATCTCCTTTCTAAAATTATTTGTTTTTAGTCTTTGATTTATTTCTGTTAAAGCTATTTTTTAACTATAATCTATTTTCCATTTTTTTATAATTTTATATTTTTAATTAGTTAATTTCAATTTTTAGTTTTGCTTGATCTATCCCTACAGCTTTATAAATTTCTTCTATAATTTTCTTTACTTCCTTTGGTTCATAGGTTCTATTATTAGGCGAATACGTCAATATATCATAATCTACATTATATAATATATATGACATTCTACACTGCACAAAACCTAAATTTGAATAATATCTTTTTCTTCTATTTATTATATCTAGCTCTTCCTTATTATTCGCTCTACTTTCTGCTTCAACCTCTACAATTAGTATATTCTTATCTTTAAAATGTTTTTTTATTTCTTCTAATAAAACCTTTCCTATTCCCTTACTTCTGTACTCTTTTATTACTGCCAAATGTGTTATAAGAATATTATTATCCTTTTCTACGGTTATAAAGTAAGCTACATCACTATTGTTATTATTATATAAATACACATCGTGAATATTTTTTTCTGTAAGCTTTACAAATTTATTATAATCCGGAATTTCATCTTCTGGAAAATCTTTTTCCATATTTTTTGTATAAATTAACTTTGCCTCTTCTAAACTTGCTTTTCTAATCATATTTATAGGTATATAACTCTCCTTTTCTAATATTTACTCTTTTTAAGAATATTAAATATTATATCACTAATACTTTCATTTATGCAAATATTGTTTTTTGTCGAAAAATAATGTATAATTAAATTAGTTTTGAAATAAAGGAGGAAATTTTATGGGAATTGCATCATTTGTTATAGGCTTAATTTGTTTAATATTATCACCATTTTTAAGTGTATTTTTAATATTACCAGCTATTTTAGGACTTATCTTAGGAATAGTTTCTGTAGTAATAAAATCTAAGAAAAAGGAGCCAAAGGGCCTTGCAATTGCAGGTATTGTACTTTCTACAATAGCTTTAGTAGTTTGTGTTTTAGTTACATTTTTACTTGTAAATGTTTATACTGCTGTTTCAGATAACATTTCAGATTACATAGATAACGAGGAAAGTCAAATTACAGAAAAAAGCGCTAAAATAGGTGAGTCTACTACTCTAAATGATGTTACAGTAACTTTAGTAGCTGTAGACGATGACTTTAAAGATTATTACAGTTTTGCAAGTGTAGATGATGATTGCAAAATATTAAAAGCAGATTTTGAATTTGAAAATGTAGGAGACTATACAGAATACGTATCTTATTCAGACTTTGACTGCTATGCAGATAAATTTTCTTGCGATACTTTCTCTTCAGTAGAAGACGGTTACTTTTATGCTTCAATAGCAAAAGGTAAAAAAGCTAAAGGCTCTGTTTACTTTGAAATACCTAAAGATGCAAAAAAAATAGAAATAGAATATGATGGTGGTTCATACGATGGTTCTAAAATAACATTTGTAGTTGAATAGACAATTTAGTTTTTAAAAGAAATAGTGTAGTTATTTTTTCAATAACTACACTATTTCTTTTACTGAACAGCCAAACCTTTGCTATTCATTTCAATGCTTAAGTTTTTTCTTTACTACAGATGCACGCTCCGAGAGTTAATACTTGGAACGTTGTGTAGAAGTCGATTTGGAAAATCGTTGAGATCCCCCAAGTAAGCCCCGCCTTTATTATGGCGGTGACTATCAGGCTTGCTGCGACCACCCAGTTTATACTCCGAATGGTTGCTACTCCAGCAGCTTCCTCTGTTTTTACACGCATTACGCTTTCGCCAAGCGTCCACGCATAGTAAACATCCAAGAGCGCATACAAGTAAATGAATACTTGTCCTTGTTCGCTCATTGTGACCTTGGAGATGAGGAAACTTACTTCCCATAAGACGAGCCAAGTTACAAATTTTTTAAGCATTTTTTCCTCCCTCTGTTATTGATTATTTTTTGCGTCAAACTAAATAAAGGGTGCTCCACTAAACAACATAGGCACTGCCTATATCAGACTATATTATAGCATATTATGGTTAAAATAGCAAATTTTATGTATATTTTACATAATTTTTTCTGCTGGACTTTACTTTTTATTCAACCTTTTACATAAAAAGTTCTAATTCAACTCCAAATACTCATCATAAGTCACTTCTCTATCTACTAACTTATCTTTCCTAATATCAATTATTCTATTTGCTACTGTTTGTGTTAATTGGTGGTCGTGTGATGTAAATAAAATAATTCCTTTATATTTGCTCATTCCTTCGTTTAGAGCTGTAATACTTTCCATATCTAAGTGGTTTGTTGGCTCATCAAATATAAGTAAGTTTGCTCCAGAAAGCATCATCTTAGAAAGTACGCATCTTACTTTTTCTCCTCCAGATAGTACATTTACTTTTTTAAGAGCTTCTTCGCCTGAAAATAGCATTCTTCCTAAAAAGCTTCTTACATAAGTTTCATCAGGGTCCTTTGAATACTGTCTTAGCCAATCTGTTATTGACAAATCTGACTCAAATAAATAGTTATTATCTTTTGGAAAATAGTTAGTTGTTATTGTCGTTCCATATTTAATAGTTCCTGAATCTGGTTCCATCTCTCCTGCTAAAATTTGGAATAATACTGTTTTTGCATTTTCATTATCTGCTAAAAATGCTATTTTATCATTTGGCTTTACAACAAAAGACACTTTATCTAATATTTTCTCTCCATTTATTGTTTTACAAATATTTCGTACTTCTAATATATCTTTTCCTGGCTCTCTATCTGGTTTAAAGTCAATGTATGGATATCTTCTATTAGATGGTTTAATTTCGTCTAATTCTATTTTTTCCAATGATTTCTTTCTTGAAGTAGCTTGTTTTGATTTAGAAGCATTTGCACTAAATCTTGCAATAAATTCTTGAAGCTCTTTAATTTTCTCTTCTTTCTTTTTATTAGCTTCTTTCATTTGCTTTAGTGCAAGCTGACTAGATTCATACCAGAAATCATAGTTTCCAGGATATACTTTTATTTTTCCAAAGTCAACATCTGCAATATGTGTACAAACCTTGTTTAAGAAATACCTATCGTGTGATACTACAATTACAGTATTTTCAAAATTTATTAAAAATTCTTCTAACCAATTTATACTCTTTAAGTCCAAGTCATTTGTAGGCTCATCTAAAAGTAAAATATCTGGATTGCCAAATAAAGCTTGTGCTAAAAGTACTTTAACTTTATCTTTTGCTTCGATTTCGCTCATCATTTTGTAATGCTTTTCTGATTCTATTCCTAAATCATTTAAAAGCACTGCTGCGTCTGATTCTGCGTTCCATCCATCTAGTTCTGCAAATCTTTCTTCTAATTTAGCTGCTTTCATACCATCTTCTTCTGAAAAATCTGGTTTAGCATATATTGCATCTTTTTCTTTCATAATTTTATATAGTTCATCATTTCCCATTATAACTGTATCCATAACAGTATATTCTTCAAAAGCAAAGTGGTCTTGCTTTAGTACAGATAGCCTTTCGTTTTTGTCTTTAGTAACCTCGCCTTTGCTTGGTTCTAACTCGCCTGATAACACTTTTAAAAAAGTAGATTTTCCGGCTCCATTTGCTCCAATAATTCCATAGCAACACCCTTTATTAAACTTTATATTTACGTCTTCAAATAGAGTTCTTTTTCCAAACCTAATTGTAACTCCCGTTGCAGTTAGCATATTAAATTCCTCCTTTTGGCACCTTGGTGCCTGTCACCGTTAGTGCCAAATGGCACTTTTGGGGACAGGTTTCCATTTCATTTTGGAATATTTTCCTTTAACAGTAGTTATTTTAACATTCTTTTTTCAATTTGTCATCTCTTTTTCTTTTTTCTTTTCGCTTTTCGTTTTGTTTACCTGTCGCCTATTTCTTGCTCTGATTTTTTTGCATAATTTTGTTGTTGATTTTGCGTTTTTTCTGCTTGTTCTGCTTCACGTATAAGTGTAGTAATTATGTCTTTATTTGATTCTGTTACACCTTGATTACTACTTTTTATAGTATTATAAAAAATTTCTTTTGCTTCAGGTGACAAATAATTTATTAAAGTATTTAATCTAGTCTTTGTTATTTGTGAATTTATTTTTTCAATTGTTTGTGCATCATTTATCCATCCTAAAATTCTTTCTTGGTCATCAATGCTATTAACGTGATAAGCAAATTTACCATCTGGATGTTTTGCTTTAACTTCATTTATACTTAGTCCGTCTGCTACATTATAATGTGATAGTCCCTGTTTATCTACAACATCTATGTCTGTTATATATAGTTCAGAATTTTGATTTACATTACCACTTTTTCCTTTTCCATCAGGACTCTCCCAATACTTTGCTTCATCTATTCTGAATGATGTTTGCTTTCCTATGTATAAATTAACAGAGTCCTCTAAAAGTTGTTTTAAATCTATATTTGCCTCTTCTATTACACTTTTTTCTGTGGCAGGTTGATTGCTTTTTTTGCTTTCAATATTTTCTGTAATGCTTCTATTATTTACTTCGGCTTGATTATTATTTAGCAAATTTGAAACTTTCGCTTTACTTGTATTAAAAATTGTTACTGCCCCAAGTGCCATTGCAGTAAGAACTCCTGCATTTACTAGTCTTTTACCCACTTTTCTTCTAAATTCTATATTGCTAGCTTTTTCTTTTAAGGTTTCTATTAAGCCTTTTTCTGCTTTATACCTTTTTTCTTCATTTCTACTTGGAATATTAAATTCTTGTATAGTTTTTGCTAATTCTTTTCCATTTATTGTATTGCTAGCTTTTGTTTCTGTTTGTTGTATTGGTTCATCTTCTTTATTAAAAAACTTTATTTTAGATAACTTCCTATTTTTTATAGAATTTCTTATGATTTTTACTTTATCCCAAAAGCCTTTTCCTATAATTTTCATATTTCTAAAATCGTAATTTAATTCAATACCACTATCTTCTAGCTCTACTTTTCTTACTAAATCAACTCTTTTTTTATATTGTCTTTTGCTTTCATTCATTTGCCTATCTATTTGTTTCAACATTATTTGTGCATATTTAAGGCTTTTGCTTTCTCTACCTTTTTCTAATTTATCGTATTGCTTTAAAGTATTATATATAACTGGGTCTACGTTTTTACATACTCTTTTCCACGATTCTTTGCTTTCTTCTATTATTCCTTTATCTATAAGTTCATCATATAGTTCCTCTAGTTTTACTCTTTGATAAATTTTATCAAACACTTCTGCATATACGCCATCAATTTGATTACCTTTCAATGGCATAGTTATTTTGTCTTTTATACTTATTGTATTATTGCTAGCTTTTGTTGTAATTTGTATTTTATTTGTTTTTTCCATAATTTTTCATTCCTTTTCTTTAAAAACGTCAACTTTTATTATACCTCTTTTTATCCCTTAAGTCAATATTTTATGTATAGTAAAAATAAAGAATTTTCTAACGTATATGCTAAATTTTTTAGCGAATAAAAAACACATAATTAAAAATAACTATGTGCTTTTTATTTTTAGTCTAGCATTCCTTTTTTCTTTAGCCATAATGATGCTACAACTCCAATTATTATTGAAAATACTATTAGCATTATAAAACCAAATGGATTGTTTTGAAATGGAACCGGTACGTTCATTCCCCAATAACTTGCAATTAAAGTAGGAATTGCTATAATAATTGTTATTGAAGTTAAATATTTCATTACTCCATTTAGGTTATTTGAAATAATTGAAGCATACGCATCCATTGTTCCAGTTAATATATCTCTATATATTTTTGCCATTTCTATAGCTTGCTTATTTTCTATAATAGCGTCATCTAAAATATCTTCATCTTCATCATAAAGCTTGATTAAATTACCTCTCATTGTTTTTTCCATAACAACTTCATTAGATTTTAAAGAAGTTGTAAAGTATACAAGTCCTTTTTCTAAGCTTAATAGTTTTAATAAAGCTTTATTTTTCATTGAATTTTTTAACACATTCTCTGCTATTTCTGTTTCTTTATTTAGTTTTTTTAGTAAATCCAAAAACATTTCTGCATTTGTATAAAATATTTGCAATAGCATTCTGCTTTTTTTATATGTTATTATATTTTTAATTTTTTTATTAACCAAATCATCTAATATAGGGTTTTTATTTAAAGATACGGTTATTATGTAGTCATCTCTTACAAATATTATGCCTATAGGTGCTGTACTGTAAACCTTTGCACCTGATTCAATTTCCATAATTGGAGTATCTATAATAAATAATATTGTATTATCGTCCTCTTCCATATCGATTCTGGCTTTTTCTTCTGGGTCTAAAGCATATCTAATAAAATCTTCTTGTATATTGATGTTTTTGCATATTGTTTTTATTTCATCATCACTCGGTGAAACTACGTTAATCCAATTTCCTCTTATAAATTCTGTTGTTTCTTCTGTTACATTTGTTTCTATATTTGTTTTATACATTTTAAACATAGTAATCACCCCTTTAGAATAATATATTAACATAAGTTTGAATTTATTACAACTTAAATTTGAAAAAATATTGACAAATTTATTTATTGGAATTATAATATTTATGTTGTTGTAACATTTTAAGTGTAATGCTCTACTTATTTAAGAGTCAATTTTTACAACACATAATTTAATTATGCGCCATTAGCTCAGTTGGTAGAGCAGTTGACTCTTAATCAAATGGTCGGAGGTTCAAATCCTCTATGGCGCACCAATATTTTTTATGAGGAACTATTTATTAGTTTCTCTTTTTTTGCTTAATTTCAATGCTTTCAGCAGTTCAGTTACATAATTGTTTTTACAAATTTTGCCTTTGTAATTTATGTTTTTCTTTTATTTTAAAATTATTTGTGCCAACTTTGTGGTCCATAAACCATATGCTGTCATATATTAGTTCTAAACAAATAATATTTGTCATAAAAGTATTGATTTAAAATGAGATTAAATATAAATAAGCAGGAAGATAATTGAAATATAAACAATCATATGTTATCATAAACAAAAACTTTAAGGTGATAATATTGAAAAAAGAAGATGAATGGAACGAAATTAGAGACGATATAGATAGTAAAAATGAGGAAATTATTGAAAAGTATGGTTTTGATATTAGAAAAAAGTTCGCAGATTCTATAAATGAAGAGAATATTTTAAAGAGAAAAAGAAAAATTTTTATTTTTAAAATTGTTTGTATTATCTTATGCGTAATATTATTATCTTCCTTGACACATTATATATGTGTAGGCTTCAAATGTAGTAAGATAAAGCGAGATTTAACTGATTTTACTGTAGATGGGCTAGATTATGTTTCTAATAATACTAATCTATTTGGAGATGGTTATTTTATTTTTACTTCTCCAGATATCGGGAACTCTGAAATTCATATTTTTAAAAATAAAGACATATATATAAATGATATGTCTGCAAGGTATTATAAATACTATTTTGAAAAATGGGATGATAAAGATAAGCATTTATTCAATGTAATAGAAACATATTCTGATTGTAAATTGGGATTAAGGAAAAAAGAGGATTGGATTTTGCATTTTGATACATATATTTATGCCAATACCGAGGAAGAAGTAATTTATGCTACCGAAGCTATTATTAGATTTGTTAATTTTATGAATAAACCTAACATAATACCAAATTGCTTCATTCAAGTCGGTAATAGAAAAATATTACCTAAAAATTCTTCTGGGCAAAGTAATGACCAAATAAGAGCTATGGCTCTTACTTTATATCGAAGTGATATATCTTATTAAAAAGGAGAGCTAGTAGCTCCCTTTTTATGTTTTGCATAATTTTACATATATTAAAGTTATAAGCAAATAAAAAATCGTATATGGTGCCAAACAAACTACAAATACTAACGGTTTATTTGAATGTTCTTCTATGTATAAGCTTATATTGTTTTTTATATTTTCTGGATTGTTTTCTATTACTTTTCTTTCCCCAAAAGTACTTGGATATGGTAATATATCATTTATCACTATTTCTGCATCACTATAAGGATTTATAAAACCTTTTTCTTCTACCATAGCTATCTTAAAATCATAATTAGTATGAGATATTTTTTGTATATATTCTCTATCTTCTTTTGAACATAACATCACATATTCTGTAGTTAATATTGTAAAATTTTCAATAATTAGCAATATACTATTTAGAATCATCATTATAATAAATATAACTGTATATAATATTACTTTAAACTTTTTCATAAATTTTCCTCGAATTCTATTACTTCCAATAATAGTTAATAATTAAATATTTTTCGTCATTTGATTTCTAATTTTATTATGCTTATAATTACTATTTAAAGACTTTAACCAATATCACATTGTTTAGATATTCTAATGGGTCTGGTGGCTCTTTTTTATCGTTATAATAACTCAATAGTAAATCATCAAATGAATCTTTAATATTTATAACAACTATATTGTCTCCTAGTTTTAACTCATCAAAATTTATAATTCCACCATATTTGTTTAATACTAGTCCTCTATCTCTCGAAAGGCAATAATACATACTTCTAGGAATTTCAACTATAATTTCGTTATTATCTAATTGCTCTACTATACATTCTACTTTTTTAGAATCTTTTTCAACTTGAATAGTATCTCCAATTTTTAGCTCATTTGCTTCAATTATTTCGCCATTTGTATTAGTAATAACCACATTGTCTTTATATGGATCAATATACCATTTTATAGGGTATGGAACTTTTGCATAAATGTAATCATCATCTATTTCAGCAATTTCACAAGTGATTATTTCAAGTTTAAATACTGCAAATAGAAATACACTAATCAATATAAGCACTGAAATAAAAATAATAATTGATTTTGTTCTATTTTTCATAAATTTTGCCTCCACATACCACATTAAAATTTTGTATAACTATTTATTTTTCATTTTTTTAATTGTATTATAAGTTAATAATAAGATTGTTAAGTTAATAAAATTAAAATACCAAAAATATTTGATTATATCGTTTTCGTTTATTTTGTTTGCTAAATATTGTATATTTGGTAATTGTGACTTTATTATTATATTGCTATGATATTTTTTCCCAGTTAAATTATCCCTATATACTACTACTATAGTAGGTTTAAACTTTATTCGATCCCTGTATACAAATAATATCTCGGTTTTCTCTAATTGTTTAAATTCTTTCTTAATTAACTTTCTATCATTGTCATCTATAAAACAAAATTCTATAGATAAATATAATATAGATGATACTATAAAATAAACACTACAATATATTGCTAATGCTATAAAAAATTTATTTTTCTTCATTTTGAATAAATCGTAAAAAACTTTTTTTCGTAAAGATAAATATAATCTTAATAATCTAATTTTTCTCTCTATAAATGTTTTTTACTTTATTACCTCCTTTTTCTATTTCTCGCACCTGAATTTTGTTAAACATTGTATTACTACTATTTTGACATCTTTCATCATCATTTTCATATACTACTTCTTTATTTCTTTTTAAAATTATAACATTAACTATTATAATAAGAATAAGTAATACATTTATTACCCATATATAGTTAAATAAATTATTATCTATTACTTCAGAAATAATTTGATAAAGTGGTTGATTCTGTCCTCCTGTGTGTTTTTCAAAAATATTAAATCTGTAGTTTTGTATATAAATAACTCTTACCCACGGGTTACTTACAAAAAAGTTTTCCATTTGAACTACTATCGGTATTGAATCTTGTGGTAATATATCTTTTAAAATACTTTTCATATCTTCATTAGGGACAGCCATTTTACAATATATAGAATATAAATTTATTACCACAAAAATTATTATTGTTATTGTGATTATTACTTTACTCTTCATTATTTTTACCTCACTAAATTTATCCTATATTCTATGCCATCTTTTTCTATAACTAAATATATTCTATCTGCTTAATTATAAATTGTCAAACTAAATAGCAATTTTCCTTTATATGTTTCATCAGTAATATATTTTTTACATAGTTATCATTTGTTGTAAAAGTTTCGAATTTTTTCATTTTCTAGCCATATTTCATTATATTGGAATAGAACACAATAATTATAATAATTTTAACAATACTTTTTTATTGTAACAATTTCTAAAATAATAAATCTAATAATAGAAGAGCAATAGAATTTAATATTACAAATAATCCAGTAGTTGATTATAGTTATTTTTTTAATACAATAACAGATTTAAAATCTTCGAATTATAAAATCAATTTAAAAATTTAAAGGGATAACTATAAATAAAGTCTATTTATATCATATAAAATTATTATATATTGTACTTCTTCTATTTTAATATTAGCTTTAAAATATATCATTTGAAAAGGAGGAGATGTTTTTATTTGTATGAAATACGATTAAGGCTTTTTTTAAATAGTAATGTATAAACATTTAAAAAATATGTAGGAAGGGGAATTGGTATATTAATATACCATAAAACAAATGTATGAAAAATTTGAAACTAAAATTACCTATTTTGTTAGTCATTTTATTTATTATCCTTATGTATTCTAAACCTGTGTATGCAGCATATCCCACATATAAGAATGATTGGGAATGGAATTATAATGGAGCCGCTTATTATTATATAGTAAATTTATCTCCTAAGTTTCAAGAATCAGCAAAGGAAGCAGCTTCTAATTGGTATAAGACTGGATATCATACAAATCCACTTTATCCTATGACTAGGACATCAACTCAATCAGAAAGTCCAATAGATTTATATAAATCAAATTTAGGTAAAAATACATATGGAAGAACAGACTTCTATGTACTTGGTGGGACTAAACTAGACTTTGGTGATAACAATTATGGGCCACTAAAAGATTGGTTATATTGTAAAATTCTAATTAATGAAAGTCTATTTAATGAAGATTTTGGCGATAATCCTACTAAAAGAAAGATTCTAATTGCCCATGAAATGGGACATGCTTTTGGATTAGCTCATAACACATCATCTACAAATCTCGTTATGTATACATATATAGAACTTAATAGGGCAACTAAAATAACAAAGGATGATAGTGCAGCCTTAGTACAAAAATTAAAATTTTAAGAATAAGGGGAATAAAATAATATGAAAAATAAGAAAAGTATTATAATAATTATTAGTTTAATAACTTTAATTGCTCTAGTAGCATTATTAGTCTATTTTATATTTTATAGTAAAACTTTAGATCATAGTATGGTTCCGGATACATCAGCAGAGAGTTTAGAAAATAGTCCAGATAATTTAACTATTTCCAAAGTACTAAAAGAAAATGATAAAGACAATATATTTTATGTAAGTTCTGAGTATTCTCTTGGTGTAGAACCAACATTAGATTATCTATATAAAAGTTCTGATATAATTATCATAGGAACTTTTGAAAATGATTCGATAAGTTATGTGTCAGAAGGAACTATACGTACAAAAACTACATTTAATACCATACAAGTATTAAAAAACGAATCAAACACGGATGTAAACGGAAGTGTTACTTTTGAAAGATTAGGTGGTGTAATGCTGTTAGATGACTTTTTAAAAGATAATATAGCAGTACGTGAAGATGAATTTACTAATATTGATAAAACAGCTAGAGCAAATTATTATGTATTTCAAGAATTCGCACCAAATAATCAATTAGACTTTGCTAGTATGGAAGAGAATAAAGAATATCTTTTATTCTTAAGTTATTCCAATGGAGTACTTATGCCAAATTCTGTGCATTACGGAATTAGAGAAATCTCAAATAATAAAGTCTATGATTATGATAAAGCTACATATATAAATAGTAATATTATAAAGAATGATGTTGAGCAATAACATAAAGAATTCATTATATAAGTTAACTAAAAACACAAGAGGTATATATTCTCCTGTGCTTTTTAGTATGTAATAAAATAGAATTATTTTTTCTATTTTGTATGCTCATTTATTAACTCTAGAATTTTTGAATCAGTAACAGAATTAAATTCATACTCGTAATTAATTACTGAATTATTATTAACATTTATTTCTTTAATAGTTAACCCAGTTTCTTTATCTATAAAGTTAAAATAATTTTCTACCTTTAATAAATAACAATCTTTTCTATAAAGCGTCATTTCTTCTAATGATCCTGGAACTAGTGCAAGACCAATGTTACCTAAAAAACTTTTATTTAAAAATTGATATTGTCCCAAAGGTTTTATTAATTCTTTCCCCTCATATCTCATTTTTTCCCCATTAATTTCAGAAATATAGTCTTCTTTATCATTTAATTTATACTCTACATATTTTTCAACTTCATCGTCAGTATTTATTTTTGTATGTATTGATATAAAATTATCTCCATTTTGATAATAATCAGTTCTAGAAATTACTTTTTCAGTCGTCTCAACAATCTTTTCATAATAGTTATTATAATTAGTATTCTCTGCAATATTTTCTATGTGATTTAATATTAAATATTTTCTAAAAATAATTATTAAAAAAATAATTAAAATCAAAATAATTATGGCTTGTAATGTTCTTATTTTATGATTTATTTTCTTTAATATTCTAATCTTCTTTTGGTCTTCTGAATTTTCTTTTTCATTTAGATTAGCATTCATATTTTCATACAGTTCTTTACATTTTTTGCATTGTTGTAAATGATTTTGTATAAATTCATTAGTTTCTACACTAGTTAAGCCATCGATATATGTCGGTAATAAATCTTTAATTAAATTACAGTCTTTGCTTTCTCTCATTTTCAATATTCTCCTTTAATTTTAATTTTTCTTTTCCTCTATAAAAGGTTACTCTTACCCAACTTTCGGTTTTATTCATTATTTCAGATATTTCTTTAAAGGTTAATTCTCCACTTAATCTCAAATATATAACATCTCTTGTTTCAGTATCTAATTGTTGTATTTTTTTATATAAGTTGATTTTATCTTCACTAGCTAACACATCATAATCAGAAATTACGATATCTTTTTCATCTATTTCTTTAAAATGTTTATTTCGTTTAATTTCAGCCAACCAAAGATTCTTAGCAATTTGACATAGCCAAGAGGAAATTTTTGAATCTCCTTTAAAATTATTAATGTTTTTTACTGCTCTATAAAAAGTTTCCTGAGTCAACTCTTCTGCTACATCTTTATTATGAGAATTAGCTAATAGATACTTATAAACAATTTTGTAATTATCTATGTATATTTCTTCTATATCATTTATTTGATTCATCTAAAATATTTCCCTTCTATGCTATATATATGTAAGAGTTATTTTTTTACATTTTGTTACATATATTATAAAACTTTTTTGCTTAAGAGTAAAAGGAAATTATATGTTTCAAAAGCATGTTGACAAATGAGTAAAATTGTAACACACTGCTAATGATGCAATTTTTATTGCATTATTTAATAAAAAGTTATATGAGCAGAGAAGAAATGGAGGACTATATGAAAAAGTTTTCTGTGCTATTAGCCTTAATCTTGGTATTCTCTATCTGTTGTATTCCGGCTTATGCAAAGGATACTACAGTTGAATTACCTACTATTAAGACAACTAGCGAAGATGTTCCAGTTCCTTACGGAACATTAAGTGGCTATGGTCAAAAATGGCATGACCCTGCATCTGATGGTTATGGAGGCTCCTTTGTTTTCCGGGTTTCTGGTTCAAACTGGTTTGAAGGCCATCTTACTGTTAGTCTGGAAAATTTCAATGCTGACACTAAAATGAACATTGAAGTCTATATGGGCAATCAGTGTATTTTTAGAAGAAAAAATGTAGGTAGAACCGATGGTCCGTGGGAGGAAATCTCTTTCAATCCTGCCACTACAGGTGGCTATACTGTAATTTACTCTATTGTAGGAGGTCCTAATACTCCTGGAAGAATTAACTGTTGGATTTACTAAAGTTGTATAAGCTTTAATATAATCCATAATTAATAGAATTTTGCTCATATAATTTTCCTCTGGCTTATAAATTTAAGCCAGAGTTTTTTTACCATAAAATTGTACTTTTGGAGAATTTATTAAAAAAAATATATTTTTGTAACAAATCTCCAAAAAATATATCTTATAAATGAAGAATTTATAAATAAGGTAATATATATGATTTGTTTATTAATAATATTTCTATATTTAATAAGAGATTGGAGGTGAAAGGCAAAAATGTATAAAGAATATAAAAATCTTTTACATTTTCACATGATTGGGAATGGAATTACAATGGAGCAGCTTACTATTATATTGTAGATTTGTCTTCTAGCTTTACTACTGCTGTAAATCAAGCAGCAACAAATTGGTTTAAAACTGGATATCATACAAATCCACTCTATCCTATGACTAGGACATATATAAAGAGTAATAGTCCAATGGATTTTTATAACGAAGTTATAGGCGAAGACTATGCACGGTTATGTTCATTATTTTGTACAGGGTGGAACAGAACTTTCATATAATAGTAAAGGTCCATCAGCCGATTGGTTATATTGTAAAATAGATATAGATGAGGCTGAATTTACCAGTGCTTTTGGAAATAATGCAACTAAAAAGAAACTATTAATGCTCCATGAAATGGGACATGTATTTGGTTTAAATCATACAGACGATAAAACATCAGTCATGTATCCTTCTCTGTTAACTTCTACTGCTACAAAAGTTACCTATTCAGATAGTGCAGCATTAATACAAAAATTAGGAGGTGTATAGATATGAGAAATAAAAAAATAATTAGTATATTATTTATTAGTCTTCTACTAATAGCAATCACTGTATTTATAATAAATTCAAAGTTCAATAATTATGAAACTTCAATTGCTTCTCAACAAGACGATAGTATCATTGAAGATAATAAGTGCTTAAGTATTTCAGAAATAAAGAAGAATATTGATAGCGACAAAATATTTTATATTTATGGAGAAGGTATGTTTATTTATGAGCCAACAATAGAAAATTTATACGAAAATGCTGATTTGGTAATGATTGGAAGATTTGATAAAAATGTTGAGACATACGTGCCAGGAGTTAGTATTCATACAAAAATACAATTCGATACTGTAAAAATATTAAAAAATACTTCTGATGTAAATGTAGATGACAATATTATAGTCGACACTCTAGGAGGGGCAGTTACTTTAAGTGAATATATGAATAATAATCATACTGTAAAAGATGGAGAGTTCGAGAATGTTTCCCCTAAAGAAAGAAGTAATTACTATGTAATTCAAGAATATGCTCCAGAAGACAAACTAGATTTTAGCTCAAATAATAATAATGAGTATCTTTTATTTTTAGGGCTTCGTGATGGTCAATTCTATGCAAGTGCTTCTTATTACGGAATCCGAAAAATAAATAATAATACCATTTTTGATTATGACACAAATAAATATGTAACAAGTAACCTAGTTGAGAAATAATTTAAGTATATAACTTATTTAAATTTATTTATGAAACGAAAAATTCGACAAAAATATGAAATATTATGGAAATGATTGTCTAAAAATTAAAAATGATAAAATAAAAATATAACAAAGTCTCTAGGCAAGAGAAGAAATGGTAATACAATTATTTGGCTACTTTGTTGTTTATATTAATAAATGTAGGCCGTGCTATTAAATAGTATGGTCTACATTTACTAATTATTATTTTTCCTTCTATATTGAATTTATATTTAAGTCCTTGTAATTTATCATTATTCATTATTTTTTCCCCTTTCTATGCCATCTATATATTAGATATAATTTTATCACCATTTTGTTGCATTTTTTATTAAATTATTTTGTAATAAAATGAACTTATTTTTCATATCTTACTTTTAATTTATATACTTTCACATTTATATAGTGTATAATAACTAAAAAAGGAGGATGCATATGGAAATATTAAAAGTAGAAAATTTAACAAAAAAATATGGTAAAAATGAAAGTGAAGTAATTGCTGTAAATAATATGTCTTTTTCTGTAGAAAGTGGCGAATTTATTGCCATTGTGGGTAGTTCTGGTAGTGGTAAATCAACTTTACTGCATCTACTAGGTGGTGTGGACAGGCCTACTTCTGGTAAAGTTTTTGTTAATGGAAAAGATATTTATTCTCTAAAAGATGATGAGCTCGCTATTTTTCGTAGAAGAGAAGTTGGGCTAATCTATCAATTTTATAATTTAATTCCTATTTTAAATGTTGAAGAAAATATTACTTTGCCTTGCGATTTAGATAGAAAAGATGTTCCAAAAGAGGAATTAGACGAATTGCTAAAAGTGCTAGGCTTAGAAAATAGAAGAAAGCATTTACCTAATGAGTTATCCGGTGGTCAACAACAACGTGTTGCTATAGGGAGAGCGTTAATAAATCACCCTGCTATAGTCCTTGCAGATGAGCCAACTGGTAACCTAGATTCAAAGTCAAGTGATGAAATTGTTCAGTTATTAAAAACTTCAAATAAAAAATATAACCAAACGATTATAATGATAACACATAATCCTGAAATTGCCAAAGTAGCTGATAGAATTATTAGAATTGAAGATGGCAAAATTGTAGAAAACAAATAAATGCTACTATAGGTTTAATCTTTAATTTTAGATTTTCACAATTTTAGTTAAAATTTATGAACTAATTTATTATTTGTAGAAAGGATTAAAGCAATGGATATATTAAATAAACTAACTATTAAAAATTTGAAGTTAAATAAAAAACGAACTATAGTTACCATTATTGGCATTATACTAGCAACAGCTTTAATGACTGGTGTAACAACTTTACTTGCTAGTTTCCAGGCATCAACTTTAGCATATACTAGGGAACATTTTGGGAATTATCACTTTGTTGTGGCAAATGTTCCTGTAGATGATTTAAATAGAATTCAAAATTTGGATAATATCGAACTTTCCTATACCACGCAGAACGATGGTTTTACCGTTTATACCGATGACCAACATACATTTCCTGTACAAATGCTTAACTTCTCTGATGGAGCTTTACAAAATTTAGGCATTGAATTGGTAGACGGCTGGTTACCAGAAAATGAAAACGAAGTTGCAATTTCAAGTCAATTAGTAAAAAATGAAAATCTAAATCTTACTATTGGCTCAAGAATAACATTACCTATTCCAGGAGAAGAAAATAAAACAAAGGATTATTCTTTGGTTGGTATAGTAAATATTACAAATCAACAAATTGAGCCAATGACTTCTGCTAATGCTTCTAATAAATGTTATACTTTTATTTCTCACATCGATAATAATAATTTAAGTGGAAATTATGATATTTATTTACGCTTTTCTAATTTAGCAAAAAGGATTGATACAATAGTTAATATTTTAGAGTTAGATGAAAACACTTATAAAAATGCTCAAGCCAAGACTATAAGTGAAACAGAAGAAAATATATTAAAAAATGAGGACAACAAATATGAATGTGCTCCAAATTATAGTTTAATTTCAATGGAATTAGGCGATGATAAAGACCAAACTGCTCAAATGCTATATACTGTAGCTATAGTTGTTTTAATAATAATTATCCTTATTTCTGCATATTGTATAAAAAATAGCTTTAGCATATCTATTACAGAAAAAGTTAAGCAATATGGTATGCTTGCATCTATTGGCACAACTCCTAAACAAATTAGAAGAAATGTACTATATGAAGCCCTTATTTTAGGTATTATTGGCATTCCTATTGGTATTTTGCTTGGAATAGGCTCAATTTATTTGCTTTTACAATTTATACAGAATAAGTTGACAGATGAAATATTTGGTATGAAATTTATATTTTCTACTAATATAATTGCTATAGCATTTGCAATAGTATTTAGTGCCTTAACCGTTTACTTATCTGCAAGAAAATCTGCTAAAATAGCTTCTAAAATTTCGCCAATGGAAGCTATTATGAGTAATAAAGATATAAAAATCAAGTCTAAAAAAATTAAATCACCAAAATGGATAAAGAAACTATTTGGTATTGGTGGAGTTATTGCTTATAAGAATTTAAAACGTAACAAAAGAAGTTATAGAACTACTGTAGTATCGCTTATTATGAGTATATCTGCATTTATTGCAATAATTACTTTTAACAATTATGCCTTTGAAACAGTTGACTTATACTATGCAAATTATGACTTTAATATTTATATAAGCGGAAAAAATTATGATGATTTACTAGAAATTACACAAGATTCAAATATAAAAACTTATTCAATAGTTAGGCAGTTATCTGGCCAAATAGTGGATGGTAAAAATCATTTTTCTAATGATGCTAAAACTCTTGATACTAAAAATGATTTTGCTGATTATCCTTATATTGATTTAGTAGTTTTTGGTAGACAAGAATATGAAAGATATATTAACAAATTAGGTTTAAATTATGAAGATGTAAAAGATAAAGGTATATTACTTGACTATATAACTTCATATGCAGAAATAGATGGAAAAGACAGATTAGTTACATTTAGAATATATGATTATCAAAAAGGCGATAATATAGAAATTTCTAGTTCTGATAATGAACAAAAATTTCCAATAGAAATAGCTGAAGTAACTAATAAAGAACCTTTAGGCACTCACGGAATAAATTCTGGATTTCCAACAGCATTTTATGCCACTTTAGTTATTAGCGATGAACTATTTGATGAATATACAAAGTCACTAGATAGTAATTATATTCGTAAAGATGCTAATTTATATATTGTTACAGATAATTCTAAAGAGTTGATAGAATATATAAAAGAAAACTATTCAGACAATTACTATTACATAGAAAATGTAGATAATATAGGCGTAGAGCAAAGAGCAATTTATACAGCAATTTCTATTTTTCTATACACATTTATTATAATAACTGCACTTATTGGAATAACAAATATTTTTAACACAATTACAACAAGTATGGAATTGAGGCAAAAAGAATTTGCTCATTTAAAATCTATTGGTATGACAAAAAAAGAATTTAATAGGATGATTATGCTAGAAAATGTATTTTTAGGCTTTAAATCGTTAATTATTGGCATCCCTCTTGGACTTGTATTTTCATATATAGTTCATATAGCATTTAGTACAAATGTTGTTATGGAGTATATGCCTCCTATAAATGGTATTATTATTTCCATTGTTGCAGTAAGCATCATACTTGGTTTAATTATGTTGTATGCTTTAAGAAAAATTAACAAGCAGAATATTATTGAAACTATTAGAAGAGATAACGTATAATTTTAGTAACACGTGGATAAAAAGGTCTCTCCAATTTGCCCACACCTAAAACCAATAATAAATTATAATTTAAAAAAGTCGTGGACAATTAGGAGTATTCCTTTTTGTCCACGTTTTCTTAATACACATAATATACATCACAAGAAGTTAATCTTTGCAAATATCTTGAATCTTCTAAGTTTAAAGCATTCTTTACAGTGTTTATTATTCCGTCAGTTTTATCTCCTTGGTCTAATAAAATAATTACTCCGTTAGATACATCTTTATCTGCAAATATTTTTTTTATATTTTCTTCTGTATATTCTATATCTTTTGCAATGTATGAATTATCGACCATCGAAAATACTAATATGTCATCAAATAGTCTATTTTGACTTGAGTCAAATAAATATATTGTTGGTACATTTTTTAACTCTCCACTAATTTCTTGCACAAAGTCTTTTCTATCTGCATATAAGAGCTCTGGCTCTAGTTTTAAAATAAATGGTGAAATTAAAATTGCGCCAAGTACTATTGTTATGACTATATTAGTTACTTTGTTGCTAAAGCCATTTTTTAGCTCTTTATATAGCCAATAAATTGCAAGTACAAATATTAGTCCACTTACTGCTACCATATATCTTAAAACTCTCCAAGGAGATGCAATAGATGTTATTAAAAAGTAGAATATTGTAGGTATGCTTATCATCAGTAATATTTCTTTTTTTATTTTTTCTAATTTAAAGTTAGCTTTTTTTCGTATTTTGTTACAAAGCCATATTCCTATAATTAAGATTGCTATAACAAGTGTTAATTTATTAAATGTATAGTAATTTAAAGTATTTATTTGTTGTCCTAAATTTGTTAAAATTTGGTTTGAATCGTGCAAGTTGTCCATTACTCCTTTCCCTCTGTAGCTAAAAAACATATGGTTTATTGAGTACGGGAATATTAGTAATGACACTACTCCTGCTATAATTAGTGTTAAAGTGTAGCATAGTAACTTTTTGTATTGTTTTTGCTTAATGTATTTAATTAAAAATACTAAGTATAGTGGTGCTAAGTATAATAAATAATAATAATGTGTTAGGACCCCTGCAAGAGTAGAAATTCCAATAAATATTAGCAGTTTCAAGTTTAGTTTGTCGCTTTTTAATAATTTAATATGTAAGTATGTAGTTATTAGCACCTCAAGTGTTAGCAATGCATACATTCTAATATATATTACATTACTAATTGACGCTAACGTAATAGATGCTACAAATGCTAAAACCATAGACTTAATATTTGCATACTCGTCATCTTTAAATAATTCTTTTAATATTAAGTACATAAATATTGTAACAAATAAATATATAATAATATTTAATACAAAGCCTGGCCAAGGAGTATAATGTCCACTCGTAAATTCCATACATATTCTAAGTAGTAAATAATATAATGGCGGATGAACATCATTTTTTTGATTTTCATATACCGGTGTAAAGTCCCACTTTTCATCCTCCTGCACTGCTAAATAATCTTCAAAATAGTCTTTTGTGTGCCACGTATCGAAAAAATCTTCATTATCCATTATTTCTACTTTGTCATAGTTTGTAAGTCCAAATGAATACCCCTCATCTATATGCAAGTATGGTTTATTGCTTGCCACATAAACGAATATTATTGTTTGCAATATCAACAAAATTACTAGTAATATCGTTTCTT
Source organism: uncultured Clostridia bacterium (assembly GCA_944391015.1). Taxonomy (GTDB): domain Bacteria; phylum Bacillota; class Clostridia; order TANB77; family CAG-508; genus CALXVA01. The sequence goes on along the minus strand of CALXRZ010000010.1, from coordinate 2,825 downwards.
TTTTATTCTTCATTTACGTTGTCCCCTTTTTATTAAAACATTTTAATCTGTGTAAAATTATATAACAAAATTATTTGATTAGCAATTATTATTTTATGTTGGCTTTTAAAAAAGGTGCGACACCAAGGAACAAAAAAATTCTCTAAATATACATATTACCTAGGTTTGTATTAAACCGTTATCCAGTAACCAAAAAAGAAGCATCTCTTTGATGCCTCTTCTAATTATCTAACTCATTTATATTTTCTTTTGTATCTTCTTCATTGTCTTGTATTTTTTTATGTGTTTTCGTTGTTTTTTTCAACATCTTCTATATCCGCATTTACATTTTGTACTTTCTTAGTTCCTCTTCGTATTATTCTTGTCATTGGGTCATACGTATCTTTAGAAAGCAATGTTTTAGAAACCACTTCTCCATTTAGCTTTATAATTTTGTATGTTTCACTTGTGCAACCTGTGTATCCAGATTGTTCGACAACTTCTTTTCCCTCTTCCAAAGTAGGGTCATCTTCATATTTTGTTGTATATGGAATGTATGAAAGAACTACAGGCTGTATAACAACTTCATATTCAGTTTCCTCTTTTATTCCATATATGCTCATTGTACACACACCATTTTTTACACTTGCTTCTATTTTTATTGGGTATTCTCTAGTATTCTTAAATTGAAAATCTATTGAACCCCAAGCAACTGTTGCATCTCTACCTGCTGGAACATAAGAGGTTAAAAATTGATGGTTACTTCTATCTACTATTTCTAAGTTTGCTAATAATACTGCATTGTACAATGTTGATGAGGTTTGGCATATTCCTCCTCCAACATCTTGCACAACTCTTCCACCTGAATAAGCTCCAGCCTCTTTGTATCCCTCTGCTATTGTTCTTTCTCCAACAGTTTGATTATATGAAAAAGTCTCACCTGGTAATACTATTGTTCCATCTATTTTTTCTGCTGATATTTCTAGGTTGTTGCTTCTATTTTTATTTGTTGGATCATACCTTGTTGAATATGTTCCAAGTTCATTTGGAAAAGCTTCTTCTCCTAAGTCTTCTAGTGTTTTTTCTGGTATGGTTATTTTTAAAGGAATTACATATTCATCTTTATCTTCAGAAATTATTTTTTGTGCTTCTTCCATAGATACTGCAAAATCTACTCCATTTACAGATGTATGCACTGTAGTTGGGTTTGTTGTTATGTAGGCATCTTGTGGCTCTTTATATATTTCGTTTTTTATTTGCTCTAAATTTATTTCGTCCGGCTCTACTTCTTCTGTAGGAATTGTAGTTATATCATATTTTGTGTTTACATCTTTTATTTTGTTTATTATATTGGTTTTTAGTTCATCTTTGTTTATAGCTAAACCTGCTTTTCCCTTTACTATTACTAAGTTTTCATCATCTATATAATAACTACTTTGTACTACTGCACCAGGAAGCTTTGCTTGAATATCATCAATTTTTTTGTCTAAAGCTTCTTCATTATAGTTAAAACTGCAATCTATATTTCTTCCAAATAACATTGTGCTTAAAATTCCATAGTTATTTGTAATAATATTTCCATCTCTTCCAATGTTAAATGCTTCATTCACTGCTACATCTACATCAAACTGCGCACTTATTTGATTTGCGTTAAAACTGGTTTCGTAATCATCTTTTTTTAGAACTATTTCTTCTCCTAGTTTTGAGTTTACTACTTCACTAACCGCAGCTTTAGCCTTTTCTTGTGTCATATTACTAACATCTATTCCCATAATTGACACATTGTTTAATATGTTTTCGTTATTTATATTTATTAAAGAGAAAATTACTGAAATTAAAAGTACTAAAATTACTATAACAGATACCAAAACTATGCACATAGTAGATCTTTTGTTTTTATTGTTTTCTATTTTGGGTTTTGCTTCAATATTTGTTTTACTTTTTTCTTTCTTCTTATTATCTTTAGTGCTTATTTTCTCTTGTTGGTCCTTATTTTCATCCATAAAATCTATTTCTCCTATCTTAATAAATTTTATACATTCTTCCGCTTTTATATTACCATAAGTATATTTTTTTTACAACATATTTTTCTTCATATTTTTACAAAAAATGTTTTTTTAACTAGACTTTTATTTTGTTTTTCGATATAATATAAAATAATTTTAAGAGAGAGGTTGATACAAATGATAGGAGAACTAATATCTAGAATACGTGAAGAAAAAAATATTACAAAGTCTGAACTTGCAAGGAGAACCAATATAAATGTTGGTCATATTGCTCATATTGAAAATGAAGAAAGAAACCCTAGCCATAGAGCTTTAAAATCTATATGTAGAGCTTTAGAGATTCCTTACCAACCTTTGATGTATACATATGATAAGGTACTAAATGAGGAACAACATTTAAACAAAATGTCTGAACATATTTCTTACAATAAAATACTAGCAGTTAGTTCTGTAGACTCTTTTATGGAATGTCCTGTTGACTTTCCTAGTGCTTGTTTGGCTTTAAAAGTTCCTGATAATTCTATGTCACCACGATTAGAAGAAGGAGTTTATGCTTTTATTGAGTTCAATTCTCCTTTAGAATATAAAGATATTGGATTGTTTGAGTACGATGGAAAAATTATTTTTAGAAGATATATTATAAGAAAGGATGCTTTAGTATTAAGAGCAGATAATAAAGATTTTGATGATATTACCTTAACTGAAGATTCTAAATATACCATTATTGGAAAAGTGCTTGGAACAAATACTGGATTGATTTTTTAATGTTTTTTTGCTTGGTTTATAGTATTTTATCAATGTTAACTTTAAAAGATAAAATTTTACAATTTTTTTCAAAAA
>CALXRZ010000009.1 GCA_944391015.1 uncultured Clostridia bacterium | reverse complement strand
TGTATATGATAGAATAAAAATGTAGTTTTCTTCCAGTTTGAAAAATGTAGGAAAACCTACATTTTTTCTTTTTGATATAAAAGGAAGAAAATGGTAAAATATAAGTACATCAACTGTAGGTCTCAGAAATGAAAGGAGATGGTTGTTATGAGACTAGATGTACTTAATGAAATCAATTTGATTACGAGAGGAGGTGAATGTGTAGTTATGTGTAAGTCTAAGATGGCTGAAATTATGAATTGTGATCCAAGAACAGTAAAAAAATATCTAGAAGGCTATGTCCCTAAAAGAAGAAAATCAATAAAGAGAGCATCCAAGCTTGATGAATTTAAAGAAACAATAAAAGAAAAACTTGAATTAGGTTGTAGTGCAATGTCCATTTTTAAATTCATTCAAAAAGATGGGTATAACGGTTCATATTCACTACTTGCAGATTACGCAAATAAGCATAAACGTGAAGAAATAAAGAAAGCTACATTGAGATATGAGACATCACCTGGGCTCCAGGCACAAGTTGACTGGAAAGAAAGCTTAAAGATGGTATCAAAATCTGGAGAAATATTTGAAGTAAATATATTTTTAATGATACTTGGATATTCGAGAATGAAGTTTCTGAAGTTAACTAGTGATAGAACTCAGAAGACGTTGTTTGAATGTATGAATGAAGCATTTAAATATTTTGAAGGAGTTCCAAAAGAGATACTTTTTGATAATATGCCAACAGTTGTGGATAGAGCAAATAGTAGAATAGGTCATGTTAAAATAAATTCTAAATTTGCACAGTATGCCAAAGATATAGGATTTAATGTAATAACTTGTAAAGCATATAGACCACAGACAAAAGGTAAGGTAGAAGCATTAGCAAAACTAGTTGATAGACTAAAGATATATAATAACGAATTTGAAACATATGATGAGTTACAAAAAATTGTAAATGATTTTATGAAGGATATAAACAGTGAAGTATCACAAGCTACTAATCAAAAACCAATGGATAGAATAAAAAAGGAAACAAAGCATTTGTTGCCTTTACCATCACAAGATATTTTAAAAACATATATTTCCTCGCCAAAAGAATATAAGGTTTCTAAAGAATCTATGGTTATGTATAAAGGACAAAAATACTCTGTTCCTACTTACCTAATAGGTGAATCAGTTTCTGTAACAGAGACTGATGAATATATCCATATATATTATACAACAAATTTCATAACTTCGCACAAAAAAAGTAATAAATTTTTAAATTACAAGAAAGAACATATAGAAGATATAGCAAAATCCGATGCTTTTAAACATAAGACAAATGATGAAATAGCTGAATTTGTTGAAAGCTATTTAAGTGATTATGATGAGTTATAGGAGGCTTAGAAATGAGTATATATACAGATTTGATTGATAATTTAGAAGTATTAAAGCTTGATAAAATGAAAGCAATGTTACCAGGATATTTGGATGAGATGAAAGATAAAAATATTTCTTTTACTGAGATGATGTATGATTTAACAAAGGAGGAAATAAAGTATCAAACTGAAAGAGCTGCTAAAGTTAATATTACAGTATCTGCATTTCCTTTCGAAAAAACATTAGATGATTTTGATTTTTCATATCAACCCAGTGTAGATAAAAATGAAATGCTTGACTTGGAAACTTTAAGGTTTATGGATAAAAATGAAAATGTAATTTTTGTTGGTACTAGTGGAGTTGGTAAAACTCACTTAGCAGTTAGCATAGGCATAGCTGCTGCAAAAAGAAGAATTAGCACATATTACATCACTTTTAATGATTTAATTAACCAGCTTATGAAGGCTAATTCTGAAAATAGAGCTGATATAAAGATAAAATATTTTTGTAAGTATAAGTTATTGATTATTGATGAAATAGGATATTTACCAATAACCAAAGAAGGAGCATATTTGTTTTTTCAATTAATTAATAAAAGATATGAGAAGAAGTCTACAATACTTACTACTAATCAAGTATTTAGTAAATGGCCTGAAATATTTGGAGATTCTGTTGTTACTGCTGCAATAATTGATAGACTTGTACATCATAGCCATATAATTAAAATTAATGGAAAATCATACAGAATAAAGGATAGAAATGTTGATACTAAAGGAAATATAAATAAGGAGTGTGAATAAAAATGACTGTTAAAGAGATGATGATATATGTAGATGTTGCAATTGATAAAATTGCAGAAATAAATAAACCACTTACTAGAGAGAATATATTAGAAGAACTAAGTTACTTAGCATATCATTGTAATAAAAAGAATGTACTACTGAAGAAAAATCACAAAGAAGAGAAGTTTTTTTAGAAAATTAAAAGGAGGATGGTCTGTATGACAAATAACGAAGCATTAGCATATGCAAGAGTAGGAGTATTAAATTTGATAGAAAATAATGATGAGGTTACGCCAGATACACTATTTTACGAAATGTACACACTATTTGATTTGTATAGTGAAGAAGCTATACTTGAAGAAGAAAGAAGAAGGCTTTAAAAATGGTGGGGATAACTCCCCACCAAGCAATATTTCAAACTGGAATTTTTATACGTTTTTAAATTGGAAAAAAGGTGCATTTTTCTATTGACATATACAATATATATAAACTAATTGCAAAATTTCACAAAATATGATACAAAATAAATGGGATTAAACTATTACTCGAACTTCCCTAATTCTAACAATCCGTTCTTCATACGTGGTGGCAATTACAACAATGGTTCTAATGCCGGTTTGTTCAATTTCAACAACAACAATGGCAATGCCTGGGACAACAACAGTTTCCGCGTTGTTGTGCCCGTACTTCGATACAAAGGAAAATAACAATATATTTTCCACCTAAGAGAAATATGTTTACGGACATATTATAGGCAGTATCAAAGAAGTTTAATTCCATTGATATAAAATATCATAAACACATAAATAGCTATAACGAATGAGTAGCAAAATGGCGAAAATTCGTTATAGCGTTTTTTAAACTGATACCTTGTCAAAAAGCATAATATAGCATATAATAACCGTAGCCAAATATAATAATTATATAAATGAAGATAAAGGTTTATAGGAAACCTTTTAAAAACCTAAATATACTATACAAGGAAAGATATAAATATGAAACAAATATACATAAAAGACATAATTGAAATTTGTAATGCAAAACTCTTATGTGGAAACAGCGAAGAAACATTAACAGATGTTATTAGGGACACACGTGAAATAAAGCAGGGCGATACATATATAGGGTTTAAAGGCGAGCATAGTGATGGTAATTTGCTATATGAAGAGGCGCTAGAAAAGGGTGCTAAAATTTGTATATTACAAGAATCTAGCTTGCTGACAAACAATCAAGAAACCACAAATAAAGAAGCTGAATTAGACTTAATAAAAGAAAAAATAGAAAAAAAACATAACAATGCATCTGTAATTTTAGTAAAAGATACTACCAAAGCATTGCAACAAATTGCAGAATATAAAAGAAATTTATATAACATACCGGTTATAGGAATAACTGGAAGCGTTGGAAAAACAAGCACAAAGGATATAATTGCAAGTGTGATGTCTAAAAAATTTAATGTTTTAAAAACACTAGGCAATTATAATAATCAAATAGGGCTTCCTCTTACAATATTAAGGCTAAAAGACGAAAATGCTATTGTTGTAGAAATGGGTATGAATATGCCAAACGAAATAAGCACATTATCTAAAATTGCAAAACCAACAGTTGCAGTAATAACAAATGTAGGAACGGCGCATATTGGAAACTTAGGGTCAAGAGAAAACATTTTAAAAGCAAAATTAGAAATATTGGATGGACTTCAAAAAGATGGTATTTTAGTAATAAACAATGATAATGATATGTTGCATAATTGGTATATTTCTAAAGCACATACGGCTCATAAAATAATAACATTTGGTATGGAAAACAAAAGCGATATTATGCCATATGATGTAGAATTAAGCGAAAATGGAAGTACATATAAAATAGATTTGGACGGAAAAACATACAATGTGCATATTTCAGTAGGAGGAAATCATTTTGTGCTTAATAGTTTATGCGCAATAGCAATAGGAAGAATTTTCAGCATAAAAACAGAAGACATACTAAGTGGAATTGCAAATTTTGAACTTAGTAAAAGAAGAATGCAAGTTGAAAAAAATGCTAACAACGTAACAATTATAAATGATTGTTATAACGCAAATTATGACTCTATGAAAGCCGCACTTGAATACTTAGGAGAAATAAAAGCTAAAAGAAAAATAGCAGTTTTAGGTGATATGTTAGAGCTTGGAAATTTTTCAAAAGAGCTACACGAAAAAGTTGGAGAAGAAGTAGCAAAAAACAATATTGATATGTTAGTTGTAGTTGGCGAAGAGGCAAAACACATTGTTAGTAAAGCACTAGAAAAAGGTTTAGATAATAATAGAATTTATATATGTAAAAATAATGAGGAAGCTATAAAAATTATTAAAAAAATATCTAAGCCAGAAGATGCTATTCTTCTTAAGGCATCAAATGCTATGAACTTTCAAGAAATATTTAATAGCATAATAAACTAAATACATAATAAGATAATAAAAAGAAAGGGCTGATTGCGGATGCAAAAGTTAAAACTAGGTGTGATTTTTGGAGGAATGTCTACGGAGCACGACGTTTCGGTTACATCAGGAACATCGGTTATAAAAAATCTTGATAAAGAAAAATACGAAATTTATCCAATATACATAGATAGTGATGGAAAATGGTACGAGTACTCGAAAAAAGTCGATAAAATAGATATATTACAAGTAGGAGAAAAAATAGAAGAAAAAATTGCAATAGCAAACCCAATAGAATATTTGCAAGAATGTGATGTTATATTTCCAGTATTGCACGGACTTTACGGAGAGGATGGTACAATTCAAGGATTGCTTGAACTAATAAAAAAGCCTTATGTAGGATGTAAAGTGTTAGCTTCAAGTATTTGTATGGATAAAGCATATAGCAAAATAATATTCGAAAAAGCAGGTATAAATCAAGCAAAATACATATACGTAAAAATATCTAAAATAAATAACAAGCAAAATATAGATACAGCTACACTAAAAAATAATTATACATACGTAGATAATAATTTTAATGAACATAACTCTACTTTAGAGGAAATAGCAAATATTGTAGAACAGGAACTTTCATTTCCTACATTTGTAAAGCCATCAAACTCAGGCTCTTCAGTAGGAATAAAAAAGGCACATAATAAAGCAGAACTAATGGAAGCAATAAAGTATGCAGGAAAATTCGATAAAAAAATACTTATAGAACAAAACATAAAAGGTAGAGAGGTAGAATGTGCGGTACTTGGTAATGATGATGTTAAAGCCTCAGTAGTTGGTGAAATTCTTCCAGCAGAAGATTTTTATACATTTGACGCAAAATATAAAAATGCTGAGTCAAAGGTGGTAATTCCAGCAGAAATATCAGAAAGCATATCTGATGAAATAAGAAAAACAGCTATAAAAGCATATAAATCTACAGATTGTAAGGGATTAGCTAGAGTAGACTTCTTTATAGAAAATGGCACAAATAAAGTAATAATAAACGAAATAAATACACTACCAGGCTTTACTCAAATTAGTATGTATCCACAGCTATGGCAAAGTATGGGAATAAGCTATACAAAATTATTGGATAAACTAGTAGAATTAGCATTAGAAAACAAATAAAGAAAAACATTAAAACATAAAGATTTTTCTTTATAAAATAAATTAAGAATAATAAAAAAGTAAGGTGGCAAAATGGAAAACATAAATGAATTATTAAATAGAATAAATAATGATTTAAAAAACGCATTATCAGAAAAAAGATATAAACACTCCTTAGGAGTAATGAAAAAAGCAGAAGAACTAGCTTTAATTTATGGAATCGATATCAACACTGCAAAACTTACAGGTTTAGCGCACGACATTGGAAAAGAATTTTCGGATGAAGAAATGCTAAAATATGTAAAAGAAAACAACATACAAGTAGATAATGTTGAAGCAGTAAATGTTGGCCTATTACACGCAAAAATAGGAGCTGACATATGCAAAAAGAAATATAACTTTACTATAGAAATGCAAAACGCTATAAAATATCATACAGTTGGAAACGAGAATATGGATTTATTAGCTAAAATAATTTTTGTTGCAGATAAAACAGAAGAGGGTAGAAACTACAAAGACGAAGCAAAAAACGAACAACTGCAAAAAGTTAGAGAATTATCAAAAAAGAACTTAGACGAAGCCTTGTTATACGAAATAGATTCCTCTTTAATATATACAATACAAAAGCATAAATTAGTACATACAGATAGTATTTTAACTAGAAATAAATTGCTAAAAGATGGTGCTAATAAGTAGTTGCCATCTTTTAACAAAAATTGCACCATATATATTTATTTCCTAGGAAAAGTATGATATAATGAAAATGCTTTTTAAGGGGGAAAGGGCTATGATTTTTAAAGACTATTACAAAATACTAGGCTTAAGTGACAGTAAAGTAACACCAGAGGAGATAAAAATAGCATATAGGGAGCAAGCTAAAAAATATCACCCAGACATAAATTCCGAAAACAATTTTTCCGAAGATAGATTTAAAGATATAAATGAAGCATATAAAGTACTATCAAATCAAACCACAAGAAGAAAATACGACAGAATGTGGAATTCAAACATTGGCAGAAAAAGAAAAAAGACGGAAGAAAGTAAGCGAGAAACAGGTTCAATAGGTAGTAACTTTTTTAATATGTTTTTTGGAGAACAATTAGAAAAACAAGAAAAAAAGGAAAAGAAAAAAGAAAAAGTACCTATAAAAGGAGAAAACGTAGAAACAGAAATAGATGTTTCTGTAGAGGAAGCATATTATGGGCAAGAAAAGAAAATTTCCTTAAGAACCCAAAACGGAAAAATGAAAACATTTACAATAAAAATACCAGAGGGTATAAGAAACGGTGAAAAAATCAGGCTAATAGGCCAAGGAAAAAAAGGTGAAAACGGAGGCAAGAACGGAGACTTACTAATTAGAATAAATATAAAAGATAGTAATAAGTTCGCACTAAGAGGTGTTGATTTATATACTGACCTAAAAATATCACCTTGGGAAGCAGTACTTGGAACAAAAGTGTCGGTAGAAACAATAGGAGAAACCATTTTTTTACATATTCCACAGGGAATTGAAAGCGGAGAAAAAGTTCGTATTCCAGGAAAAGGATATAAAGATGGCAAAGGTGGAAGAGGAGAACTAGTGGCAGATGTAAAAATAATGATACCTAAAACCCCAACGAAAGAAGAAATTGGAATATATGAAAAATTAAACGAAATTTCAAAATTCAATCCAAGAAGTAATTTTGAATAAAATATGTAATAGTAGTTGATAGTTTGTAGGATAATACAGTTAATACACATCAAAGCAGGTAATATAGAATTAAAGGCATTGTCAACCTGAAAAGTCAAAAGCAATTCTGCAAAGTAAGGGTAATGTGTAAAACAACCAAAAACGTTGACATAATTTGACAAAAATGTTGACTTGTATTTAAAAATACTGTATAATATAAAATGTAGTGATTCTAACAAAAGACAAACTATGGCGACGAAGATTCATAGAAAGAGGGATAAATATGGAAATTGTACAAGGTAAACACTTTAGTATAACAGATCCACAAGGAGTAAGTACGGTAATATATAAAATAAATGAAACAGAAAAAGAATTTTTAAAAGAATCACCTAAATACACAATCGAAAGATTAGACTATACAGAAGAATTAAGAGGAGATGTTAAAAAAAAGACTTTTTTTGTTGACGAACCAAAAGAAGAAGAAGATTTAATTATACTATCTTTTGGAAAAGACAGAGTAGTTGTAAATATGGGAATTTTAGAAGATGACAAAGTAACAATTTCTAAAAGACCTAGCTTAATAAAGTTTGATACTCTTTATTCTGAAAAAGAAACAGAATTTAAAGAGTTTAAATATACACCAAATTTAAAAAGACCAATAACAATTATAGACCCAGAAACAACAGAAGAAATCAAACCAGTTTTATATTTTGATAAAGATACAAATGAAGTTAGAGGAAAATGCAAATTAAAACCATATAAGTCATACTTTTCATTCGAAATAAGAGATGATAAGAAAGACATTTAGAAAGGGGAAAAAAGATGAGTAGTACAAGTGTACATTCAAATCCAAATAAACACATTGTGGGAGGACAAACTATACCAGGACAGCCAAATGAAGATTTACAAATTCCACCACAAGCTTCTGGAAAAGGACCATCTGTTTTAGACGTTATAGAGGGCGAAAAAGCAGTAATTCCAACACAACCTAATATTATAGTAAGAGATGGAAAAAAAGTAGTTGGAAGAGCAACAATGGACGGACAAGTTCTATCTGGAGATGCTACAGCTGTAAGAAGAGCATTACAAGATAAAGATAAAGAATCAAGATAGAATAAATATGCAAAATTAAAACAAAAGCGAAGGTGAGCATATATGAACTACAAAGTTAGTAAAACATTAAAAGATAATAAAAAAAGTATAATAATAATGGCAGTACTATGGGTGTTTTTTACCATAGTACTTGTTGCGCCTGTGGCATATTCTATTGGACTTGCTTCGCAACAAGGTATATTTGATTTTAACATATTTTTGGAAAATGTATTTACAGAATTAGTAAGCTTTACATCTATTACAAAAGTGCTAGGTTCTGGGTACATAGGCTATTTTGGCAAAACACTTTTATACTTCACGATAATTTATTTAATACTTGTATTTATAGGACTATTTAAATCAAGACCTAAACATCAATATACAGATATTGAACACGGCTCTAGCGATTGGAGTGAGGGTGGAGAGCAATATAGCATATTAAGTAGAAATAAAGGAATAATACTTTCAAAACATAACTTCCTTCCAGTAGATAAAAGAGGAAACGTAAACGTATTGGTAGTTGGACGGTTCAGGTTCTGGTAAATCAGCATCATATTCAATACCAAACGCATTTCAAATGCTTGGCTCATATGTATTTACAGACCCAAAAGGAGAGTTATACGATAAAACAGCAGGTTATTTAAGAAAAAATGGATATGAAATAAAAGTATTAAACCTAGTTAACCCAGCAAATAGTGATGGATATAACCCATTATTACATATAAGAAGCGAAATAGATGTAGACGTAATTGCAAATACTATAGTAAAAGGGCAAAAATCAGAGTCAGGAAGCAACGACCCATACTGGGACGATATGGCAGAAATGCTATTAAAAGCACTTATATATTATTTAATGGCAACAAGACCAGAAGAAGAGCAAAACTTAGCTAGCTGTTCAGAGCTTGTAAGAGCGGCAAACACAAATGGAGGAAGCAACTTACTTACAGAACTTATGAATCAACTTCCTTATGACCATCCAGCTAGAATGAACTATAAATCTATAGAAATTGCACCAGAAAAAACTTATGGGTCAATACTAAGTTCATTACAATCTAAACTTGGTAAATTCGACTCAAAAGAAATTGCAGAAGTAACATCTACAGATACAATAGATTTTGACGAAATAGGCTCAAGAAAAACAGCAGTATATGTTATATCATCAGATACGCATAAAGCATATGATTTCTTGCTTACAATATTCTTTTCACAAATGATACAACAATTATATGACTTTGCTGATAAAAATGGCGGACGATTAAAAATGCCTACATTCTTCATACTAGACGAGTTTGCAAATATAGGACAAATACCAGACTTTGATAAAAAAATATCAACATCAAGAAGTAGAGGAATATCATTTAGCGTTATTTTACAAAACTTAGACCAATTAGAGGCAGTTTACGAAAAATCATATGAAACAATAATGGGTAACTGTGATACACACGTATTCCTTGGCAGTAACTCATATAAAACAGTAGAATATTTTTCAAAAGCACTTGGAGAAAAAACAATAACAAGGGAAAGCTTATCAGTTAATAGAGATAAGCAATTCCATAGACAAGGTTACAATGACTCTGACCAGGCAATGGCAAGAGCACTAATGACACCGGACGAACTAAGAAGAATGGATAATGACTTGTGTATTATTTATGAAAAAGGTTTAAAACCAATAAAAGACGAAAAATACTACTATTTTGAAACACCAATGGTTAAAAAACTTTCAGAATTCACATTAAACCACTTAGAATTCGATGTTGGAAATAGAGGAAAATGGAGAAAATTCAATCCATATAATCCATATAGTGAGGACGAAGAAAACAAACCAAAAGATTTAAAAGTAGATTCTTTAGATGACTTATTTGAAGAAGATGATGACAAAAAAGAAGAAACTGAAAATAAAAACACAGCAAATAATGAAACAAATAACTTAAATTCACAAACTAATGGAAATGGTGCTAATAATAAGGTAACAAATACAAATAATGAAATTGATGCACCTATATTACCTCAAAGCGATGAAACATCAGAAAGAGGAGAACAAGAGGCAAAAAGAGACGAAGAGGACATAATGTCAGTAGACGTACAAAAAGAGTTGGAAGCAAAGTTTGATGAATTATTTGGAAGCTTTGATGACGACAATAATAATTGATGCAAAAAAATGCGGAAAAAAATATAAGATGTGAATAATATATAATTTAATGTCTTAAGTATATGCTTAAGGCATTTTTTGTCCCTTATCCAGTAACTTAATACAAAACAAATGTTTCAAAAAGTCTTGACTAAAACTTCGCAATAGTATAAAATTGTTTAGAAACATAAAACAAAAAGAGAAAGGATAGATAAATTTGAAATTTGTACATATAGCAGATATGCATTTTGATGCCCCTTTTGCAGTACTAAATAGTAGAAATAAATTAGGAGAAAAAAGAAGATTAGAACAAAGAGAAGTATTTAGAAAAATTATACAATATATTAAGGAAAATAATATAGAGTATTTATTTATTGCAGGGGACTTATATGAGAATGAATATATAAGAAAAACTACAGCAGATTATATAAATAATTTATTTAAAGAAATACCAAATACTAAAATATATATTTCACCAGGAAATCACGACCCATACATAAATAATTCTATATATAAAAATTTTAAATGGAGTGATAACGTACATATATTTAAAGGAAAATTAGAGGTTATAAAAGAAAAAGATTGTGACATATATGGGTTTGGATTTAATGATTTTTATTGTAAAAACTCTATTATAGACGAAATAAAAATAGAAAATAAACAAAAAATAAATATATTGATAACTCACGGTAGTTTAAATGGTGGAACATTAGAAAATATGGAATACAACCCAATAAATAAAAATAAATTAAAAGAATTAGGCTTTGACTACGTAGCTTTAGGGCATATACATAAATTAGATTATAACACAGAAAAAAATCAAAGAATAGTATATCCAGGTTCAACCATTTCGCTAGGGTTTGATGAATTAGGAAAACACGGAATGATTGTTGGTGAGCTAGACAAAGAAAATATAAAGCTAGAATTTAAAGAAATGGATAACAAAGAATTCAAAGAAATGGAATTAGACGTAAGCAATACAAATTCAGAAGAAGAGTTAATAGAAAAAATAAATAATCTAAATTTAGAAGAAAATACTTATTATAAAATAATTTTAATTGGAGATAAAAATTATGAAATAAATGTATATAATTTATTTAAATACATTTTAAATGAAAATATAATTAAAATAAAAAATAAAACAAAAATAAAAATAGATTTAGAAAAAATATCAAAAAATAATAATTTAAAAGGATTATTTGTAAAAGAAATATTAGAAGAACTAAATAAAAATAATTATAATAAAGAATTATTAGAAAATGTTTTAGAATTAGGATTAGATGTAATTGATAAAAAATAAATATATTAAATAAAAAATCAAACTAAAAAAAATTAAAAAATATAAAATAAAAAATGAAATATTTTATATGTTGAAAAATAAAATAATAATTAAAATAAATAATAAAAAAATTAAATATTATTAAATAAAAAAAGGAGAAAATATTTTGAAAATAAAAAATATAAAAATAAATAATTATGGAAATTTAGAAAATAAAGAAATAAAATTAGAAAATAAAATAAATATTATTTATGGAAAAAACGAAAGTGGAAAATCAACTTTATTAAATTATATAAAAAATATTTTTTATGGAATTTCAAAAAATAAAAATGGAAAAAACATTTCGGACTATGACAAATATAAACCTTGGGGAAAAGTCGACTACTCTGGAAAATTAAAATATGAATTGGATGATGGAGAAGAGTTTGAAATTTTTAGAGACTTCAACAAGAAGAATCCAAAGATTTTTAATGCAGATATGGAGGATATATCAAAAGACTTTAATATTGTCAAAAAGGATGGGGTACAATTCTTTTATGACCAGACGAATGTCGATGAAGGTATGTTTACATCCACAGTAGTGTCTATGCAGGAAGAAGTAAAACTGGATAAGCAGGAACAAAGTATACTAGTCCAAAAGCTCGCAAACCTTACGGGGACGGGAGATGATAATTTATCATATAAAAAGATTATGGACAAATTATCTAAAATACAAATAGAAGAAGTAGGTACTGATAGATCACAAGGAAGACCTATCAATATTGTACGAGATAGGATGAAAAACATCGAGTTTGTCTTAAAGGAGTTATACCAATATCAAAATGACAAAAGCAGCATCGAAGCAAGTAAAGAAGAGCATACTGGAAAAATAAGTAAATTAGAAGAAGACCTAGACATATATAAAAAGGTAAACATAATTGAATTATGCAGACAAACGGAGCAAAACAAGATTAACATAAAGAACAATTATAAAAATGACAAAAACAAAAAAATTGATGAATTAAAATTAGAAAAAAACAATTTAACAAATAAAATAAATGAAAATAAAATAAAAAATAATCAAAAAAATAATATACAAAAAAATAAATCAAATAAAAAAATAAAAAAATATATTTTAATTTTTATTTTTTTATTTATAATAAATATTTTAATTTTTATATTAAATAAAAAAATAATAAAAAATAATTTAATAAATATATTTAATTATTTTTTAATTCCAATTTATTTAATAATTATATTTATTTTAGAAAAAATAAATAATAAAAAAATAAAAAATAAAAATAAATTAGAAAATGAAAAAAATAATAAAGAAAATGATGAAATAAATAATGAAATAAATTTAATAAATAAACAAATAGAAATATTAGAGGAAGAAAAAAATAAAGAAGAAAAAGAAATAGAAGCAGAGCAAACTGAAATAGATAATAAAATAGAATTACAGTTAGCTAATTTAAAAGCAGAATATCAAGGCAAAGTAAATATAAATAATTATTTAGAAAAAATAGAAAAAGAAAATATAAATAATTTAATAAATAATGTACAGGAAAATATAAATAAAAATAAATTAGAATTCCAAGCAATAAAAATAAAAGAAGAAAATATAAATTCAAAACTAGAAGAAATGGTAAATTTAAAAGAAGAGTACGACAACTTAAATGAACAATTAGCAGATTTAGAAAATAGAAATAATGTAATTAACCTAACAAAAGAAATTATAACAAAAGCGTATACAAATATGAAAAACAATATTACACCAAAATTCACTGAAAATTTATCTAATAATATTGCAGAAATTTCAAAAGGCAAATACACAAAAGTAGGAATAAATGATGAAAACGGTTTAATAGTAGAAAATGAATATGGAGAATATATACCAGCAGACTTATTAAGTACAGGAACAATAGATCAATTATACTTATCTTTAAGATTATCAATGATAGATGACTTATCAAATGAAAAAATGCCTATTATATTAGATGAAGCTCTTGCATACTATGATGATGACAGATTAGAAAATATAATTAAATTTTTAAGTGATAATATGAAAGATCATCAAGTAATTATATTTACTTGTACAAAAAGAGAACAAGAAATACTAAAAAAATTAAACATAGAATATAATTTAGTTGAAATGTAGAGAAAAATAATGTATAATAGTAAGGATTAAATTGAAAGGAATGATAGCTTTATGTTTCAAAAACTAGAGGCAGTAGAGAAAAGATTCGAAGAACTAACACAAAAAATAAGTGACCCAGAGGTAATAGCTAGGCAAAACGAATGGAGAGAATATATGAAAGAACACGCCGAACTAGAACCTATAGTAGAAAAATATAGAGAATATAAAAAAGTAGAAAAAGAGTATCAAGAAGCAAAAGAAATGATGGATGATGCTTCAACAGATAAAGAATTAAAAGATTTAGCAGAAATGGAAATGCTAGAAGCTAAAGAAAAATTACCTAAAATAGAAGAAGAAATAAAAATATTACTAATTCCAAAGGATAAAGATGATGACAAAAACGTAATATGCGAAATTAGAGCAGGTGCAGGTGGAGATGAGGCAGCATTATTTGCAGGAACACTATTTAGAATGTATTCTATGTATGCAGAAAGAAAACATTGGAAGTTAGAAATATTAAACGAAAACGAAACTGGACTTGGAGGATACAAAGAAATATCTTTTATGATTACAGGCAAAGGAGCATATAGTAGACTAAAATTTGAAAGTGGCGTACATAGAGTTCAAAGAGTTCCAGACACAGAAGCAAGCGGTAGAATACATACATCTACAGTAACCGTTGCAGTACTTCCAGTAGTAGAAGATGTCGAAGTAGAAATAAATCCATCAGACATAAAAATGGAAGTATTTAGGTCATCTGGTGCAGGTGGACAACATATAAACAAAACATCTTCAGCAGTAAGACTTATTCACGAACCAACAGGAATAGTAGTAGAATGCCAGACAGAGCGTTCACAATTCCAAAACAAAGATAACGCTATGAGAATGTTAAAAACCAAGCTATATGATATGGAAAAACAAAAACAAGATAGCGAAATTAGAAATGCAAGAAAATCACAAGTAGGTAGTGGAGATAGAAGTGAAAAAATTAGAACATACAATTACCCACAAGGACGTATTACTGACCATAGAATAGGACTTTCTATATATCAAATGGAAGATTTCTTGAATGGAAACTTAGATGAAATGATAGATAACTTAATCGCAGCAGATAGAGCTGAAAAATTAAAGGGTGACGAGGAATAAGAAAATTAAAATACATCTTTACTAATTTAATAGAGATGTATTTTTTATGCCTAATTTTATTACTGTGATAACTAAGGCTACAAATAAGCAATAGTGACAATAGTTACAATTAAGTTCAATAAAATTTAGATGAAAATAAAGTGTGGTATGATGCGATAAATAGACAAAAAAGCATCATAATAAAATAAAAGACTCATATAAATTTAATAATCATTAAAATTTATATGAATAGGAAGTGGTATATATAGAGGAAATTATAAAAACTACTTTAATAGGTCTTTTTTTTGGAACTTTTGGTACTACAATTGGTGGAATAATAGGGGTAAAACTGAAAAAAACTTCAAATAAGTTTTTAAGTTTTATATTGTCATTTGCTTCTCGGACTTATGACAGCAATTATTTGTTTCGAATTGATACCTGAAGCATTAGAAATAGCAAACTTAATTGTTGTTATTTTGGGTATAGTATTAGGAATAATAATGATGATAATATGTGATATATTTGTGGATAACTTATTTCAAAAACGATATAAAAATGCAAACACCATAAATTCCAAAAGTTATAACAACAAAAAGTTAATTACAAAAGGCAAAAACATAGATTGTGATAATGAAAAGAAAAAGATAAATTTACTAAAAACAGGAATGATAGTTAGCATAGGATTAGCAATACATAATTTTCCAGAGGGGCTAGCAATAGGGTCTGGATATGAAGCTTCCGTAAGACTTGGACTATCTCTTGCAATAGCAATTTGTTTCCACGATATACCAGAAGGAATATCAATGGCAGTACCAATGAGAAATGGAGGAATGAAGCCATCAAAAGTAATATACTATGTAGTGTTATCTGGAATAACAACAGGAGCAGGAGCATTTTTTCGGAAGCATAGTTGGAGGAATATCACAAGAAATAATAGCTTTATGCCTAGCATTTTCAGCTGGTGCAATGATATACATTGTATCTGGAGAACTCACACCAGAATCTAATATGTTATACCAAGGTAGAATGTCGGCAATTGGCAATTTAATAGGCTTTATAATAGGGGTATTTGCAATGAATATATAAAATTCATTGCATTTATCTATATGGTGTAGTAAAATTCAAGATGTAAACCTAAGAAAGGAAAAGAAAATAAAAATGCAATCACAAGAGAAAAATATAGTAACTACTAAAAACAATAAAAAACAAATAGATAAATACACTATTATTTTAATTACAATTATGCTGGTTGGAATAATTACCAGAACAATTGGACTAGGTAAAATTCCAATAGGTATAAATGTAGACGAAGCAGGAACTATGTACGATGCATACACCATAGCAAACTATGGTACAGATAGATTCGGAAATGCATACCCAGTATATTTTATAAACTATGGAGGAGGGCAAAGTGCATTATATACATATTTATCAGCATTACTAATAAAAATATGTGGCTTTAGCCTTACTGTAATTAGGATTCCAGCACTAATATTTTCAATATTATATATGATATTTGGATTTCTATTAACAAAAGAATTTAAAAATAAAAAGCTTGCAATATTAGTAGAATTTGTTATTGTAATTTGCCCTTGGCACTTTATGCAATCAAGATGGGCTTTGGATTGCAACTTACTATCTTCAATGCTACTAATATCAATATACATACTCACTAAAGCAGTTAAAACAAAGTCAAAAGCAATATACTTACTAGCAGGAATATTATTCGGAATAACGCTGTATACATATGCACTAAGCTATATAATAATTCCAATTTTATTACTACTATTATTAGTATATATGCTATATACCAAAAAAGTAAAAATCTCGGACATAATTATATTTGGCATTCCATTAGGATTACTCGCAATACCACTTATATTATCACTTTTGGTAAACTATGGAATAATCGAAGAAATAAAACTACCATTTATGTCAATACTAAAAATGTGGGTATTTAGAAGTGGAGAAGTAAATATAAGTAACATATTTCATAATATAGTTATATTATTCAAATCAATGTTTGCATTTGATTATAATGACTATAACTCATTTCCAATATTCGGAACACTATACTACATAAGTATACCATTTGCACTATTTGGATTTATAGATTCTGTCAAACACATAATGGTACATATTAAAGAAAAGCGCTTAACATTAGATATTATTATGCTAGCAAATTTTATATCTGTATGCGTGTGTAACATATTAGTAGAATCCGGCATAAACAGAATAAATGCAATATACATCTCACTAATTTACTACATTGCTGTTGGAATAATGTACGTATCGGAAAACAGGGATAAAATCTTTAAATTTATAATTGCTATTTATATAATTTTCTATATTGCATTTTTAGCTTATTATTTTGGAGTGTATGGAAAAGAAAATACTAATTTATCATTTAACAATGATGCAGTAGAGGTCGTTAAATATATAGAACAAAACGAAAAATTTGATGGGAAGATAATAAACTTTAGAGTCAAAGCAATACAGACATACATATATACCTTGATTGGAAACAAAACATCGCCACAAGAGTTTATGGATACAGCACTAATACAAGATGGAGTCGTATGGTCTTACGGAAGATATCTTTTCTATAACAATACTATTGCTGATAATATGATTTATGTGATTGATAATGATGAAAATTCAAAAAATGTTTTGATAGAAAGAGGCTTTAAAGTAGAAGAGTATAACGAAAATATAGATATATTGTATAAGTAATAAAAAAGCTATTCAGTGCTATTGCATTGAGTAGCTTTTTGTATGATTTGCTTATAAATATTAACACTTATAAGCAATAATAACTTAATGATACAATATAGAATAATTTAAGAAAAAAGATAAAAGCCAATATTAAAAATAAAATTGGAGTGAACAAGTTTGGAAAATAATTAAAATTTAATTCTTTTTCAACTTGATTTGTGTCTTAGGAAAGAATGAGATAAAGTCTATTTTAAAATATCTTTACAAAAACAAACCAATGGTATTGAACATTGGTTTGTTTTAGTGTATAATACCAAAAGTAACAAAAAATGTAAGTGAAAAATTAGCAATAAAATTAAAGTTTTTATGCACATATGTGTGTGGAATTTTATAAAAAAGACAATAGAAAACCATAATTAAACTTAATTACTTACTTGTAATAATAATGAAAAAATAAACTAGAAAGGAGTATACAATATATTAAAAATATAAATATATTGTACAATAGAACCAATGCAAGATTTAATAGAAGGATTAAACAATAAACAAAAAGAAGCAGTACTTGCCACAGAAGGACCTTGCCTAGTAATTGCAGGTGCAGGAAGTGGGAAAACAAAGGTATTAACACATAAAATTGCATATTTAATGAGTGAAAAATACATAAAACCTTGGAACATTTTAGCAATTACTTTTACAAATAAAGCAGCAAATGAAATGAAAGAAAGGGTAGAGGGGCTTGTTGGAGATGTAGCAAAAGATATGTGGATTGGAACATTCCACTCAATTTGTGTGCGTATTTTAAGAAAATACATTGATAGACTAGGCTTTGACCACACATTTTTAATTTTTGATACATCAGACCAAAAAACACTTATTAAAGAGTGTATGAAAACTTTAAAAGTGGATGACAAAATGTTTACGGATAGAAGCGTTTTAGCCGAAATTAGCAATGGAAAAAACGAAATGCTAGAGCCAAAAGCATATCAAACCAAATATGCAGGAGACTATAGAAAAGAAGTAATTGGTAGAATATATGAGCTATATCAACAAAGACTTAAAGAAAATAATGCAATAGATTTTGATGATATTATAAATTATACAATAAAAATACTTACAAATAACGAAGATGCATTAGAATATTATACAAATAAATTCCAATATGTTTTAGTTGATGAGTATCAAGATACAAATAAAGCACAATTTACATTAGTTACAATTCTTGCATCAAAATATGGAAACATAACAGTTGTGGGGGATAACGACCAAGGAATATACAGCTTTAGAGGTGCAGATATTTCTAATATTTTAAACTTTGAAAAAGACTTCCCAGGAACTAAAATTGTAAAACTGGAGCAAAACTACAGATGTACAGGCAATATATTAAAAGCAGCAAATGCAGTAATAAAGCATAATGAAAACAAATACGAGAAAAAACTATGGACTGAGAATGATGAGGGGGCTCTACCAGTAATTCATAAAGCAGACGATGAATATGACGAGGGAAGATTTATAGTAGAAGAAATAAATCATTTAAGAAGAGAAGAATACTTTAAATACTCAGACTTTTCAATTTTATACAGAATTAACTCTCAATCAAGAGCAATAGAGGAAATTTTAAGACGAGAAGCAATTCCATACAAAATAGTTGGTGGGCTAAAATTCTATGAAAGAAAAGAAATAAAAGATATAATTTCATACTTAAGACTTATATATAATTTTTCAGATAATATATCTTTAAGAAGAGTAATAAACGAACCGAAAAGAGGAATTGGAAAAACAAGTATAGACAATATCCAAGAAATATCAGAAAAAACAGGACTTTCAATGTTTGATATTATAAAACACGCAGATGAATACGGATTAAACAGAGTAAAAGCAAATGCAGATGAATTTGTTCAAACAATAGAGTACTTAAGAAGCAAAATGGAAGAACTTAGCATATCAGAACTTATAAAAGAAACACTAAACAAAACAGGGTACACAAAAGCTTTAGAGTTGGAAAATACAACAGAGGCAGAATCTAGGATAGAAAACTTAGAGGAATTTTTAACAGTAGCAATAGAGTTTGAAGAAGAAGAGGCAGAAAATACATTGGGGGACTTCTTAGAGGGAATTACTTTAAGCTCAGATATTGATGGAATGGAAGATAGCGAAGACTCAGTAACACTTATGACATTGCATAGTGCAAAGGGACTAGAATTCCCAGTTGTATTCTTAGTTGGCTTAGAAGAGGGAATATTCCCAGGAAATAAATCAATAGGCGAACCAAAAGAATTAGAAGAGGAAAGGCGTTTATTTTACGTAGGAATAACAAGAGCAAAACAATACCTATATTTAACTTGTGCTAAAAAAAGAACAATATTTGGTTCTACAAGCTATAATCAAATTTCAAGATTTATAAATGAAATACCATCAGATTTATTAGACGGATACGAGCTACTTGATAACTCAAAAACAGACGAATTTGAAGATAGTGGATATAAATGGGAATATGGAAATAGCTCTAAAGTAAATACATATAAAATAGGTGGCAATTTTAATTATGGCAATAATAACATTGGAGTTGCAGCAAAAGGCTTTGGTTTGAAAAATGGTACAGGCACTGGTAATTTTAATGGAAGCAATGGATTCCAATTTAAAACTGCAGAAAACTTTTTAAATTCATTAAATAGCAAAAAGGTAAATACAGAAGCAGATATATCTAAATATAAAGAAGGACAACGTATATACCACAAAAAATTTGGTGAGGGAATAATCAACAAAATAGAAGAAGAGGGCGAAGACTATAAATTAGATATATCTTTTGACAAAGCAGGCCACAAGAGGCTAATGGCAAAATTTGCAAACTTAGAGATAATTTAATTTTTTTACAAATATTATAATAAGAGCACTGAAAATAAATTTATTGACAAAAAAATTATTTTTGTATAATATAAAACTAGCATATAAAACAAAAGAAAGGAGGGATTGGTAATGGATGAAAAAAATGAAAAAAAGAAAAAGATTTGGAAGCAAATCTTAATTTTAATTATTTTACTCATTCTACTAGTCTTAGTTATAATAATCTCAAGAAAAGCAACAATTATATCTTCTTTGGAGAGTAAACTACAAGAATATCAACAACAAAATAACATATATTCAAAAACTACCTTTGACTCACAAGTTGATATAGATATGTCAAAAGTAAAAAACTTTGAAATATATTACAAAGACGGAGTAGAAAAAGATGTAATCACTTCAGCAGACAACAATACAAAAATTATTCAATACGTATATAAAGATAAGGTAAGAATCTATTCAGAGAAAAATGGCAATATTAAATTTGAAAGAGAAAGTGATGGTGGCTGGTCAAATCATTTAATATTATCAAGTGCTACAAGTAGTGATAATTTATTTGATCTATTTTACAATAGTATAGTAACATCTATTAAAACCGAAAACTTAGACGGAACAGACTGCTATGTTTTAACTAGCAAACATAATAGTAGTTGGTTATATGATGAAAACTGTAAAGAAATTCAAGTATATGTAGACAAAGAAACAGGTTTAGTAAAACAAGTAAAAAATATACTAGAAGTAGATGGACAAGAACAAGAGGACATTAGAAGTTCTGAATACTCATTTGGAAAAGTAACGGATGCAGATATAACAGAACCAGAAATATAAAATTTGCAAAAAATTTACAATTTACAATTTTGGCTCGGCCAATTTTGTAAATTGTAATTTTTTTGTATAAATTTAGAAAAAATATACATAATAAAATAGAAATTAAAATGAAAGGAATGAAGTTAAATGCCAAATTTAAGCCAAGTAGAATTACAAAACTTAAGACACTTTATAGGGGCACACGAGACATCATACCAAAAACTAAATACTTATGCTTCTCAAGCTGTAGATCCACAAATAAAGCAAATGTTTACAAAAGCTGCACAAGACAGCCTAAACACAAAACAAAAATTGATGTCATTTTTAAATAATTAGAACAAAAAAAGAAAGGAATGTGAGTATTTTATGGATGAAAAGACAATGGTAAATGATATTTTAGCAGGAGTTAAAGCAAATCTTGGTTCATACCAAACTGCAATATCTGAAACAGAAAATATGCAATTAAGACAGGCGTTACAGCAAATAAGGAATAGCGACGAAAGTTTTCAATATGAGCTTTTTAAAACTGCACAAGCTAAAGGGTATTACAAACCTGCGCAAACAGCAACTGTTACGGAAATACAGACTGTAAAGACTGAACTACAATAAAATAGACATTATAACAATAGAATCTATACAAAAAACGGAGATAATAAGAGTATATAAAAGAAAATGCTAATATAACTTAAATAAAAAAGGATTTTAAACAGATTTACAAATTGTTTAAAATCTTTTTTTAATATAAAATATCATCGAACTTTAATGTAACAAAACACTTACGGAAATAAAGATAAACACAAAAAATAAGCGCAAAAAACAAATATAAAAAGCATCAAAGGGCACTACACTTTAATATAAAAACATAATATATGATTAAAATTTATTAAAGAAAGGACTGTTTACTATAAATATTTTAAGAAAAGTTGCAATAACTACTAGAAAGTCAATTAAATTATTAGTTTTAATATTTTTAGCAATTATTGTCCTTACGGGACTTGTTGTGCTATTTTATAATCCTACATATGAAGTAAGCCTAAATGGAGAGGTTATAGGTTATACATCAAACAAAAGTGACTTACAAGCCAAAATAAACTCATATACAGAAGAAGATGAGGAGAAAAATATAGCATTTATCCAAATTGACGCGATGCCAACATATAGATTGTGCCTGCTTAAAAAAGGTGTAGAGACAAACGATGAAGAAATTTTTTCAAAAGTTACGGCCGATGCTACTCCATACTATAAATACTATGCCATAACAGAAGATAAAAAGGAAAAATTTTATTTATCATCATTTAAAGATGCAGAAGAAGTAATAGACCAGCTTGAAGAAAAAGATAGTGCTAATCAAGATGATTTAGGTATTGTTGAAAAATATGGAAAAGAACTAAAAGACTTTACAAGTGTAAAAACTTGTGTATCTAAATTATATGAAGAAAAAATAGTAGTACCAACATATACATATTCATATGCGCCAGCATCAAATTATAGTACAGGTTCTTCATCAGGCAAAGTTAGCTTAGGCATAAGCCTTATAAACCCAGTGTCAGGTGTAATAACATCAAGGTATGGAAGTAATGATAGTGTTAGAGACCACTCACATTCAGGACTTGACATAGGAGCTCCTTATGGTACGACAATAAAGGCTGCAGCTTCAGGAACAGTAACTTTTTCTGGAAATGCAGGAGATGGCTTCGGAAACTATGTAATTATATCTCACGGAAATGGGGTAACTACTGTATATGCGCATTGCAGTTCATTATTAGTATCTGCAGGGCAAACAGTAAGCCAAGGAGAAGCTATAGCTAGAGTTGGTTCTACAGGAAACTCAACAGGAAACCACCTACATTTTGAAGTTAGAAAAAATGGGGTTACATATGACCCACAATATTATACATATTAAAGTAATCACTCTAGCTTAGCTAGAGACTTACAGATAGTAAAAAATAGGCAAAAGGATTAACCCCTTTGTCTATTTTTTTAATTACTAAAAAGCAGTTAAAGCTCTAAGCTTTAACCACTTGCACATTTACTTTTTCAAAAAATAACTAAAACTCTTTTTAAAAGCATTATTTTTTATAAACAAATTTCCAGATTCATAAATTCTATGTACATATAAGTCCGGCTCTGGTATATAAACAGCAAATTCTGTAATTGCCGTAAAAAAGCCAGATATATTTTTATATTCTGTATTCAAATTTGACAATACTAAATAATATCCATCATTATATGTATACAAGCATATATTTCCCGCTAAATTAACCGAATCTACAAGCACATTACGAGCCATATATTCAATAAAATTGCAGTAATCATCAAAACTATTAAATTTATACACTAAGCAAGGCTCATTTATATTATTAACTTTTCTTTTAGCTTTAGGCTTCTTTTTTGGTATAGCATAAAGAGTCTTTTTATTTCCATCAGGTAAAACTCTAGTAACAGTTAAAACAAAGTTATTTTCCGTCATTGCCAAAGCCTCAATTTTTACTTTGCAATCTCTAGTTTTAAAACCTACCTTTTCTTCAGCTTCTTCAAGCATATCTAAAAATAGGTCCTGAGTTTCTATAGAGTTAGACATAAAATCGTGAAAATCTATGTCTTTTTCTTCTAAATCTCGAATAGACAAAGTTATTCTTATTTTATTTTCATTAACTTTTTCAAACTTCATTAAATAAAAATCCTCCACAAACCATATTATAATATTATATTTTACATATTGAAAAAATGTAACTATAAATATAACACAAAAATAACTAAAATAAAAGTTTTTTTAATAAATTTATTGTAACATAATAAAATAAAAAAATAAATAGAAAAACTTTCCTAGAAATCTTGAAAAAAATTCATATACAATATATAATACTGATGTGTAAAAATATGTGAATATATACAAAAGAGGAGGATATAATAAATATGGCAACTAGAGAAAAAAATATATGGATACTTTTAATATTCATTCTATCAGGAATAGTTGTAGGAGGATTACTTGGTAACCTTGCTGGGCAAGTGGACTTTTTATGGTGGTTATCATATGGAGAAACATTTGGACTATCAGAGCCAATAACCTTAGACTTACAAGTAATACAACTAACATTTGGACTTATGTTTGAAATTAACATATCAAGCATAATAGGTATGGTGCTTGCAATATTTATTTATAAAAAAATCTAATTATATAGGGGCGAAAGAAAGGACTGAGGCAAACTATGAATGTCAAAGAGCTTCCTATGTCTGAAAGGCCCTACGAAAAACTAGAAATGTATGGAGAAAAAGCACTTTCAAATGCAGAACTCATTGCTATAATAATAAAAACTGGAACAAAAGATGAAAGTAGTGTAAGCTTAGCGCAAAGGATATTATCCTTAGATAAAGATAACGAAAATAACTTAAAATTTTTACAAAATGTTTCAATAAAAGAATTTATGAGTATAAAAGGGGTTGGAAGAGTAAAAGCAATACAACTAAAAGCACTTTGTGAACTTACAAAAAGAATGTCTAAACCCTTTGATGCTAGTCAAATACAAATTACTTCACCAAAAGATGTAGCCAAAATATTAACTAATGAAATGAGATTCGAAAAACGAGAAATTGTAAAAGCTATAATTCTTAATTCTAAAAATATAATAATTAAAATTGTAGACATTTGCTATGGCGGAACAAATTCTGCAATGCTTTCGCCAAAAGATGTTTTACACGAAGCCATCAAAATAGAAGCACCAAAGATTATTTTAGTACATAATCACCCAAGTGGAGATCCAATGCCAAGTAAAAAAGATTTAGAATTTACAGAAAGGCTAATTCAAGCCTCTAAAATTTTAGGCATACAGCTATTAGACCACATTGTTATTGGAGAATTTGGATACAGCAGTATTTTTCAAGAAATGCTAAACCAAGAAAACAAAATGTAACAAATAGCTACAACTCTTGCGGTGGAAATATTATTAAAAATAGAGCATAATGGCTCAAGTGGAGGTATTTTAATGAATTTATTTGCAAGGTCGAAAGACATAGGTATAGATTTAGGCACAGCTAATACTTTGGTTACCTTAAAGGGAAAGGGAATAGTACTAAACGAACCATCGGTTATAGCCATAGATAAAAAAGCGCATAAAATACTTGCAACAGGACACGAAGCAAAAGAAATGCTTGGCAGAACGCCAGAAGGAATAAAAGCTATTAGACCAATGAAAGATGGCGTTATAGCTGACTTTACAGCAACTCAGCTGATGCTAAAAAATATAATATACAAAATTTGTAAAAGATATAATGTAAGCAAACCAAGAGTTGTAGTAGGGGTACCATCTGGAATTACAGAAGTAGAGGAAAGAGCAGTAGAAGAAGCAATTTTGCAGGCTGGTGCAAAAGAAGTATATTTAATAGAAGAACCTATGGCAGCAGCAATAGGTATAGGCTTAGAAGTTGCAGAGCCAACAGGAAACATTGTAGTAGACATAGGTGGAGGTACAACCGAAGTTGCAGTTATTTCTTTAGGAGGAATTGTTGTTAGCAACTCTATAAGAATTGCAGGAGACGAATTGGACGAAGATATTGTCAATTTTGTAAGAAAAGAAATGAACTTAGCAATAGGTGATACAACGGCAGAACAAATAAAAAAAGAAATTGGCTCAGCAAAGCCATTGCTTACAGAACTTACAATGGAAGTAAGAGGAAGAGATTTAGGCACTGGATTACCACAAACAGTACAAATTACTTCTAGTCAAATAGAAGAAGCTATGAGAGAATCTATTGAAAAAATAGTAGAAGTAATAAAACAAACACTAGAAAGAACTCCACCAGAGTTATCTTCAGACATTATGGAAAAAGGTATTGTGCTTGCTGGTGGCGGAGCTTTAATAAAAAACTTGGATAAACTCATAGCAGAAAAAACAGAAATGCCAGTATATATTGCAGAAACTCCACTAGATTGTGTAGTTAAAGGAACAGGCAAAACACTAGAAGACTTAGAAAAATTAAAAACAATCTTAATAAATGCCAGAAGAAGAAAGTAAAAAAGGAATGATAAGCTAAGATGTATAAAAATAAGAAAAAGGGAATTGTAGGGATTATTATAACTATAGTAATTATTATTTTACTAGTAGTATTTACTAATAGCGAAATAAATCAAGTTTCATATATTCAAGACATATGCAATATATTTGTTATGCCAATTCAAAACGGCTTTACTTATCTAAAAAATAAAATATCTGGGAATGACAGCTTTTTTGCTGATATGGACACATTAAAAGCAGAAAACGAAGACCTAAAAAAGAAAAATAGTGAATTGGAACAATCTTTAAGAGAATTAGAAATAATAAAAGCAGAAAACGAAACCTTAAAAGAGTATGTAAACTTAAAAGACAAATACGCAGATTACAATACAATTCCAGCAGATGTAATAAATAGAGATATTAGCAATTATAGCAGTACAATAATTATAAATGTAGGTTCAGAAGACGGAATTAAAGAAGAAATGACAGTAATTGCAGATAGTGGACTTGTTGGCCACGTAATATCTGTAACCAATAACACTGCAAAAGTACAAACAATAGTAGATACTGCAAGTGCTGTAACAAGTACCATAAGTACCACAGATGACACAATAGTAGTACAAGGAACATTAGAAGACAA
Organism: uncultured Clostridia bacterium; assembly: GCA_944391015.1. Classification (GTDB taxonomy): domain Bacteria; phylum Bacillota; class Clostridia; order TANB77; family CAG-508; genus CALXVA01. The sequence goes on along the minus strand of CALXRZ010000009.1, from coordinate 13,509 downwards.
ATCTACATTAAGAGCTACATTTATACCAACAGATGCAGTAGTATTGCAAGGTGATAGCGTGGAAACATCTGGAATTGGCGGAATATACCCAAAAGGAATTCATATAGGAACAATAAAAGAAGTAGTAAACACAAACAACATAACAGATAGATACGCAATAGTAGAAACTGCAGTTGACTTTAACAAATTAAATACAGTACTTGTAATAACAAATAGTGTCGAAAAATAAACCAAAAGTAAAACATAGAAAGGAAGATAAACATTTGAAAAAAGTATTATCAATAGTGTTACTAATATTAAGCTTTTTAATAATATATTTTATTCAGACAAATCTCTTTTCGTGGTTTACCATAGCCAATGTAATGCCAAACTTATTTGTTATATTTATATTATGCATTGGATTATTTGCGGGCAAAAAACTAGGACTAGTTTTTGGCATAATATGTGGCTTTTTCTTAGATGTAGTCATAGGGCGTCAAATAGGAATTTCGGGAATAATGCTAGGAATAATTGGCTTACTAGGCGAATATTTGGACAAAAACTTTTCAAAAGAAAGCAGAATTACCATAATGCTTATGATTGCCACATCTACAGCAATTTACGAAATAGGATGTTACATATTTAATATATTTTCACTAAGTATAAATGTAGAAATATTGCAATTTATTAAAATATTACTTATAGAAATAATATACAACTTACTAATAACAATAGTAATATATCCTTTAATACAAAGGCTAGGACATACATTAGAGGAAATTTTCAAAACCAAAAACATATTGACAAGATACTTTTGATTTTGAAATTTAGAATATAGTATATTTTTTAATTTATATTTTCGGCCCCCAACATCGTACAAACTGTACAAACTCTACTTACGTTTCGTTTTACAGTTTGTAAACTTGTTGGTCCCCACCTTAAGCACTCAAATATAAATTAAAAAATATACTATATTCTAAAATAAAAAACACATAACTGGAGGTGAGTTATTGAATAAAGAAAAAAACAGAAATGACAGAATAAGGTATAACATACTTACAACACTGGTATACATAGCAGGTATAATTTTGCTAATACAATTATTTAATTTGCAAATTATACACGGCGCAGAATATAGAGAAACATCAAACTCAAGGCTTACAAGGGAAACCGTAGTAAAAGCAGCAAGGGGATCTATAAAAGATAGAACAGGTGTAGAACTTGTAAGAACAGATACTGGATATAGTGCGGAAATATACAGTACAAAGGTAACTGATGCAGAATTAAACTTGGCAATAGAAAAATTTATAGAAATATTAGAATCAAATAAAGATAAATACATAGATAACTTACCTATAAAAGTTGACCCATTTGAATTTACTGAAAAAGATGAGGAAAGCCAAAAGGAATGGAAAAAAGAAAATAATTTAGATGAAAATTACTCAGCAGAGCAAGTATTTTATGCATTAAAGGAAAAATACGAAATTTCAGAAGATGATGTAAATACAGCAAGAAAAATTATGGCAATAAGATATGAAATTTCTAGTAAAGGGTATAGTAGTACAAGGTCTGTAACCATAGCAAAGGACATAAGTAATACTTCAGCAGTTCAAATAAGGGAGCAAAATGCAAAACTAGCAGGTATAAATGTAGTTACAGAGCCTACAGTTGCATACACATCCGGCAATTTAGCTTCACACATTTTAGGGTATGTGGGAGCAATAAATGAAAAAGAATATAGTACTAGAAAGGACACATATAGGAATGATGACATAATAGGAAAAGATGGTATTCAAAAAGTTTTTGAGGAGTACTTAAAAGGAACAGATGGTGTAAAACAAGTAGATATGACTGTAGACGGAGCGATAACTAGTGAATATATATCAGAAGAGGCTGTAGCAGGATCAGATGTGGTACTTACGATAGATGCAAACTTGCAAAAAGTTGCAGAAAAAGCACTAGAAAAAAACATAAAAGATATTGCAGACGGAAAATATGGAGAAGGCAATGATGCAGATGCAGGTGCGGTTGTAGTAATGAATGTAAATACCGGAGAAATTTTAGCAATGGCAAGCTATCCAGACTATAACCCTGAAAAATATTCGGAAGAATATGATCCAGATGATAAAACAGGTAAATACGTTAATAGAGCAATAAGTGCAGAAAAAGCGCCAGGTTCTACATTTAAAATGGTTGTGGCATCAGCAGCATTAGATACAGGAGAAATAACAACCAAAACTAGAATAAACGATACAGGTGTATATCCTTACGGAGATGGACAAGCCTGCTGGTATTATAGAAGTTATGGCGTAGGACACGGGTACTTAAATTTAACTCAAGCTATAAAATATTCGTGTAACTATTTCTTCTATGATTTAGGCTATAGAATGGGAATAGACACCATAGCAGATTATGCAGGACGTTATGGTCTAGGCAAAAGAACTGGAGTGGAGCTAATGGGGGAAGAAGATGGAATAGTAGCAAGTAGAGATTATGCAAATAGCATAGGATACACTACTTGGTACCCAGCAGATACACTATCCGCTGCAATAGGACAAAGCTTTAACCAATTTACCCCTATACAAATGGCTAGGTATATAAGTATGGTTGCAAATGGTGGCAAAAACGTAGATGTAAGTATTATAAAATCAATAATAAACCCTGATGGCACAGAGGTATCAAAGGAAGAAATAGAAAACTTTGTAAAAGATACAGTAGGTACAGAAAATGAACTCAAAGAAGATTTACATATATCTGAAGAAAATTTAGATGCAATAAGAGAAGGTATGAAAGGTGTTACAAGTGAATCAGGAGGAACAGCATATTCAACATTTGCAGATTTTGATATTGATATAGCAGGAAAAACAGGTTCAGCACAAACAGGAGTCGAAGGAGAAGCTGATGGATGGTTTGTAGGCTTTGCACCTTATGATGAGCCTGAAATAGCAGTAGTAGTAATGGTAGAAAAGGCAGGCTCTGGAGGATATACTGCAGTAGTAGCAAAAGAAATTATGGAAGAATACTTTGGTATGAACTCAGAAAAAGTAACAGAAGATAAAAATGCAGAATCAAGTGTAGAAAGTGTAAGATAAAAAGAAAGTGTGAAATTTATGAGTAATAGTATAAATATTAGTATTAAAAAAAATCAGGTTATTATTAAAATAGAAGAAAATGCAGAACAAAAAGAAATTTTAACGGACCTACGAAAAAAAATGATAGAGTTAAAAAATTTGTATAAAGAAGATAAAACACCAATACTTATTACAGGCAAAGTATTAAAAAATAAAGAAATGGACGAAATACAGGCTGTAATAAAAAGATTTATAGATGTACAAGTAGACTTTGACAGCCCAAAAGTTTTAGGGCTACACGGCATAAAGAAGACATTCTATAAAGAAGTAGCTACATCAGAAACTAAATTTCATAAGGGTTCTTTAAGATCAGGACAAAAAATAGAATTTGAAGGAAGCATAGTAATAATTGGTGATGTAAATGCCGGAGCAGAAGTAATAGCTGGCGAAAACATAGTAGTACTTGGAAATTTAAGAGGACTAGCACACGCAGGAGCAAAAGGCAACAAAGATGCAGTAATAGAAGCCTCTGAAATAGATGCAGTACAAATAAGAATAGCAGATAAAATAAAAGAAATAGAAAAAAGTGATAGTGAAATTAAGCAAATAAAAACATCTGCATACATAAATGATAACGACGAACTAATTTTAGAATAATAGTAGTAATTAACTTACTGCACAGTGGAAAATTACAAACAGCAAAAAAGGCAATAGAACAATTTAATCTATTGCTTTTTTGTATAGAAAAAATCGACTTTTCCATTGATATTTCTGTAAAATTTAGCGCCTTTTTTGTATGCAACAAGGCTAATTTTCTTATTATACAGAAAAAGTCTTCTCTTATTGTTTAAATTACGATAGCAGTAGCATAATCAAGGCAATAAACAAATACTCGTCTTGTACCCCCTCTTTATACAAAAAGAAAATCAAACATAGTAATAAAATATCATCAGAATATAATTTTATACCTAAAATTTCAAAAAAATTTTCTTCATCTTTATCGTTATTTGTTGCATTGGAATTACAATTATCCACATTGACCTGTGGATTTTTACAAGAGTTATCCACATTTTGTGCAGAGCCATTGTGCATAGTTGAAAAGCTTTTAGAAAAAGTATTCTGCCTACTCTGCGCGCTTTGTGAGTTAGCTGTATTTACACCAAAAACATTTTTGTGTGGATAACTTTGTGGATAAGTTGATGGATTATCCACTTTCGATCTACTGCTATGTGGATAACTCCTATATGACTTAGTAGGAAAGTGTGGATAAAAAGGAAAATTATACATCATTTTTATTCTCACCACCTAGGGAATTAAGCATTTCAAAAGCTTTTCCTAACCCAAACAATTTAACATATTGGTCAACTTTCTTTTTTCTACTTTCTTTCAAATATGGTTTTAAAGACATCAACAATTTACTTCTGGGGTCATTTTTATTAGAATTCATCGACTCCATCACTTGTTTCATCTTTAAAATAGTGTTTATATCCAAATCTGGAATAGTAGAATCTGTGCCACTACCAGATTTATTATTAGAATCAGCATTATTAGAGGAATTTTTAAAATTATTTAAAGCACTTTTTAGTTCATCCGGAAACTCATTATTTTGTAGCATTTTATTAAATTGTTCCATTAAGTTATTCATATCAATATCACTCATTAAAAACCCCTCCCTCATATGCATTAAGTATTTTTCTTAAACTCATCTATTATAGAATTTGCATCCTTTGTTTTTAACATTTGGCTTACCTTATTAAGCCCTTGCTCTAAATCCTTTTTATCCATTTTAGCTAACAAAGACATAAGCTCCGCCATATTCATATTATTATTGCTCATACAAAATCACCTCTATATAATATATGTTTAAAAAACTATAATATAATATGTAAAAAAACTAAAATAGTTACACATTGTAAAATTGTAATAAAAATGTAATATAATTTTAATATTTCGGCACAAAAAGACCTTCCGTAAAGAATTATAAGCTACTGTAACTAAAACATATAAATTAAAGATTGAAATATTGATAAAAAATGCTAAAATAAGTTATATGGTATAATATATTGTCTAAAAAAGTTGATTTTTGTCAGAATTTTTTCAAAAAAAAGGCAAAATAAAATGGTAAGAAAAAGAATAAACATAAAAAGTTTATGAAATTTTAGGAAAAAACCGAAAAGTATTGAAAAAACAATGAAAATGTCGTATAATATATTATATGTTAAAAAGAAAAATGGAGGTTATTATGAGTAAACTATTTGAAAAAATTATTGCACTAATTATGGTTATAATTTTAATGAGCGCAAACCTACTAATAATAGGTGAGTTTACCATAGCTCAAGCGCTAAGTGATGAAGAGTTAAATGAACAAACATCAAAAACTAACCAAAAAAATGTAGAATTTAACTCGTATTTTTATGGACAAATACATAACCAAACTTTTGATATTGGTTCAGAAGAGGCAAAAATTTACCTAAAAATCGTGGTTAATAATGCCGGTTATGTAGATGAGGGAACAACGGTTGAATTCCAAAATGCAAACTTTAAAATAAAAGATGGAATTACAAACGAAAACATTAAGAGCATAGATACAGCAAACAATAAAATTACTTTAAATAAAATAGACAATGGCTCAAATGTTGAAATAGAAGTTCCAATAGAAATATTAGAAGGAGAAAACGTTTCTTTAGACTACTTTGCAAAAGAAACAACTACTAAACTTTTTGGTACTTATGTAGATGGCGAAGGTGAAAGAAACTCACTAGAAAAAGAAGTGGCTAATAAGCTTTTTTGGAAAGGTACAGCAGAAGCAGAAATAAAAGTTGAAGCTACCAAATACATTCCATATGTAGTAGATGGCATTGAACAAAATAACGAAGAAGAGCAAAATAATACAGAGGAGCCAAAAAATGAAACTACAACAAATAGTACAAATACTATAGCAGAAGTAGGAGTAGATTTAGGCACAGGCGAAAATACTGAAGCCAATGCTACAACAAATACTGATGCCGAAAAAAATACAGGTAAAGCTTATGGTGTTATGGTACAAACAAAAGTAAACTCAAATGTAAAAAACAGTAGTTTACCTATAAAAAATACACAAATAGAATTAACTGCTCCAGAAATAAATAACACAAAGCCAACATCAGTAACCGTTATTGCAAATAGTACTCAAGCAACAAATGGCAAAACAGATGGAATAGAATTTACAAATAGTAATTACTCTTATGATATAAATACAGGAAAAGTAACTATAAATACAGCAAATTTACAAGATAGTATCTCGTGGAAAAAGAATGTTACAGATGAATACATAGTTACATATATATTTGAAAGCAAAGAAGTATACGATTTTGCAAAAGAAAACGGAATAGAAAGCAACATTACAGCAGTTGCAAATTTAAGCTTATATAATAATGAAGAAACACAAATAACAGCTCAAACAGTTTACGAATTAAAATATACAGAAACATCAGGAGAAATGACAGACTTTGAAGCAAAAGCTACAAAGGATATAAGTAAAGGGTATGTATATGCAAACTATGATGCAAAAAACAAAACAGAAACAGAATATTATACAGACTACATTGCAACAATATATAATGCTAAACTAACAACTTCATTAGAATTTGCTCAAAGCTATGACAAATTTTTAACAGAAGAAGAGGCACAAGCATATACAACTGTAGATGGAAAAAATTATTCATATAATAAAAGAATAGAAATAAGCCAAGCAATATTTAATAAAATACTAGGTGAAGATGGACAAATAACAGTAAAAGATTCAAACGGAAAAGAACTTGGAAAAATAAATAAAGACACAGCAGTAGAAGATGGAAAATACAAATTAGATATAAGCTCAAGTAATAACAACAAATTAGTAATTACAACAACAGCACCAATTACAGAGGGACAAATAGAACTTAGAATAGTAAAAGCTTTAAAAGGTGAAATAGATTATTCTAAAACACAAATGCAAAGCTTCAAAAAAATAAGAACAGAATTAAAAGGTAGCACAAATGTAAAAAGTGTTACAAAAACTGCAGATATAGCATTAAAAGAACCAGAAACAAAGGTAGAATTACAAATAAGCAAACCAAACTTAACTACAGTATTAACAAACGAAAATGTAGAAATAAGAGCAGTACTAGATACATCTAGCGTATACAATGGATTATTTAAAAATCCTACATTAAAAATAAAACTACCTTCTTATATAAAGAAAATAAACCTAAAAGGAACTAACATTTTATTAGGAAATGGTTTAAAACTAAAAGATGCAAAATTAGTAGCAGAAGACGGACAAGCAGTTATAGTAGCTGAATTAGAAGGAAATCAAACAGAATATGCAATAAATGCAGAATATAAAGGAGCAATAATAGTATTTAATACAGACTTAACAACAGACACATTAACACCAAGTGGAAAAGACAAAATTACAATGGAATATACAAACGAAAACGAAGTAGCTACAAAAACAAAAGGAACAGTATCTACAGAAATTACATATGTAGCACCTAGCGGAGTAGTTACAGCAAATGGTGTAAGCAACTACAAAGATGGAGCAGAGGATGTACTATCAATTTCAGAAGAACCTATAACATTACCAATAGACACATATTCAGATGAAAGAACAACAACAATAGAGGGAACAGTTATAAATAACTACAACAATGATATAAGCAAAATATCAATATTAGGAAGAATACCAGCACAAGGAAATACACAAATAGACACAAACAATGAAATGGGTTCAACATTCTCGATGCCACTTGCAACACAAGTAGAACTAAAAGGAGTAGACAGCAAAAACTACACAGTATATTATTCAGACAATGCAAATGCTAACAAAGATTTACAAGATGCAAGCAATGGTTGGTCAACAACTGCAAGAACAAGTTCAAAATCATACTTAATAGTATTTAATGATGATTACAAAATGAAACCTGGCACAAAAATAGACATTAGCTATGATATGGTAATGCCAGAAAATTTAACACCAGACAACGACGCATATACAATGTACAAAGTATACTATACAAACGATTCTGAAATAGGACAAATGGTAGAAAGCAAAACATCTTCTGTAATTGGTTTTTCTACAGGAGAAGGACCAGAAGCAGAAATAACACTTTCTACAGCAACAGATGCAGTAAGAGGTGGACAAATTGTAGAAATGACAGCTACAATTAAAAATACAGGAGATACAGATATAGAAAATGCAAAACTAAAAGCAATAGCTCCAAAAGGAACAGTACATACGGAACTACCAATAGGAGAAAGAGCTTATGTTGATAGTGATAATTCTGAAAAAATAATAGATGTTGGAACTATAAAAGCTGGAGAAACAGCAACTGTAAGATATGAATTAAAGGTAAATAATGTAGTGGACTTTGGAGATGTTGTGATGGGAGAATCTGATATAGAGAATAACGTGTCTCTAATAGCTGACAATATAACAGGAGAGATTAAATCAACACCATTTACTTTTAATGTAACAGAAGGTGAATTAAAAATAATCAATATACCAAATGCAGATTCTGATGAAGTATTACGTAAAGGAAGAATAGTAGAATATGTAATTGAAGTAGAAAATATGTCAGTTGATAAAAACCTATCTAATGTAACATTAAGTTTAAATTTCCCAGAAGGCATAGAAATTAAAGATGTATCATATTTAAACGAAAGTGGAAACAAAGTAAAAGATGGAGTAAGTATAGACGGACAAAATATTTCTGTAAATGTAGGCCAACTAAGTATGCTAGGTAATAATGATTCAATGACAACTACATATGTGTATATTCAATTTGAAGTAAAAGATTTTAGGGGAGATTTAACATCAATAATAACAGCAACAGCAGATGGCATAGAACCACAATACTCAAATGTAAGAAGATTTGCTACAGATAAAATTGATTTAAGCATAGTACAAGAAGAATTATCAGACATATATATTAAAGAAGGTTCAGAATATAGTTATCATTTTAGAATAACAAATAATAGCAATTCTATATCTATGAATAATAGAATGAAAATGACACTTCCAGAAGGGCTATCTTTGGTGGAAGCAACATATACAAGTGGAAGTGATAAGGGAACAATAAAAAATGCATCTAATGGAGTAGTTACAATAGATATAATAGAATTAGAAGCTGGGGGTACAGCAGAAGTAGAAGTAAAAGTAAAAGCAGATTTATTACCAGATGAAAACGATAGAGAAGTAAAAACATCAGCAACTGTAGAAGCATTTGGATTTGACCCAGTAACTTCAAACGAAGTAACAGCAATAATAGAATATGACCCAAATATAGATCATAGCCAAGGTGGAGGAGGAAGCCAAGGCGGAGGCAGTTCAAGCAAACCTAATAGGTACAAAATAACAGGTACAGCTTGGATAGATGAAAACGCAAATGGAGAAAGAGAAACTTCAGAAGCAAAACTAGAAAACATAGAAGTGTTATTGTTAAATAAAGATTTAAGTGCAATAATAACAGACCCAGATTCTGGAGAGCAAAAGAGAACTAAAACATCAAGCACTGGAAAATATACATTTAGTAATTTACCAAATGGAGAATATGTAGTAGTATTCGTATATGACTCATCAAACTATACGTTAACAGAGTATCGAAAAGAAGGAGTAAATGAAAGATTTAACTCAGATGCAATAGATGTTAATATTACAGTTGATGGTGAAAGAAGACTTGCAGGTATGACAGATGTATTAAAAGTAGATGGCGAAAACATAAGAGATATAGACCTAGGTGTATATACTGCCAATAGATTTGACTTAAGATTAGACAAATATGTAAGTAAAATAACACTTACAACTCCAACTATAGGAACGAGAGTAGACGAGTATGATGCAAATACAACATTAGGAAAAGTAGAAGTTCTAGAAAGAAACGTAGGACAAAGCAGTGCAGCAATAGAGTATAAAATAGTAGTTAAAAATGAGGGTTCGGTACCAGGGTATGCAAATAAAATAGTAGATTATTTACCAGATAATGTTAACTTCAGTACAGAACTAAACCCAGACTGGTATTTATCAGATAACGGAAACATTTATAACTCTACATTAGCAGAACAAGTTATTAACCCAGGAGAAACAAAAGAATTAACTTTAGTAGTTAGCATAAACATAACAGATGATATGCTAGGAATATTAGACAACAATGCAGAAATATACGAAAGCTATAATGAAATGGGGCTAGAAGATGTAGACTCTACAGTAAACAATAAGGATAGCTCAGAAGACGATATGGGCAAGGCAGAAGTTGTAGTAGGTATAGTAACAGGTGCAATTATAAAATACACAGCTATAACTTTAGTAGTAATTACAATGTTAGGTCTTGGCATATTCGGAATTAAAAAATTTATATTAAATAAGAAAAAGTAAAGAAAGGAGGAAAGATAGTATGAAGTCTTTAAAAAGTAAGAAGCATAAAAGAATTTTTAGTGTAGTAATTATTTCTATTATGTTAATAACTTTAACGGTTCTTTCTAGTCCAATACTAGCGACTGATTATAAAAAAGTAAATGAAATAGTTGTTGGATTACAAGATGGAAATAATTTAGAAGTAGAAACAACAAGCACAAATGGTAGTTCAGACTTAAAGTCTGCAGGAGACACAGAAGAAACCGAAAGTTCTTTAACATCAAGTGATAAAACAACGACAACATTAGATGACGGAACGGTAGTTACTACAGAAACAATTACTGAACACAGAGATGATGGAACAACAATAACAGAAATAATAAAAGAACTTACTCAAAAAGGTGACTTATCATACAATATAACTTATACAGATCCAAATGGCAAAAAAACTAATGTGGAAATAGATCCAGAAGAAATACGTGAATTTTTAGATTCGGGTTTTGAAATTTCAGGAGAAGATTTAACAGAAGCTTTAAAGGGTAAATTGACTAGTGTTGTAGAAGGCAAAGTTACAGAATTCTTACAAGATCAACTAGCAAATATATCAGAAGATTTACCAGATAACCAAATAACAGATTATTTAACAAGTGCTTTACAAAAAGAGTTACCTAATATTGTATCTGATGTCTTATCAGGAGAGTTACCAGATATATTATCAGGAAACCTAGAAGATAAATTATCAAATATGTTAGAAAACTTATCTACGGATAAATTGGAAGATATCGTTAAGGATATGTCAAAGACGCTTGCAAAAGATATTTTTACCAATATAGCATCTGATGTAATATCAGACATATTGCCAGATTCAATATCAGACACTGTCGTTGATATGATTGTAGATAAAATATCAAATACAACAATAGATGACATAAAAAATATGATTAATACAGTAACAAATATAACGCCAGAGCAAATAAAAGATAGCTTAACAGATATAGCAATAGATTTAGCGAATGAAGGTCTTACAAACTTAAAAAATAATATAACAGATAAAATAAATGATGTTATTTCTAGTATTTTACCAGATGATTCATTTGACATTTCATTAGATCTAGGAAATATAGGAAAAATTGATATAGAATTAGGAATTACAGGAGGTTCTACTGATTCAGGGGGAAGCACAGGAGATGGTTCTACAGGCACAGGAGAAAGTACAGGAGGCTCTGGAAATGCAGGGAATAGTACTGTAGTTGATACCGAGACAGGTGAAATATTAAAAATAGAAAGAAATGAAGATGGAACTTTTAAAATAGCTCAATTAGAAGATAGTAGCAAAAAGTTTGCGCACCCAACAACTGGAATGATTATGGATAATGATTCGGGTAAAGTATCTGGTAGCACTTCTCCTAACATTGTAACAGGCTATGAGATAAAAAAATATACATCAGCAACAGATGGTGTACAATCTGGGGATGGGACAACAATGCCAACTGGTGAGCCTGGTATGGCAAAATCTACTGCTACGATAATATTATATTGTTCAGAACATGGAGCAAAATTTGAAGCTTTAGCAGGAGAATTAACTTATGAAGAGGCATCAAAATATGGATACTATTATGGAAATCCTTTATTTGGACAATGGAAGCACCAGGGCGATGCAAATCAGTCAGTTGGCTTTGGTACTAAGAATCCAGACATTGTCTTGGGGGATTTAGATATGTTACTAGACTTAATAACTGGTGGAGATGCTAATTCAATATTAGATTTTATCACAAATTCAATAGGCTCAATAGTACAAGGAGGTGGAATAGGAGCATTTCCTTTACACATTGAAAATTGGGAAGAAAATAATGGGGAAAGAACATATCCTTTTCTACACTGCACAAATGATCACTATGATATGACAGATAAAAGTGGATCTCAATATCATCCAGATATGGCATACATTTTAACATATCCAACTTTTGGTGAATGGGATGTAAAAAAACAAAATGCAGTATGGTTTACTGATTATGGTAAACAAAAAGGTAAATCTACAGGAATTCAAGAAGGTTCAAGAGATTTATATGAAGAAGCATTAAAATATGAAGAATTCCATGACAAAATGGAAGAAGCTAAAGAAGCAGATCAAGAAGAACTAAGTGTTATGCCAGAAAATAAAACAGATTATGATAAACTAAGAGTATATGCAGATTATGATTCACAAAAATTAACAATAGGACCTTACTCTATAGATTATATATGTGGCGTATATGAAGAAGTAACATTTGGCGGAATTTCTGATATGTACTTTATAGGACTTAATTCAGATGACGAAGTTGTTAAAGAAAAAATAGAAATAGAAAAATATATATATAATGATGAAGAGCTTGATTTAAAATTCTTTGAACCAGAAACAAGTGATAAGTCATATATAAGCCGTGAAGAACAAGTATATCCAAAAGGTGTATCTGCTGGTGAAGAAGAATTCTATGTAAGAATAGAAAATCCAAATGATGGTGTAACTACAGATGCAGAAAGAGTAAGCAAACTTGTATTACATATAGATTTTAAATGGATGACGGCTGGAGCAGATATATGTGAAATGGTAGGTTATGTATATGAGGTTGAATGGAAGTCTAATCCAATAATTCAAAGTAGTACACCTATTCCTATTAAAGAAATTCTAGCAGCATTTGGTATAATAATACCAGTAGATTTTTATGAACATACTGGATACAATAAAGATTATTCACGTTTAAAACCACTAGAAGTACAAGATCACTTTGCACTACTAAACATTGAAAGAGTATTACACGCAACATCACTTGAAATTGGATTAGAAATGGATGGAGGTACACCACCAACTGATGTGCCACCAACTGATGTGCCACCAGGAATTAACATCACAATGAAACTTGGAGGTTATGTATGGGAAGAAACTCTATCAGGTAAAGAGACATTGGCAGATGGTGTAAGTACAACAGAGGGTGATAGAAGATACAAAAACATAAAAGTATCATTATATGATGAAGACGGAAACTTAGTAGAATTATCAGCAACAGATGAAATGGAAGGCGGAACAGAAGAATCTGTTTACCATAAAAT
>CALXRZ010000008.1 GCA_944391015.1 uncultured Clostridia bacterium | reverse complement strand
AAACAATACAAAATGCTTAAGAAGTATATTATTATACATATAGTGTCAGCATTGGTAGGAATAATACTATTCCCAGCATCAATATACCATATATTCTTCTCGTACAGAGGAGTTAACCTAATTGGCAATGAAAGGTCAATTTTGCAAACTATAACATTCTATTTAGAAAGAATATGTGAAGCATACAGTATAAACAACATATTGATATATGCAATATTAGCACTTGGGGTAATTGGAGTAATAGCAAGGGTTATTATTGCAAAGAAAAACAACAAAAAGATAAAAAACTTATTTGCATATTTAGTTATAATAATACCTACACTTATTTATTTCCTTGTTGTAGTAAAAATGGCACCAGATATAGAGGCAAAATACGCAATGAGATATATTATGCCAATATTACCAGAACTTGCAATAATATTTGTACTTGCATTAGAAGCAATATTTAAAAACAAAAAGGTGTCTTATGCTGTAACTACAGTGGCAGTCTTAATAGTTACAATAAGTGGAATGGTTACAAATGAACCAAAATATTTATATAAAGGGTATAATAAATATGTAGAAATAGCAGAGCAGTACAAAGACTTAGACTTTGTATATGCAGTAGATAACGCATTTACACATATGACAAGTATGCAAGAATTTTTAATATATAACAAATCTTTAATAATAAATATGAACTATGATAAACTAGACTTTTTACGAACAGACGAAGAATTACAAAGCCAAGACCAATTTATTTTAACAATTAAAAAATGGATGAATGTAGAAGATACATTAAACAAAATCCTAGAGTACACGGGCTTTAGTAATTATGAAATATTATTACAGCAAGAAGATGATACAGGAAGCATCATATACTTAGTGTCAAAATAGCAAAATATTAGAAAAAGGGGACAGTCCCCTTTTTCTAATTTATGCAATCTTGTAAATATCGACGCAAACTTTATCATTCTTAATATACGCTTGTAATTTTAAATCAAAATCATTATTATTTTCAAATTTTAAATCTAAGTAATCATAAGCAACAGTTGCATCTTTCCCTTTTTCAATATAACCCACTTCTTTGCCGTGCTCGTGTCTTTCTGTAACTTTCACTCCGTCTATCTTTTTAGCAGCATTATAAATAGTGGTGCTTACTTGACAATTTCCACCACCTATTGCATTAACAAGTTCTCCATCTACGAAAGCGTGTGCTTCCTTATATCCATCACTACTAGATGGCTGTCCAACGACTTCGCAAAAGGAAAATTCATCGTTAGATTTTACAACTGTATCACTAATTCGTGAGCAAGTTATTTTTATATTTGTTATTCTATTTTTGTTATCATCAACTATTGGAGTAGAAAAGCTACTTATTTTAGTTTCTGTTTTAGGTTTAGAACTATTAGAGTCAATCACAGAATTAGTTAAGGTATTTTCTGAGTTGGTAGAAGTATTATTACCATCTGCAAGAGTTGTATTATATGATATTCTACTTGGATTGTAATCACTTTCTGGAGTAGTGTTAGTGTTTCTAAAAAACATAAAGTACACTATAACTCCAATAATAGCGAGTAATACAACAATTCCTATTATCCATTTTTTATTTTTCATAAGCTTCCTCCATTAAAAATTTTAGTTCTTTAAAATTTATTTACTTATAATATATTTTTGTCGAAATTAGAAAAAATATTTAGGAAAAAATTGAAAAAAATTAAAAAATGTTACAAAAAAAAATCATATCACTTTTTCTAATCCGTAATTGAAATACTACAAAATATATGCTATTATTACAATGAAAATTATATAGGAGAGAAAAAATGATAATAATAATTTTAGTATTGTTAATAATTTTACTTATTAGAATATATTATGAATTAAGAGTGGCAACATCAAAACTTCCGAAAGACGTATTTAGATACTATGATTTTAAACAAGAAAAATTTATGGGGAGAGATATTTTCATAATCAAGCCACTTAATCACGACGACCTGTACGAACCTGAGGCAGAAGCTCAAAAAGTAATATTGTATATTCACGGTGGCTCATATGTGGGAGAATTAGAAAAATACCATTGGCACTTTTTTAAAGACATAATAAACGATACAAAAGCAACATTTATAGTGCCAGATTACCCTTTAACACCAGAAAATACATATATAGAAGCATTTAACATTATGCAACCATTGTACGAAAAAATTATAAATGCAATAGGAAATAAGGAACTAATTTTAATGGGGGATTCTGCCGGTGGTGGTATGGCTTTAGGATTGTATGAGCAGAACGGGGAATTAAATAATAGATTGCCAAATAAAACAATTTTAATATCACCGTGGTTAGATGTTAGAATGACAAATCCAAAAATAGATACAATAGATGACCCTATTCTTAATAAAACTTTGCTTAAACTTTCGGGAAAAAAATATGCCGGAAAAAATGGTATGAAGAGCTATTTGGTAAACCCTGTATTAGGCCCAACAGATAAATTGAAAAACATCTACTTTTTATCTGGTACGCGAGATATGCTAAACCCAGATGCAAAAGAAATGGCATCAAAGAATACTGAAAAAATAACCTGGTTAGAATATGATGGAGCAGTACATAATTTTGTTTTACTTAGTCACAAAAAGAAAAATATACACGCTAAGGATGGTTATAAAAAGGTAGTGGATATTATTGAAAACTAAGGAAAAACAATAAGAATATAAATTTTTAGAAGCTGTAAGATATAGAACAATGTAGATAAGAAAATTAAACTAGCAGAATAATAGTAAATGATATAAACTTTATAGATGTATAAAGCTTAAAAAGGTTATAAAAACAAAGCCGAAGAAAGGAGCTAAAAATTAGTGCAAAAATCAAAATATTGGAGAAGATTAGATAATTCAGCAAAAATATTTCCGATTGCGTCAAGCAAAAAGTATAGTAGTGTGTTTAGATTATCTGCTGTGCTAAAAGAAAAAATAAATCCGATGACTTTACAAAAAGCTGCTGAACTTACCTTAGAAAAGCTTCCATCATTTAAAGTAAAACTAAAAAGAGGAGCATTTTGGTATTACTTTGAAGAAAACAACAAAAAAATTTTAATAGAAAAGGAAAAAAATTATCCTTGCAAATACATAGACCCGATTACTAATAACGACTATTTGTTTAAAATTACATATTACGAAAATAAAATAAATGTGGACATATTTCACTCTCTTACTGATGGAAATAGTGGAGTAGTATTTTTAAAGGAAATAGTGTATACATATTTAGAACTAGCACATCCAGAAGACTTTAGCACAAAACTAAGATTAGATAGAAAACTATCAAACAACACAGAGGATGATTATTTAAAAAATTACGATAAAAAGTCCAAAAAAGGAAAAGGTGGCAAGAGAGCATACATTTTAAAAGGTAGAAAATTGCCATTTGCTGCGATTGGTGTTATACACGTAAATATAAATATAGAAGACTTAAAAGCAAAGGCAAAAGAAAAAGGAGTAACTGTAACCCAATACTTAACTGCTGTAATTATTTATGCAATATACAATACAAATTATCAAAAATACAATGGGCAAAAGCCAATTAAAGTATGTATACCAGTAGATTTACGAAAATATTTTAAATCAGAAACAGTAAGCAACTTCTTTAGTTATATAACGGTTCAAGCAGATATGAACACAAAAATGCTACAAACTTTTGAAGCAATACTAAAATTTGTAAAGCAAAACTTTGAAACAATGCTAACCAAAGAAGAAATAAGCAAAACAATGTCTGCAAATGTAAAACTAGGAAATAATGCATTTATAAAATCAATACCATTATTCCTAAAATTAGTAATTGTAAAACTAAGCTATATAGAAATAAGAAAATACACAACCACAACATTTTCTAATATAGGTAGAATAGGTATTATAGGAAAGTATCAAAAATATATAGACAAATTTTTAATGCTAATTGCACCCGAATCAGTAGAAAAAATAAAATGCTCAAGCTGTTCTTTCGAAAACAACTTAGTATTTACATTTACATCAACGTTAGAAAGCACAGAAATAGAGCAAGAATTTTGTAAGAAGCTAAAAGAAGAGGGCATAGAAATATCTGTAGAAGGGAATGGTGTGCATGACTTTATATCCTAGAGTAAGAAACGTAAAAGAAGCAAGTTTAGCTAGCATAATAATGCTAATACTTTCAATAATAACAATTATAGTATGTGTTACAGTAAACCTTTGTACTTCTACAAGGTATTTATGGTGTTTAATAGTAATTGCAGGTATAATTTATGCGTGGATTACAGCTATGTATTCTATACATAGAAATGTAAATATAGGCTCGAGCGTTACCTTGCAATTTATAATAATTTCCATACTAACCATTGTTATAGACTTAATTTTTGACTACAAAGGTTGGGCAATAAACATAGCTATTCCAATAATTATAATAATAGCAAACGTAACGATGCTAGTGCTTACAATTTGTAGTGTAAACAGGTACTATAAATATGCAATTTACCAACTAATAATATTTGCATTTAGTATGGTACCACTTGTAATTTACTTTGCGTTTGACAACGTAATAACAATGCCTGTACTTACAATAATCTCAAGTTCAATAACACTTTTTACATTTGTAATGTCGCTAATATTGTGTGGAAGAAATATTGTAGAAGAATTAGATAGAAGATTGCATCTATAATAAATTTGCAAAAGGGGACGGGCTTAAATTGTAAAAAATAGATATTTCTTTTGTTATAGTACAATAATATATTTTTTATTTTAGTCTCTGTTACTGTATAATGGAATATGAAACAAACCATAGGCAATATGTATATTTATCAAATTTTTTTGTCCCTTGGTGTCGCACTTGCTAATGATAAAAAGAAAAATAAATTTTTCTTTTTATCGCAGGAAAGGTGCTCCAAATCGCACTCGCTTCAAGAAGCTCGTTTGGTCGCTTACGCGTCACTAAAAAAATTCTCTAAATATACATATTGCCTAGTTTTAGAACCTAAATTTCTACAAAACCATTACCCTATAACCATTACCCTATAACCCCTTTTGCAAAAACTATTGAAAAACAAGTGTAATTGTGATAAGATAAGTGCATAACCAATAAAGGAGGTTACGTATTATGGCAAACTTAAGATTTAAGGAAGCATTTGAAGCCGTTTTCGATGAAAATGGCAACGTAAAACTCTGTGGACGGGAAGCTTGCAAGAGGCTGATTAAGGCTTGTATGGCGTTGGAGCCGAAAGTGTATTTTGGCAATCCTATTACTGGTCAGCTCAACCTTAATAGCTATCCCATTATGAAAAAGCTTTACCACGAGCAAAAATAAGAACCTGACCCGACATAGCAATCAAAGATTACAGTCGGGTACCCCAGAACCTTGTTGTCTTCTACAATAAGGCTTGATAGATGCCTGCTTCGAGAAATCGAGGCAGGCATTTAGTGTATAAATGAAAATTATTATTTTTATAAATGATTAAGCAATAAAATACTAATTATGTCAATTAAACTTGTACTAACAAATGTATTGACAATTTTAGAAAAAATAAGTATAATTATATTTGTAAAATACAAAATATGTGTGCATACTACAAAAGCACATATGTGAGGAGAAAAAATATGATAGCTAAAATATGGAAAAAAGTACTATTTGCTATTTTAATTATTGCTTGTTTATTTAATATAGTAAATAAGTTAGTTCATAAAGCATCATTAGAGCAAGAAATGCAAAGTTCAGCAGAATACATACAAGAAAAGCGAATAGAAAATGGTTTATAAAAAACAAAAAAATAGGGCTTGAAAAAAACATAAATATATGTTATTATATAAAATAGCGTTTTTTAAAATAATAAAGAAGAGGTGAATACAAAATGAAAGAAGGAATACATCCAAATTATACAGAAGCTACAATTACGTGTGCTTGTGGTAATGTAATGAAAACACATTCAACAAAACCAGATATAAAAGTTGATGTTTGCTCAAAATGCCATCCATTCTGGACAGGTAACTTAAAAAGAGAAACAACTGGTGGTAGAGCAGATAAATTCAAAAAGAAATATGGAATACAATAATAAAAGGATAGCAAAAAAGCTATTCTTTTAATTTTTATACATAAAAACCAAAAAAAGTAGAATAATAAAACAAGAGGAGCATCTTATATAATTAGACTTTTTCGAATAATAAAAAATGGATTGGTGTTATGGACAAAAAGATTTATGAAGAATTAAATAAAAAGCTAGATAATCTAAATTATGCTTTGACCAAAAGCAAAGTCTTAGACTTAGTAGAACTTATAGGAAATAAAAAGGAATTATTTTTTAGAAATATTTGGACTGGCATTGTTAAAGGAATTGGAATTGGTATTGGTGTAACAATTATTACAGCAATAATTGTTATAATATTGCAAAAAATAGTAACGTGGAACATACCCGTAATTGGTGAATACATTGCTGATATTGTAGATATAGTAGAAAATAGTAGATAGTACTATAAGTTTAACAAACAATGTATGTGCTAAAAAGTACTCCAATAAAATTTAAAACATACATTGTTTGTTAAATACAAATATAATAAATAGAAAATTTAACTTTTTTACAATTTTCTATTTATTTTTTTGTTTTATTTATATATAATGTAGGAGAATTTAGAAAAGGAGATAGTCTCCAATTTCTACTTTAGCATATAATTAAAAAAGAAACAAACTTGAGAGGATGGAAAATATGAATTTAGCAAATAAGCTTACTCTATTTAGAATTATTTTAGTACCAATTATTTTAATAATACCTTTTTTTAATATATCAGGAAAATTGTGGGGCATACCACTTACATATTTAATTATAGATATTATATTTGTCGTTGCATCTTTGACAGATAAATTAGACGGTTATATAGCACGTTCGAGAAATCAAATTACTACATTTGGAAAGTTTTTAGACCCTATTGCAGATAAAATATTAGTTATTGTGGCAATGCTTATACTTGTAGAAGCAGGAAAATTGCCAGCTTGGATACCAGCAATAGTGGTAATTCGCGAATTTATAGTTTCTGGATATAGATTAGTCGCAGTAGAAAAATCTGGTAAGGTAATAGCTGCAAGTATTTGGGGAAAAATTAAAACTTGCACGCAGATGATAGGGATAATTATAGCATTTATAGATGTTAATAGCTTTGGAGCAATTTTTGCAGGAAATTTAACAGGCTTCCCATTCGTACTAAACTTATGTACAACAGTTCTTCTAAGCATTTCTGTTATAGCAACAATATTTTCGGGAATAGATTATTTAAAAGGCTGTAAAGAACTATTTAAGGGAGAAATTTAAGTGCGCTAGCCTGTTCAATGAAAAATGTGCAACTTCATAGAAAAGATAAGAAATACGCATAATAAAGGGGAGTCGCGAAGCAAACTTAAATTACCAAAGACGGAAAAAATTATAATATCAAATAATAATTCTTATATAAAACTAAAAAAACGTAAAGGATGAAGAAAAATGAATTTAGAGCAAAGTAAAAAAAGAGTAGAGGAATTAGTGCCTTTACTTAAATATTATACACAAATGTATTTTGATGATAAGCAAGTTGTTAGTGATTACGAGTACGATATGCTTATGAAAGAATTAAAACAAATAGAGGCAGAATACCCAGAACTTATTAGAGAAGACTCTCCAACGCAAAAAGTAGGAGCTAGTATAAAAAAAGGCTTTGAAAAGGTAACTCACGAAGTACCTTTGCAGAGCCTTCAAGATGTGTTCTCGTTTCAAGAAGTAAAAGACTTTGATGAAAGAGTAAGAAAAGTTGCAGAAGAGAATAATATAGAACTAAAGTATGTGGTTGAAACCAAAATAGATGGACTATCTGCAGCACTTGAGTACAAAAATGGAGTATTAGTACGTGGAGCAACTAGAGGCAATGGTACTGTGGGAGAAGATGTTACAGAAAACTTAAAAACAATAAAAACAATTCCTAAAAAGCTAAAAGAGCCAATAGACATTACAGTTCGTGGAGAAGTATTTATAGGAAAAGAAGAGTTTGAAAAGCTAAATGCAGACAGATTGATGGAAGAAGAGGGACAATTTGCTAATGCTAGAAATGCAGCAGCAGGTTCATTAAGACAATTAGATAGTAAAATAACTGCCAAAAGACCACTCGACATCTATATTTTTAATGTGCAAAAATCAGACACAATTAAATTTACATCACACTACGAAAGTTTAAAATACCTTGAAAAGTTAGGTTTTAACGTAAATCCAGTAAAAATACTTTGTAATAATATAGACGAGGCAATAAAGGCAATAGAAAAAATTGGAAAAGATAGAGAAAAAATATCATTTGGAATAGATGGAGCAGTTGTTAAAGTTGACAATCTGGAGCTAAGAGAAAAGTTAGGAACAACCTATAAAACACCAAAATGGGCAGTTGCATATAAATATCCACCAGAGAAAAAAGAAACAAAGCTAAAAGATATAATCTGCCAAGTAGGAAGAACTGGTGCAATAACACCAATGGCAATTTTAGAGCCAGTAGTAGTGGCAGGTTCCAGAATATCAAAAACAACACTTCATAATGAAGATTATATACGCGAAAGGGATATTAAAATAGGCGACACTGTAATAATTCAAAAGGCAGGAGACGTAATTCCAGAAGTAATTGGAGTAAATAAAAAGAAAAGAACTGGGGAAGAAAAAGACTTTGAAATGCCAACAGTATGCCCAGTATGTGGGGCACAAGCAGTAAGAGAAGAGGGAGAAGCAGTGTGGTATTGCAATGGAATAGAATGTCCAGCAAAACTATATAGAGGAATAATACATTTTGCTTCAAGAGAAGCTATGGATATAACAGGGCTTGGCGAAGCAATAATAGAAGAGCTAATAAATAGAGGTCTTATAAGCAACATCACAGATATATATAAATTAACACTTGAGGACATAGCAGCATTAAAGAAAAATGGCAAAAAATTTGCACAAAATTTAATTGATGCAATAGAAGAGAGCAAGCATAGGGAATTATACAGACTAGTAAATGCACTTGGAATAAGACACGTAGGAGTAAAACTTGCAAAAACATTGTGCAAAACATATAATACAATGGACAAACTAATAAATGCTACTTATGAAGAATTATATATGAAAGAAGAAATAGGAAAAATAATTGCAAAAAGCATAACCGACTTCTTTAAAGAAGAGCAAACTTTAGATTTAATAAATAAGCTTAAGGAATATGGCGTAAATATGGAAGCAATAAAAGAAGAGGGCGCAGACGAAAGGTTTGCAGGACTAACATTTGTACTAACAGGAACACTTGAAAAATACTCCAGAGACGAAGCACAAGAAATAATAGAAAAACTAGGAGGAAAAACCTCAGGTAGTGTATCTAAAAAAACAAGCTATGTTTTAGCAGGAGAATCTGCAGGAAGCAAATTAACAAAAGCACAAGAACTTGGCATAAAAATAATAACAGAAAATGAATTTGAAGAAATGATAAAATAATGCCACTTATGGAGACAGACCTAAATGAAACGAACCTGTCCCTAAAAGTGCCAAATGGCACTTTTGTGACAGGCACCAAGGTGCCAAAGTGACAAGGAGGAAAAAATGGACGGAAAGTATACTTTTAATGAATTTAAACAAAATTTAGATGATGGTTATCAAATATATTTTACTTATGTACGTAACAGATACTTGCTATTTAAAACTGCAGAAAACTGCTATACACAAAAGCTATTAACTGATGACCCTAAGAACCCTCAGCCTCGCCATAGTATGATTACTTTTAAAAGAATAAAAGAAATGTTTCCTCATATGGAAAGTATTGAATATAAAATAGGAATTTAAAATTGTAAGATATAATGATAATTATAAGTTCAATCTAACATTAAAAATTACATATTAGAATATAAAGGACACCGGAGGCAGTATCAAGTACTGCTTCCGGTGCTTAAAATGGGAATAGTTATTGCCCATTTAATAACAAAATCTCAAAACTTCTCTTATTTATAATCTTTACATTCTCCAACCTTATCACCGGCACAGTCTCCAAATTATATTGTCTGGCAATTATTAGCCAGTGAAAACCGTCGATAAGTTTTAACTCTTGGTCGACTACGATTGGCTGGGGGATGTGTCCGTTGCAAGCCAGGAATATTTCTTGCTTTTTATTCCAAGCTCTTTCCTTAATTTTTATTGTGTGAAATCTAATTTCTTTAGTTGGAATTTGTTCTATCCAATTTTTGGGGAGTTCACTTTTTCCGTCCTTTCTTAGTTTCTCCCTAGTATGGTTTAAATCTTTCACAAAATTTACCTTATTTTCAGTTTTAGATATCCGTTTAAACTGAAAATATTGACCAGCTGTCATATCAGCTTTCATTCCGTTGCACATTTGGCAACAAGGCACCAAATTGTTAGGAATGTATGGACCACCGATAATCTTGGGATAGACGTGATCTAATGTCATTTGACTTATGGGAAAATCTAAACCACAATAGAAGCACTTCCGTCTACCTTTTATGGAATAGGTTAACTGTTGTACACTTGGCTTAAAAAAGAAACGATTACTTATGTAAAGAGTTCCCTCCTTTACAACAAAATTTTTGGTTTTAAGATTCCTTCTTGGTAAATCGATATTCATCAAATTTTACCTCCTTATAAATTTGTTATAATATATATTATAACACAAATTCGACAAAATGTAACAAAATATGCAAATTTTCATATAGTGAGTTACTGCATACATAACATCCTCAAAAGACTGACCATATCGAAGCTATGGAATCCCATACTTCCCTATATCAATCTTTACCTAGCAAACAAGTTTCTTTAAAAAATTTACAAAAAAATGTTGTCAAAAAAAAATATTAAGTATATAATCAAAGCATAATGAATTTATATAAATTTATTAAAGACAAAGGAGGAATTTATATGTTAAAAGCAAACATAGGTTGGAGCACAGAAGCAGATAATTACGAAGCAGGAAGAGCCTCAGCTAAGAAGGCTGTAGTAGATTTAGTTCAAACAAAGGTGGCATTTGTTTATACATCAGCAGATAATGATGTAAAAAAAGTGCTAGAGGGAGCAAAAGCTGAATTAGGTACAGCACCAATAATTGGTTGTACATCAAGTGGAGGAATTATTGTACCAGATGGATACATATCATCAGAAAACGGCTTTGTTGGAATTATGGCCATTGGAGACCCAGACACAACAGTTGGGGTAGCAGGCTCAGCTAAGCAAAAAGATGCAAGAGCAACAGGTAGATTACTTGCTAAAGAGGCAATGGAAAAAGCAGGACAAACTGTAGCACCAGCATACTTTTATATGGTAGCATCTCCTGCAGAAGAAGAAGATTACTTAAAAGGAATTGAAGATGTTATAGGTAGAGTACCATTCTTTGGTGGTAGTGCAGCAGATAACACAGTATCTGGAGAGTGGAGTATTTACACAAATGATACAGTATTTTCTGATGGTTGTGCAGTAGCATTCTTCTACACAGATAAAAAAATGGCAAATGTGTACACAGGTGCATATCACGAAACTACAAATTCAGGAATAATAACAAAAATAAGTGGAAAAAGAACATTAGTAGAAATAGATGGAGAACCTGCAATGAAAAAATATGCTTCTTGGACAGGCAAAAAATTAAAAGATATGGCA
This sequence comes from uncultured Clostridia bacterium, assembly GCA_944391015.1. Taxonomy (GTDB): domain Bacteria; phylum Bacillota; class Clostridia; order TANB77; family CAG-508; genus CALXVA01. The sequence continues at coordinate 29,558 of CALXRZ010000008.1, read as the reverse complement.
GGTGGAAATTTACTTACTCAAACAATATTAGCACCACTTGGTGTAAAAGATAGATTAGGAGATTTAGTAGCAATTCGTCATCCAATGAACGGAAATGATGACTATTCTATGAATATAGGAAATAACCTAGCTGTAAACACAGCAGTAATTCAAATGGAAGCAACTGTTGATGAGCTAATAGACTCTACAGGAAAAGCTATGAAAGAAGCTAAGAAAAACTTAAAACAAGATGTTGGAGCATACCTATTAGTTCATTGTGGAGGAAGAAAACTAGGTATTGGAGACAGAATAGACGAAGTTGCAAAACAACTTAAGAAAGAAGCAAATGGAGTTCCATTTATAACAATATTTACATTTGGTGAATATGGTTCAAGAGAACACGGAGCAAATACTTGTGGAGGTTTAATGCTTTCTTTTACAGCTATAGCAAAATGAATGCAAACGTCTACTGAGAATGTAGGCAGTCAGAATATGACACAGAATTTAGAAAATAGTCCTAATACTGACTTGCCACTAGAGCTAGAAAAAAGCTTAGAAGCGCAAAATAATGCGTTACAAGAACTTAACCAAAAAGTAAATAATTGGAATACAGCATTAGCGAAGCAAGCAGTAAAGCAAAAAGATATAGAATCACAAGAGAAAAAAAGGAGGGAAACAAGCGTGAAAAATTTAATAGGTTATGAGTGGAAAGAAGCTCGTGATGGAGCTAAAATAGAGGTCGTAAACCCAGCTACAAGTGAGCTTATAGATACTGTACCAAATGTTACAGATGAAGATGTGGACGAGGCAGTAAAAGTAGCAGAAATAGAGCAAAAGAAATGGGCAGAAGTGCCAATTTATAAAAGAGCAGAAATATTATATAAATTTTCAGATTTAATTGAGCAAAACAAAGAGAGGTTAGCACAGCTTTTAACAGCTGAAACAGGAAAGCCAATAAAAGAAGCAAGAGCAGAACTTGCAAATGTTAAAATAGCAATTTATGCTTTTGCAGAAAGAGCAAAACATTTATATAACGAAAGTATTCCAGCAGGGCAAGAAGCTGGTCAAGAAAAAACAATGCAAATAACAAAAAGATACCCAATAGGAGTTATTGCAGCAATTATACCATTTAACTTCCCAAGTGACTTATTCTGCCAAAAAGTGCCACCAGCTTTGCTTATGGGAAATAGTATAATTGTAAAACCATCTAACTATAATCCATTAACTTTAATAGAATATGTTAAATTGATGATAGAAGCTGGAGTACCAGCAGGATGTATACAAATATTAACAGGAGATGGACCAAAAGCAGGACAAGCTCTTGCTCGTCATCCAGGAGTACATTTAGTATCTTTAACTGGTGGAACAGCAGCAGGTATACAAACAATGGGAACTTGCTCACAAAACCTAACTCACGTAATGCTAGAGTTAGGAGGAAATGATGCTTTTATTTTCCTAGGAGATGGAGATATGGACTTGGCAGTAAAAGAAACTATATGGGGAAGATTGTACAATGGTGGACAAGTTTGCTGTGCAAGCAAGAGATTTTTAATTCATAATTCAAGAAAAGCAGAATTTATAGAAAGAATGAGGCAAGTCATAGAAAACCTTAAAGTAGGAGACCCAACTAAAGAAGATACAGATATGGGACCAATGATTAACATAAATGCTGCAAAAAGAATAGAAGAGCAAGTTAACAAAATGGTAGCAGAAGGTGCTACAGTTGTATGTGGTGGAAGAAGAGAAGATGCGTATTACTATCCAACAATATTAGATAATGTAACAAAAGATATGGAAGTCAGCAAAGATATGGAAATCTTTGGACCAGTTATTTCTGTTATAGGATTTGATACTGTAGAAGAAGCAATAGAAATTGCTAACCAATCTTCTTATGGCTTATGTGGTTGTGTAATAACTAAAGATTATTCTTTAGGAATGAAAATAGCAGATAGGTTAGAATGTGGTGGCGCAATAGTAAATGGTGCAAGTTTCTATCGTTCATTCGAAATGCCATTTGGTGGATGGAAACACAGTGGTATAGGAAATGAAGGTGTTTTAACAACACTTCAAGAAATGAGCAGAATTAAGACAATTATTTTAAAAAATATATTATAATAATTTAACTAGAGTGAGAAGTAGAAGTAATAAAAATAGGAGGAAATTAAAATGGCAGTTACAAAATTTGTTTTAAATGAAACTTCTTATTTTGGAGAAGGTGCAAGAAGTGTTCTTGCAGATGAAATTAAAAATAGAGGTTTTAAAAAAGTATTAGTAGTTACAGACAAATCTTTATATGAAGTAGGTGTAAGTAAAAAAGTAACAGATATATTAGATGAAGCTGGAATTGAGTATGGAGTATATCACGATGTACTTCCAAACCCACCAATAGCAAATGTAAATGCTGGTATAGCAATGTGCAAAGAAATTGGTGCAGATTTAATTGTTGCAGTAGGTGGAGGTTCAAGTATAGATACTGCAAAAGCAATATCAATAATTATGACAAACCCAGATAGAGCAGATGTTGTCTCATTAAACGGAGCTTCTAACACAAAAAATAAAGGGTTACCAATTATAGCATTACCAACAACAGCTGGAACAGCTGCAGAGGTTACTATAAATTATGTTATAACAGACCCTGAAAGAGAAATAAAAATGGTATGCGTTGATGAACACGATATTCCAATTATTGCAATAGTTGATACAGAGCTTATGGCTTCAATGCCAAAATCTATTGCTGCATCAACAGGAATGGACGCTTTAACACACGCAATAGAAGGATATATAACTAAAAATAGAAACACAATGTCACAAATGTTTTCTATGAAAGCTATTCAACTAATTTATGATAACCTAGAAAAAGCAGTAAATGAAAAAGACCAAGAAGCAATAAACAATATGGGACTTGGACAATATATAGCAGGTATGGCATTTTCAAATGTTGGACTTGGTATTGTTCACTCTATGGCACATCAATTAGGTGCTGTATATGATACACCACACGGTTTAGCAAATGCAATACTTCTTCCAACTGTTATGAAATTTAATGGAGAAACAAGCTATGAAGAATATAGAGAAATATTAACTCAGGCTTTCCATACAGATGCTACAAGATTTACTAAAGAGGAAGTTATAAAAACTTTCTGTGAAAAAATAAAAGACTTATCAGAAAAAGTTGGAATAACACAAACAGTAGGAGATGTAGGAGGAAAGGCAGAAGATATACCAATGCTTGCCGATAAAGCAATGGAGGATCCTTGCAAACCAGGAAATCCAAGAGAAGTTACAAAAGAAGACTTTATTAAACTATATGAAGAAGCTATGTAATAGAAAGTTTTTTATATTTTGTAAATTATATATATTTACAAATTAAGAAATGCATTAAAATAAAAACTTTACCCGACTAGCAATTAAAGATTACAATCGGGTCCCCAGAATTTTGTTATATAGCTATAATTAAGGCGCCCACCATTGTGGTGAGCGCCTTTTTGAGGTCTTACATCAGCAGTTTAGTCAGCTTATCAACCTCGCCATTTTTGTTGTCCGTCTGGGCAACAAAACGGATGAAGTTTCCGAGCATTGCGTTGTCGTAGTGGAGCGTAACTCCACGTACTTTAACGACCTCCTGGACTTTTTCCAAGACCCCGTTGACATCTTTGTAGATGTCAGGGAGTCTGTGCTCTTTCTTCCAAAGCTCGTTGACAGAATGGCTGAGCTTCCCGCTGATGGGTGCAACGATCGAACAGTCCACAAAAACGTGGACGAAATCTTCGGAGACAATGTCCCTAAAGACAATTAACCGAACATTTTTACTGCTAGCAACCTTTTCCATAATTTTTTTTGACCTCCGTTTTTTGATGTATTATACTACATATCGTAGTGCACTTTATATTATATCACTTTTTACTGTAAAAGTAAATACATAATGCGAAAATTATGTAAAGCAAGTTACTGGATAATGGTTTAATACAAACCTAAATTTCTACAAACACCATTATCTAGTGACTAAAGTAAAACAAAGAGGTGAAGACACCCTTTGTTCGTACCGATTTAGTTTTCCGACTATAAGGAGTAAATCATAAAGGCAACTTAACATTGTTGTATATGAAAATTTGTTAAAAATACTGAAATATCAAGAAAAAAGTCGATTCTTCCTATACAGTAGAAAAGAGCTCCCACCAGTCTGGTGAGAGCTCTCCTGGAGCTAGGAATTTGTCTTAATTAGAAAGAGATAAGTTCCTTAAGCAGTGGAATCAGCTTGAGTCCACGGTATTTCTTGAGCACAAACACACACTTGGCATTTTCGTAGCCATTGTCATTTTTGGTTGCGTTCAAGAAGAATTGACTCGTGTGGCAAATTCCCTCGAGGGAATCAATGAATTTATTCATCGCCTTAAAGCGACTCGGGAAATGCCTAGTATTAGACCAGGCTCTCAGCACTTCATTGCGAAGCGCTTCGTCCGAATAATTGAAATCCTTAAGAGGAATTTCAATCATCAGGTGAGTGGTGCTAGGAAAGGTGGGGTCAGCCCAATATTTCAAAGTGCCACTTTCCGTCCGGAATTCATTGATGCCGTTGTTCATAGTCATTTTTCTTTTGCTCCTATTTTTTATTATTTGCTAAAATCTAGCATACTATTTATTATAGCACTTTACTAAAAAAAGTAAATAATTTTCCTGTTATTTTTTAAAATAATGTTACTCGAATAATAGTGTTTTTCTTTATCTAGGCATTATGTATGTTTTAAATTTTGTTTGAGTGCTTAAGGTGGGGACCGACAAGTTTACAAACTGTTATGCGAAAAGAATTTGAGCATATACAGTTTGTACGACGTTGGGGGCCGAAAACAAAATTTAAAACATACATAATGTCTAGATTTTATTAAGCATCATTATCCAGTAACAAAATAACTTGTATGCGTCACGTTTGCTGTTTTTCATACACAAAAAGTAAGGGCCTCGCCAGTGAGGCGAGACCCTGTAGAGGAAAGTGGCTTAACTGTTGTATGCAACAATCAAGTCTTTCAACTGCTCCAAGCGAGAAGCTTTATTGGCTTCACGCCTTGCAAGATTGATAGTAATATAGGTACCATCAGCCTTGCTGATACCTCGCACCATACTAAGCACGGGGCAAATTTCCTTAACGCTTTTGATAAAAGCGTTAGCCTTCGAAAAGGCGGGGATGTTAGGAAGAGTCTGAGACTCATTCCAACTGTCGTTCATCCGATGACGCATTGCGTCATCGAAGAAGTCAAATTTCAATGGGATCTGCACCATAATGAAATTGTGGTCCAGGTACCGTTCCTCGAGTGGACGAAACTCATTACAAAGCAGTTGAATTCCTTTCTTTGCTGTCTTGACCATAGTTGTTTTCCTCCAGTGTTTTAATATGTGTTTGTTACATCAAAGTAACATAATATTATTATAGCACTTTTTCCAATTAAAGTAAATAGCTTATGCAACATAAAGGCGCCCACCAATAGGTGGACGCCTCTTTGAGGCATTAGAACATCTCAATCAATTTCCGAAGTTTAGAAACAACTTCTTTCTTCTTTGCGACTTCTTTCCCAATGAGAAGAATAATGTATGATCCCTCATTCTTGGAAAAACCTTGTGCAAAGTTTGCAATCGGGCAGATTTGTTCAACCTCTGCCAAGAGCTTATTGGCTTCCTGAAAGCGTTCGGGAAAATGACGTGTCTTCCTCCAGACGTCGTACATTTCTCGGCAAGAAGATACATTGCCGAAATCATAGTTCATAAGGAACTTGATAGTCACATAGTCTATGTCGTCCATTGGACCTACGAATGGGTTAAAATCCCGAACTTTCATCCAGATAGTCATTTCTTTTACCTCCAAAATTTATTAAAGTTACTATTTGTAACGTAATCTAATTATAGCACTTTTAAATTTAAAAGTAAACCTACTTAACTGTAACACTTTTCTCGTGGGTATATATAACCATACCTGGCTTACTACCAGATGGCTTTTTTACATATTTCACTAAAGTATAGTCAACTGTAGCATTGGAAGACTGATTTGCCTTACTGTGTGCTTTGGCAAGCATTGCACATTTATTGATGGTATCTTGGCTTGGCTCTTTATTTTCGGTTCTTATAATTACGTGGCTTCCTTGAAAATCTTTTACGTGAAGCCACATATCATTATCATTTGCAAATTTAGTAGTTAAAAAGTCATTTTGCTTATTATTTTTTCCAACTAAAACGGTAAAGCCATCTATTTCAAATTTTAAAGGCTCACCAATATGAGGTTCAAATTTGTTCTCTTTCTTTTTCTTTGAAAGCATTTTTTTGTTAGACTTTACAGCTTTTAGACTTACATTTTCTTCCTGAATTTCGGAATATATTTCATCTATGTCAGATATACTATTGGCTGATTCTATTTCATAAACAATACTTTCTAAATAATCTATATCAGCTAGTATATGTGATTTCTGCTCATCAACTATTGATTTAGCATTCTTTAACTTGTGGTATTTTTTAAAAAATTTCTTTGCATTAGCAGAAGGGGACATACTCTTATCTAGTGGAATAGTTATTAAATTATTATTATCATAATAATTTTCCAAAGAAATTGAATCTACATTATGATTATCTATTCTGTATAAATTTGAAGTAATAAGTTCCCCATACAATCTATATTTATCAGTATCTTTACATTCTGCAATTTTTTCGTTTATTAAGTCAAGCTTAGAGTTTAGTTTATGCAATTTATTTAAAATTAACCTAAGCAAACTATTTCTATAATTGGTGAAAGTTGTATCAATTTCTTTATTTGTATAAAAGTCATCCAAAAACCAGTTGATTTGTAAACTATCAGCTTTTTCGGAGCTATTTACTAGGAAATAATCATTTTTGTTATCGGCTTTTTGGCAAATATTATTGTTACAATTATGTACTAACTTAGAAATATAATTAAATACAGTTGTAACTGTATCTTTATCTAAATTATCTGAAAGTTGCAAATTTTTTTCTATAGATTTAATGCCAAATTTGCTAATTCCAGTAAAAGTATTTGCTATAATATTCACAAGGCTAGAACTATTTAATTTGATAGAATTATTTTGAATTATCGCATAAAATTCTTCTGCATCAGATACATCAAAAAAATCTAATTTATCTGCTTTAGGTAAAATATATTTTTCTCCGGTAAATATATTTCTATATGAACCAGAATTTATAGAAAAATGTCTAAGAGCGTCAATTATAACATCTTCACTATCTACTAAAATAATGTTACTATGCTTTCCCATAAGCTCTATTATAAGCTTTTTCATAGATGTGTCTTTGGACTTGTTGTATCCTTCTAATTCAATAAAAATAATCCTTTCTAAATTGTTAGTATAAATATTGCTAATATGTGTACCAACTAAATATTTTCTAAGTGTCATACAAAAATTGGGTGCCTGATTTGGGTTAGGCTTAGCATTAGTAGTTAAATTAGCTCTATAAAAACCGAGAATTTACTACAAAGTCTAAAGCATATTTTGCTCCATTAGAATAAATACCTAATATAATTTCATCGAAGTTGGGCTCATATATTTTATCTATTTTACCATTTACAATCTTTTCTTTTAACTCATTCACAACAGAATAATTTACTAAACCATCATAGGCCATAAAAATTCCTCCTTGATTGATTACTAAAATATTGTGACAATATCTTAGCACAAATTAAAGAAAATATCAAATATCTCTTGACTTAAAGGGACGGCTAGACTATAATTAGGAGCATAGGAAACTTCAGGAGGTATCTTCAATAAATATGGAAAAAGCAAATGTTTTTTATTCTACGGATAATATAGATTATGACAATATGACAGACGAAGATTTGGTTGAAATTACTAAATCTGGAGATAAATCTGCTTTTGAATATTTGCTTAACAAGTATAAAGAACTTGTAAATATAAAAGTTAGCAAATACTACATTGTTGGTGCAGAAAAGGACGATATAATTCAAGAAGGACTAATTGGCCTTTTTAAAGCAATAAAAAGCTATAAATCTGATATGAAAAATTCATTTAAAAGTTTTGCTAATATGTGCATAGAAAGACAACTAATTACAGCTATAAAAAGTTCTAATAGGCAAAAACATATGCCACTTAATTCATATTTATCTTTAAATGTATCTGCTTATGATGAAGAAGATGGAAAAAGCGACACACCATTGATTGATGTTTTTAATACTACTTTAATAGAAGACCCACTAGATACAATTACAAAAAAGGAATATTATCAAAATATTGAAAAAACAATAGATAAAACACTTAGTGATTTTGAAAAGAAAGTATTAAACAAATATATAAATGGAAAAAGTTATATAGAAATTGCAGAAGATTTAGATACACCTGTAAAATCTGTAGATAATGCAATTCAACGTATACGTAAGAAAGCTATAAAAGGCTTAAAACAACAATAAGTGCTTCTATAGCTCAGTAGGTAGAGCACAGCCATGGTAAGGCTGGGGTCGACGGTTCAATTCCGTCTGGAAGCTCCAAGAATTTTAATACTTAAATTTTAAGAGCATAAAAGAACTTAAGGTGTCTATTTGCTCTTAATTTTAGGTAGAAAGGAAAATTCAAATGGGTAAAATTACAGATACTTTGAAAAGAAAAATAAATGACGAAACAGCAGCATTTGCAATTTTAGGTGCTATGATTGTTACATTTACCATAACTATTGGTGTATGGGAATATATATATTACCAAAAAACAGTAGAAGCTAATGCTAGTTTGTTAAACATAAATTCATCTACTCTTACAAATACAAATACTGTAAAAGACGAATCTATTGCTAAAAATACCAATGAAATTAAAACTGAAATAGAGAATGAAGATGAATTAAAAAAGAAAAACGAGGAAGAATACGAAAAACTTAAGGAAGAAAACAAACTTTCTTCTGAAGTAGATAAATATTATATAAAAGTTAATTATGGAGCACAAGTGGTTACTGTTTATACAAAGGATGCTAACGGAAAGTATACAAAACCTGTTAGAGCAATGGTGTGTTCAACAGGTACATATACACCTACATCTGGAACTTATAGAACATTAGGAAAAGGAAATTGGTGGCCACTTATGGGAGATGTTTATGGACAATATTCAACTTGGATTTGTGATGATATTTTATTCCATTCAGTGCCATACTTAGAGTCGGGGGATAAATCTTCATTAGAATATTGGGCTTATGACCAATTAGGGCAGAGAGTATCTTTGGGATGTGTAAGGCTTACAGTCGAAGATGCAAAATGGCTTTATTCAAATTGTCCTGTAGGAACACAAGTAGAATTTTATTCTAGCTCAAATCCTGGGCCACTTGGAAAACCAAGTACAATGAAAATATCTGATGCACCAGCCAATGTAAGGGGATGGGACCCAACAGACCCAGATCCTAATAATCCTTGGCCAGAATACTTGAAAGAGCTAGAGAAAGAAGAAAATAAAAACGAAGACAATAAGGATGATAACAAAAAGCCAACAAATGAAGTTACAAACGAAGTGGTAGAAGAGCCAGTTAATGATGTGGCAAACGAAGTAATAGAAGAGCCGGTTAACGATATAGCAAACGAAGTAATAGAAGAACCAGTTAATGATATAGCAAACGAAGTGATAGAAGAGCCGGTTAATGATACAGCAAATGAAGTGGTAGAAGAGCCAGCTAATGATATAGCAAACGAAGTGGTATAAGAATCGGCTAATGATATTACAAATGAAGTAGTGGAAGAACTGGTTAATAATATAGCAAATGAAGTGATAGATAAAACCAGTTAATGACATAAAAAATGGTGCAGTAGAAAGCCAGTAAAGGATATAGTTAAAAATGCTAATAAAGAATTAAAAAATAATTTGACTAATAATATAGAGAATAAAACATAAATAATAGCTAGTGGTAAATAAACGAAGGGAGCAATAACAAAATGAAAATAGGAATAGTAGGATTACCAAATGTAGGGAAAAGCACAATGTTTAATGCAATAACAAACGCAGGTGCAGAATGTGCAAATTATCCATTTTGTACTATTGAGCCAAATGTTGGAGTAGTGCCAGTACCTGATGAAAGATTAGAAGTGCTTACTAAAATGTATAATGCAAAAAAAACTACTCACGCAATAATAGAATTTGTTGATATTGCAGGTTTGGTAAAAGGTGCAAGCAAAGGTGAGGGTTTGGGAAATAAATTCTTATCACATATACGTGAGGTGGATAGTATTTGTGAAGTAGTAAGATGCTTTGAAGATACAAATATTGTACACGTTGATGGTAACATAAACCCAAAAAGAGATATTGAAACAATCAATTTAGAACTTATATTTGCAGATTTAGAAACAGTTAATAAAAAAATTGATTCAGCCAAGAAAAAAATAAAAGCTGACAAAAAATTTGAAGCAGAGTTAAATTTATATGAAAAAATAAAAACTGCACTAGAAGCAGGAAAATCTGCTAGAATGTTGGAGTACAACGAAGATGAGCTTGAAATCTTAAAAGATGCATATTTATTAACTTTAAAGCCAATACTATACATTGCAAATGTATCTGAGGCTCAACTTTCTAATCCATTTGAAGATGAAAAAGTAAAGCAAGTAGTAGAATATGCTAAAGAGGAAAAAGCAGAAGTAATACCTCTTTGTGTAAAAATTGAAGAAGAACTTTCAAGTTTAGAGGGAGATGACAAAAAGGAAATGCTAGATGCATTAGGCCTTGGAGAATCAGGATTGGATAAAGTTATAAAAGCTAGTTATAGCTTATTAGGCTTAATGTCGTTTTTAACTGCTGGAGAGCAAGAAGTAAGAGCGTGGACTATAAAAAAAGGAACAAAAGCACCTGAAGCAGCAGGAAAAATACATAGCGATATAGAAAGAGGCTTTATTAGAGCTGAAGTTGTTTCGTATGATGACTTAATTAGAGAAGGCAGTATGGTTGCAGCTAAGGAAAAAGGGCTAGTTAGGTCAGAAGGAAAAGATTACATTATGCAAGAGGGAGACATTGTATTATTTAGGTTTAATGTTTAAAAGTATAAAACAATAAAGTAAAAATAAATATTAACTTATATTACAGCAGTGTTACAAGAATATTACATCTATATTATTTTAAAAAAAATATTGACGAATACATAAAAAAAGAGTAAAATAATATTGTGAGTGTTTATTATTCATGCATAAAAATAAAAAAATGATAAATAATAAGAGAAATGGTTCTAAAGAAGAAGGAGAGGAAATATATGTTAAATTCAAAAAAAATTGTAGCTTTATTAGTAATTATTTTATTAGTCATAGGTATTTGCTCACAAGTAAAAGCAACAAATACAAATACTATGTTAGATTTAGATGACATTATGAATGCAAATGGTATATATGCAAATCAAGTAGCCGCAAATGAAACAGCTGCTAATAGTTTAAGCTCAGGCTCAACAGCAAATGAACTTGTAGCTAATCAAATATATGCAAACCAAGTAGCTGCTAACGAAACAGGTTCTGTAATTCAACCAAATTCAAACAGAACAACAAATAGCACAACTTCAGGAAATAATCTTCCTCAAACTGGTGTAACAGAGGATATTACTGTAATGTTCTTTATAATCGTTTGTGTTATTTTAGCAATTTATGCATATAAAAAAATAAGAGATTATAAATAAAAGTAACAATTTAAAATAATATTTAACCAATGTATAGTAAGAAATACCTTTTGCTTAAGGTATTTCTTTTGCGTGTATAACTAATCTTTTCCCATTAACATTATTACAAGTTACAAGAGTAACAATTCTTAAACCTCCTGTATCTTGAAAAGTGCAAGACATATCATCTGGTTTAGTTTCATATATTTCATATATTTTATAAGTTTTATTTTTACCACTTAAATCATAAACAGTAATTTCGTCATTTAATTCTAATTCGTTAAGCCTACTAAATAATTTATAGTCCACATAATTATGACCTGCAATACATAAATTCCCAACTTCGTTTGGCAGAGGACCAGCAAATCTACATACAGACACATCTAATAATTCATTATTGCTAATAGATAAAATTGAATAATTTAAGTTTATTTTATCTATTTTTATTATTCCGAATTACAAAAGGAGTACTTTCCACAGTTTGTGAGGTATAATTAGCGGTGTTAGCATTAGAATACATAGTAGAAATAGAGTAAGAAGAAGTTAGCTTTCTTGAAATTTCTTCATTTTCAAAATTCTTATATAAGCGAATAAATAGTAAAATCATAAAAAAAGCTAAACAAAAAAGAGAAATAAAAAAAATTACCTTATACCATTTTATTTGCAATATATTTGTAGAAACAGTAGTTGAGTAATTTGGGGCAGAAGAGATTGCAATATTTGTTTTTGTAATTTTACTATCTTTGCTATTATTATATAAAATTTGATTCATATACTTTCACCTTAAAATATTATTTGCAAAAACTAATAAATTATGACAAGAAATTTTTTGAAATAAAACTAATGTATTATACCAATATTACTTTCCATCACTGCATTAGATATTCAAACATAAAACGTAAATTTAGCAAAGAGTAACACTAAATATTAAACACAAAAAAATCTTAAGAAATTTTTAAAAAATGTAGCAAAACATTATAAATGTATGATAGAATATAGGTCAGTTAAAAAATAAAAAAGGAGAGTGTTAAAAGTGCCTGAAAATAAATACAAGAGAATATTGCTCAAGTTGAGCGGAGAAGCTTTATCAGGAGAGCAAAAGTCCGGAATTGATACAGATACAGTAGATAAAATTTGCGAGCAAATTAAGGAACTTGTTAAAATGAAAACAGAAGTAGCTATTGTTGTAGGCGGAGGCAACTTTTGGCGAGGAGCTAATAAAAAAATGGAAAGAACAACATCTGACTATATGGGAATGCTTGCTACAACTATGAATGGATTAGCTCTTCAAAATGCTTTAGAAGAAAAGGGAGTTTATACAAGGCTTCAAACTGCAATTGAAATGAGAGAGATAGCTGAACCTTACATAAAAAGAAGAGCAGTAAGACACTTAGAGAAAGGAAGAGTTGTTATTTTTGGATGTGGAACAGGAAACCCATACTTTACAACAGATACTGCAGCAGCATTAAGAGCAGCTGAAATTGATGCAGAAGTTATTCTTGTAGGTAAAACAATTGATGGTGTATATTCAGCAGATCCTAAAATAGACAAAAACGCAGTTAAATATGATGAAATATCATATTTAGATATTTTAAGTGATAATCTTAAAGTAATGGATTCAACAGCAATTTCGTTATGTAGAGATAATAATATTCCTTTAATTGTATTTGAAATAGCAAAACCAGATAATATTATAAAAATAGTAAAAGGTGAAAAAATAGGAACTTTAATAAAATAATGTCAGGTTTGAAGTCAAACCATTTTCTGGCACTTTTGTCTGTTTTTGGGACAGGCTTCGATGAAATATATTAGACTGATAAGAGAACATAAATAAAAAAAGAAAGGAGAGCACAAATAGAATTGTGCAAATAAAAAATATGAATTTAGATAAATTTGAAGAAAAAATGATGAAAACAGTTAGTGTATATGAGGAAAATTTAGCAGAAATAAGAGCAGGAAGAGCAAATCCTGCAATATTAAATAAAATAACAATAGATTATTATGGAACACCTACACCAATAAATCAAGTTGCAGGTATTTCAGTTCCAGAAGCAAGACTTATAGTTATTCAACCTTGGGATGGAAGCATATTAAAAGAAATTGAGAAAGAAATTTTAAAATCAGATATAGGAATTAACCCTTCTAATGATGGAAAAGTAATAAGACTAGCTTTCCCTGAATTAAATGAGGAGAGAAGAAAAGAAATAGTAAAAGATATAAGAAAGATGGCAGAAGAAGCAAAAGTAGCAATAAGAAGTATTAGAAGAGATGCTATTGATGAAGCTAAAACAATGCAAAAAAATGCAGAAATATCAGAAGACGAATTAAAGGGAGCAGAAGATAACATCCAAAAATTAACAGATAAATATGTAGAACAAATTGATAATGTACTAGAAAAAAAGGAAAAAGAGGTTATGAGTATCTAATTAGCTAAAAATTACTAGCAGTATGCTAAAAGCTAGTGAAAGAATGTAAAAAATAGAAAAGGGAGGAAATACCGAAGTGACTATTGAAGATGTAGACAAAGAGCTTATGCCAAAACATATTGCTATTATTATGGATGGAAATAGAAGATGGGCCAAAGAAAAAGGATTAGATACAAAGCTTGGACATAAAGCAGGAGCAGAAACATTAGAAAAAATTGCATCCTATGCCAACAAAATTGGGTTAAAATATTTAACCGTATATGCTTTTTCTACAGAAAATTGGAAAAGGACAAAAGAAGAGATAGGAGCTCTAATGATACTACTAAGAACATATTTAGATAAATTTTTAAACAAAGAGAGCTTACGTAATATAAAAATTAGAGTGTTAGGTGACATAGAAAATTTAGACAAAAGCCTAAGAGAGAGCATAGAAAAAATAGTAGAAAAGTCTAAAAATAATACAGGACTTACATTAAATATTGCATTTAACTATGGAGGAAGAGCTGAAATTGTAAGAGCAGTTAAAAAAATATCTGAAAAAGTAAGCAAAAACGAAATTGAATTAAATGATATAAATGAAGAGCTAGTGGCAGATAATTTATATACAAATGGTGAACCTAATCCGGATTTACTTATAAGACCGGGAGGAGAATTAAGAATAAGTAATTTTTTATTATGGCAATTAGCTTATACAGAATTCTTATTTATTGATAAATATTGGCCTGATTTTTCAGAGCAAGATTTACTAGAAGCAATAAAAAAATTTGAAAGTAGAAATAGAAAGTTTGGTGGAAAATAATGCAAATATGTGCATAACCCAAGGAAACTTAAGTATTGCTACTTTCAATAAGATAATAAGAACCTGACCCGACATAGCAATCGAAGATTGCAGCCTAAGCACCATAGAACCTTGTTGTTTTTAACAATAAGAAACCTGGCCTGACATAGCAATCGAAGATTGCAGCTTAAGCACCATAGAACCTTGTTGTCTTCTACAATAATAAATAACATAGAAAGAAAGGACTAAAGATGAGCATTAAAAGAATTTTATCAGGAATAGTATTATTTCCAATATTTGCACTTATATTGATATTTGGAAACAAATATTTAGTGGACGTATTTATAAGCATAGTTGCTATTATGAGTTTACACGAATTTTATAAAGCATTTAAAGAAAAAGCGAAGCCTATTCAATGGACTGGGTATGTTACAGCTGGGCTTATTTCACTTATTCATTTAATACCTAGTGAATATGTACTTCCAGTTATTACCTTATTGATACTTATGAACATATTAGTGTTATTTGTACAAAGCATTGTAACTAATATGAAAAGAAATGTTAATGACATTGCTATTTCACTATTTGGAATATGTTATATTGTATTTTTCTTGATGTTTGCACCACTAATTAGAGATAGTTTGGAAAATGGCAAAATACTTATATGGTATGTATTTTTCTCAGCGTGGGGAACCGATATATTTGCATATTTTATAGGAAAAAGGTTTGGAAAACATAAATTTACTCCAATAAGTCCTAAAAAATCAATAGAAGGATGTGTGGCAGGAATTTTTGGAGCAATAATAATGAATCTTATATATACTGTAATATGCAATTCTATATTAGGAACCAACTTTAATTATATTTATATATTCGGAATATCAATTTTCCTAAGTGTAATTAGTCAGATAGGAGATTTGGCAGCATCCAGTGTAAAGAGATATTGCGATATTAAAGATTATAGCAATCTAATTCCAGGACACGGTGGACTTTTAGACAGAATAGATAGCGTAATATTTATTTTGCCATTTGCATATTTTTTACTTAGTATAATATAATGATAAAAGTAATAGCATATTCTTTATTGTATAGAATATGTGAATATTTTGAAAATATAATTTTGAAGGAATACGCTTATGAGTATTATTATTACAATAATTAAAATAGTAGTTATACTTGGCTTTTTAGTGCTAATACACGAAACTGGTCATTTCGTTGTAGCGCGCTTATGCAAAATAAAAGTAAATGAATTTTCTATTGGCTTTGGTCCACAAATTTGGTCAAAGCAAACAAACAAAACCAAGTATTCACTTAGACTAATACCACTTCGGTGGTTATGTGAATATGCTAGGAGAAGAGGAACGTTCTGATGAAGAGGGTTCCTTTAGTATGGCAAGTATACCTAAAAGAATAGCAATAGTTGCAGCAGGAGGATTAGTAAATATTATATTTGCAATATTACTTTATATGGTAATTGTTGCTATAATGACCGGAAGCTTTGCTACCGCCATAAGTTCGGCAGGAAACTTTATTTTAGCAATGTGGGAAAGTATAAAAATGATATTTACTGGTAGAGTAACTGCAGATGATTTAATGGGGCCTATTGGAATATCTGAAGTTGTATCACAAACTAGTGGAATATTGGACTTTTTATATATTATGGCAGTAGTTTCAATGTCATTAGGTGTAACAAACTTGCTACCATTTCCACCACTTGATGGAGGAAAAATTTTAATATATATAATCGAAGCTATAAGGAAAAAACCACTAAAACAAAACTTTGAACTAAAATTACAAA
Organism: uncultured Clostridia bacterium; assembly: GCA_944391015.1. GTDB lineage: Bacteria > Bacillota > Clostridia > TANB77 > CAG-508 > CALXVA01. The sequence continues at coordinate 12,952 of CALXRZ010000008.1, read as the reverse complement.
TGCTAGGCTTTTTAGTTTTGATTACACTTTCAGTGTATGTGGCATTCAATGATGTGGGAAGAATAATTTCGTAGTATGCTTTTTTGTGTTAATGCACAATTATCTATTTGTTTTTCTAGGTTAGAGTGGGCTTATAAAAAAAGTATGAAAATATGGAATGGAGAGTGATTTGAATATAGAAATTCTTGAAAAATTTTGGTAGGGAATCTCAAACCCTTTTGAGGGCGCTGCCAAAATTTCTCATAGAATTTCTATGAAAATCAGCTGGACCGACATATTTGAAATACTTTTTTTAGAAGTTTACTCTAACTTAGAGTAGAGAATCATAAGTGCATTAACACACAAAAACGAAAATGTATAGGAGATGAACTCGTGGAAAAAACAATAAAAGAAATATTTAAAGATTATAATTCAGAAAGTTTTTCGCTAAATGCAGGAAGAATTAAGTCAATAAATTTATTTAAAAAGACAAATAAATTAGAGTTAATTATAATAGCAGATGAGTTTATTAAAATAGAAGATATATATAAATTTGAACAGTATTTAAAGCAAAGGTTTAATATATTTGAAGCAAATATAAAAGTAGAATATACAAAAGAAATTGATGTAGATTTACAAAAAGAGTGGAATTTAATTATATGCTATATGGCACATAAGCACCCACTAAGTAAAGCATTTTTAAAAAATAGTACACTTGAAATTCACGATAAAGATATAACTGTAAGGATGGTAACAAAAGGCAAACTAGTATTAGATGCAAAAAAATTTGACGAGATATTAGCTGAAATTATAGAGAATGTGTACGGCTTAAAATATAAAATTACCTTTGTTGAAGATATATCAGAAGACGCGATTAAGCAATATATGGAACACGCACGATTATTAGAGGAAGAAGCTATAAAACAGGCTCAGATGATGGCAGAAGAAGCATTAGAAAATTCGGAATCAAAACCACATAATGGAGCACATAAGGCTAAGGAAAATACTAATGCTCCTAGTGAGCCTCAAGAGGTAAGTATATCTATAGAAGTTCCACAAGAAAAAGAAGAGAATTCTCCTTTAATATATGGTAGAAGCTTAAAATTAAAAGAACAATTAGTAAAAGTTATAGATTTAAGTGTAGATAGTGGAAAAGTTGTATTAGATGGAGAAATATTAAATATAGATTCTCGAGAACTAAAAAGTGGAAAAGTGCTTGTTATGTTTGACTTATACGATGGAACAAGTACAATAACTTGTAAAGTATTTTCAGAAGGAGATAAATCAAAAGAACTTATTGGAAAACTAAAAGGTGCAAAAGGTGTAAAGCTAGAGGGAACTGCACAGTTCGACCCATTTGCAAAAGAGCTTGGCGTTATTGCTAATATAATTATAGAAAGTACAGGACTTAAAAAGCAAGTTCGAATGGATAATGCAAAGGAAAAAAGAGTAGAACTACATATGCACACACAAATGAGTCAAATGGATGGGATGACATCTGCAACAGATTTGTTAAAAAGAGCAGTAAAATGGGGAATGAAGTCTATTGCAATTACTGACCACGGTGTGGTACAAGCCTTTCCAGAAGCACATAAGTATTTAGAAAAAGACCACCCTGATTTAAAAGTTATATATGGTGTAGAAGCATACTTAGCACCTGATAGAACTCCAGTGGTATCATTTCCACGTGGACAAGACATAGATAACACTACATATTGTATTTTGGACTTAGAAACTACAGGATTTTCATTCAGAACAGAAAAAATAACTGAAATTGGTATTATGAAAATGAAAAATGGAGAAGTTATAGATGAGTTTTCTTGTTTTGTTAATCCAGAAAAGCCAATTCCACAAAGGGTAGTTGAGGTTACAAACATTACAGATGAAATGGTAAAAGATGCAGAAACTATAGACAAAGTATTTCCAAAAATGATGGAATTCATAGGTGACAGTGTGCTAGTAGCGCATAACGCAGACTTTGACATAGGCTTCTTAAAATACAATGCAGGGGAACTTGGATACTCATTAGAAAATACATATATGGATACATTACGTTTGGCAAAAGAGCTATTTCCAGAATATAAAAAGTACAAATTAGGAATAATTGCTGAAAATTTAGGAATAAAAGTAGAAGTGGCACATAGAGCATTGGACGATGTTGATACAACAGTTAAAGTATTAAAGGTAATGCTAAATATGCTCAAAGAAAAAGGTGCTAAGAAAATAGAAGATATAGACAAAATTTGTGCAGGCAACACAGATTTTAGAAGACTTCCAACATATCACGCAATTATTTTGGCACAAAATTATATAGGATTAAGAAACTTATATAAGCTAATATCAGTTTCACACTTGGACTATTTCTATAAAAAACCACGTATTCTTAAATCTATTTACAAGGAAAATTGCGAGGGCTTAATACTTGGAAGTGCCTGTGAGCAAGGAGAAATATATAGGGCAATAGTGGCAGGAAAAACAGACGAAGAAATTGAAGAAATTGCCAAAGACTATGACTACTTAGAAATTCAGCCACTAGGGAATAATATGTTTATGGTTAGAAATGGAACAGTACAAGACGAAAAAGCATTACAAGACATAAATAAAAAGATTGTGGAATTAGGTGACAAATTAGGCAAACCAGTTGTGGCAACGTGCGATGTACACTTTATGGATCCACAAGACGAAATATATAGACGTATACTAATGGCAGGACAGGGCTATGATGATGCAGACGAACAAGCTCCACTATACTTACGTACAACAGAGGAAATGCTTAAAGAGTTTGAATATTTAGGAGAAGAAAAAGCATATGAGGTTGTTGTAACAAATACAAATAAAATAGCTGATATGTGCGAAAAAATAAAACCAATATCACCAGAAAAATGTCCACCACATATTGATGGTTGTGAACAAACAATAAAAGATATAGCATATAGCAAAGCACACGAGCTATATGGAGACCCATTACCAGATTTAGTACAAGAAAGACTAGATAAAGAATTAAACTCAATTATTAAAAACGGGTTCTCCGTTATGTACATCATTGCACAAAAACTAGTGTGGAAATCAAATGAAGATGGATACATAGTAGGTTCAAGAGGATCTGTTGGTTCATCATTTGTGGCAAATATGACAGGTATTACAGAAGTTAATTCACTTCCACCACACTACAGATGTCCTAAATGTAAATATTCAGACTTTACAGATTATGGTTATGCTTGTGGCTTTGACTTACCAGATAAGGACTGTCCAAAATGTGGAACAAAAATGGTAAAAGACGGAATAGATATACCATTTGAAACTTTCCTTGGTTTTAATGGAGATAAAGAGCCAGATATAGACTTAAACTTCTCTGGCGAATATCAAGCAAAAGCACATAAATATACAGAGGTAATCTTTGGAAAAGGCACAACCTTTAAAGCAGGAACTGTTGGTACAGTTGCAGATAAAACTGCTTATGGATATGTAAAAAAGTATTACGAAGAACGAGGAATACCAATAAACAATGCAGAGGTGCTAAGATTAGCACAGGGCTGTACAGGAATAAAAAGAACCACAGGTCAGCACCCAGGAGGAATTATAGTTGTACCAAAAGGAAGACAAATATATGAATTTTGCCCAGTACAACATCCAGCAGATGACCCTAATTCAGACATAATAACCACACACTTTGACTATCACTCAATAGACCAAAACTTACTTAAGCTAGATATACTAGGCCACGATGATCCTACAATGATAAGAATGTTGTTTGATATAACAGGAATAGACCCAACAAAAGTGCCGCTAGATGACAAAGAAACAATGTCCATCTTTAGTTCAACAGATGCATTAGGGGTAACACCAGAACAAATAAAAAGTAAAGTTGGAAGCTATGGAATACCGGAATTCGGAACAAAATTTGTTAGAGGAATGCTAGTAGACACAAAACCTACTACATTTGATGAGTTAATACGTATATCTGGGTTATCACACGGTACAGATGTATGGCTTGGAAACGCACAAGCCTTAATAGATGAGGGAACAGTAACCTTAAATGAGGCAATCTGTTGCCGTGACGATATAATGATATACCTAATAAAGAAAGGTTTGCCACCAAACAAAGCTTTCAAAATAATGGAAACAGTACGTAAGGGTAAAGCACTTAAGGACCCAGAAAAATGGGCAGAATTCGTAGCTCTAATGAAAGAACACGATGTACCAGATTGGTATATAAAATCGTGCGAAAAAATAAAATATATGTTCCCAAAGGCACACGCTGCAGCATATGTAACAAACGCATTTAGAATAGCGTGGTTCAAAGTGCATCAGCCAAAAGCATATTATGCAGCATACTTTACAATAAGAGCTGATGAATTTGATAGTGATATAATGTGCTATGGGAAAGAAAAAGTAATAAACAAAATGAAAGAAATAGATTTAGCCGGAAATAGCGCAACAACAAAAGATAAAAATATGTATGCTATATTAGAACTAGTGCTAGAAATGTATGAAAGAGGCATAAAATTCCTTCCAATAGACTTATATAAATCACACGCAACAAAATTTTTAGTAGAAGAAGAGGGAATACGTCCACCACTAAATAGTATACCAGGACTTGGAACAGTTGCAGCAGAGGGAATAGACGAAGCTAAAAAAGAAGGTAAGTTTATGTCAATAGATGATATGAAAATACGTTCAAAAATAGGAAAATCAGTAATAGAATTATTAGACAGAGTAGGATGCTTAAAAGGAATGAGCCAGAGCAACCAAATGAGCTTGTTTGGTTAAATGGCACTTTTTGGGACAGGTTCAGAGTAAAGAAAATTATGAATAAATATAGAATAGAAAAAAGCAGTTGAAAATAACACTGCTTTTTTTGTAACTCTAAAGTCCACCCTTACACATATAAAGCGACACAAAATTACATAATACCTATATTAAATTCAAAAAAATAAAAAAAACAAGTTACCATAAAATATTTCAAATATAAATGTGGATAACTTACAAAAAACAATCCGCTATTTATAGTTATTCACAGAGTTATCCACATTATCCACATACCTGTGGACAACTAATTGGTAAAAAATTGCAATAAAATAGTAACATAATGTCGTAATATAAATAAAAAAAGTGACTTAAGTATAAAAAGGTAGATTTTTGTCTGTGGATAACTTTTGTTCAATAATTATTACTTGATAATGTTTTTTATAGGATAATATGAAACGAAGCCTAGGTAATATGTATATTTATCAAATTTTTTTGTTCCTTGGTGTCGCACCTCTCTTATGATAAAAAGAAAAATAAATTTTCTTTTTATCGCAGGAAAGATGCTCCAAATCGCACTCGCTTCAAAGAAGCTCGTTTGGTCGCTTACGCGTCACTACAAAAATTCTCTAAATATACATATTACCTACGGTAAAAAACTAAATCTCCACAAAACCATTATCAAGTAACCAATAATTGCCTAATTCTTGCAAAAATCTTGACTTTTATACTGTATATTGATAAAATTTAAAAATGAAAAACTAATTTGAAATATAAAAGAGACCTCTCCTAAATTTCCCTAACGTGGACAAAAAGGAGTGTCCCTTTTGTCCACTATAGAAAGGAAGATATTTTTATGAAAGAAAAATTGACAATGGATAAAATAGTGAGTCTTTGCAAAAATAGAGGATATGTGTATCCAGGCTCTGAAATATATGGAGGTTTAGCAAATACTTGGGATTATGGTCCTCTAGGTGTTGAACTAAAAAATAACATAAAAAAGGCGTGGATGAAAAAGTTTGTGCAAGAAAGCAAATACAATGTTGGATTAGATGCAGCAATACTAATGAATCCTGAGGTATGGGTAGCTTCTGGACACGTAGGAGGATTTTCTGACCCACTTATAGATTGTAAAGAGTGCAAAACTAGACATAGAGCAGATAAATTGATTGAAGAATGGGCACACGAGCAAGGAAATGATATGATTGCAGATGGTATGAGCGATGAGCAAATGATTAACTTTATAAAAGAGCATCATATTGCTTGCCCTAATTGTGGAAAAGAAAATTTTACAGATATTCGTAAATTCAACTTAATGTTCAAAACTTTCCAAGGAGTTACAGAAGATAGTAAATCAGAAATATATTTAAGACCAGAAACTGCACAAGGTATATTTGTTAACTTTAAAAATGTACTTCGTACAACAAGAAGAAAGTTGCCAATGGGAATTGGTCAAATAGGAAAGGCATTTAGAAATGAAATTACACCAGGAAACTTTACGTTTAGAACACGTGAGTTTGAACAAATGGAACTTGAATTTTTCTGTAAGCCAGGAACTGACTTAGAATGGTTCAAATATTGGAAAGACTATTGTGAAAACTGGCTTTTAAGCTTAGAAATGAAAAAAGAAAATATACGTTTAAGAGACCACTCAAAAGAAGAGCTTGTATTCTATAGCAAAGCAACAACTGATATAGAATATGCATTCCCATTTGGTTGGGGAGAACTTTGGGGTGTTGCTGATAGAACTGATTATGATTTAAAGAAGCATCAAGAACATTCAAAAGAGGATATGGCTTACTTAGACCCTGAAACAAACGAAAAGTATGTTCCTTACTGTATTGAGCCATCACTTGGATGTGACAGAGTAGCTTTAGCATTCTTATGCAACGCTTATGATGAAGAAGAAATTGCAGAGGGAGATGTAAGAACAGTACTACATTTGCATCCTGCCTTAGCACCATATAAAGTTGCAGTATTGCCACTATCTAAAAAATTAAGTGAAAAAGCAGAAGAAGTGTATAGCAAGCTATCTAAGAAATTTATGTGTGATTATGATGAAGCAGGAAGCATTGGAAAAAGATATAGAAGAGAAGATGAAATAGGTACACCATATTGTGTAACCATAGATTTCGACACATTAGAGGATAACTGTGTAACAATAAGAGATAGAGATACAATGGAACAAGTACGTGTAAAAATAGACGAATTAGAAAATTGGTTAGAAGAAAAAATAGAATTCTAGTTATGTTGACTTACGTGCGAAAAATAAAAGGAGTAGATAATGGAAGAAACAACGGCAAAAAAGAATAAAGGGTTTTCCTTTATGAAAAATGTACTACTTCTAATGCTTTCGGAAATTTTGGTAAAAGTTTTAGGACTAGTATATAGATTGGTTATAACAAATGTAGAAGGTTTTGGAGATGCAGGGCTTGGATATTATTCTGCAGGGTATCAAATATATGCGCTATTGCTTACGCTATGCTCTATAGGAATACCAAGTGTTATATCAAAGCTAATTTCAGAAAGACTAGCAGTTGGAAACAATTATGGTGCACAACGTATATTTAAAACAGCATTAAAATTATTTACAGGAATTGGTTTATTTTTCTCTGTAACTTTGTTTTTTGGAGCAGATTTTATTGCGACGAACATATTAAATGTTCCGGATGTAGCATATGTACTTAGGGTACTTGCACCTGCGATAGTGTTTGTAGCAATGTCGGCAGTATTTAGAGGGTATTTCTCTGGACAGCAAAATATGAAGCCAACTAGCGTTACACAAGTATTAGAACAATTTTTAAATTGTGTACTATCTATTGTATTTGTATATGCTTTAGTTGGAAAAGAGCCATACATAATGGCAGCAGGAGGAAATTTATCAACCACATTAAGTATAATCATAACTTTTTTGTACTTAACAACATATTACAAAAAGAATAGAATTAAAGTTTACAAAAATCAAGAAATTTCACCTGAAGATAGACAATCAAACAAAGAACTAATAAAAACAATATTGGCATTATCAATACCTATAACTGTAGGTTCTGTAATTTCTGTAATAAGCTCTGTAATAGACACAACAACGGTTAGCAACTGCATACAACAAGCATTTGAGGGGTTAGTTACAGGAGGAAAAGAAGCATTAGAACAAATAGCTATGGAAAAAACGGGTATACTATCTAAAGTAGATAACTTAACTAACTTACCAATAGCAGTAAACTTAGCATTTTCTACTGCATTAGTTCCTGCTATATCAGAATCTATAGCTAAAAAAGAAAAAAAGCAAGCAGCAAAAAGATTGTCTTTTTCAATTTTAGCATCAATAATAATCATAATACCTTGTGCGATAGGTTATATATGCCTATCAGACCAAATACTAAATTTAATTTATCCAAACGCACCAGATGGAGGCATAGTGCTTAAACTATCGTCTATTGCGATGATATTTGTTGCATTAAGCCAAACGATAAATGGTGGATTATATGGTTTAAATAAGCCATTGGTTCCAGCTGTAGCATTGGCTATTGGCGCAATAATTAAACTGATTTTAAACATTATTCTTGTAAGTAATCCAAACATAAACATAATTGGAGCACCAATTAGCTCTATAGTATGCCAAGTAATTGCATTTACAATATGTTATAAAGCAATAAATAGAGCACTAAAAATGCATATACCTAAAGTAAGATACATACTAAAACCACTTATTGCAGGTATAATTATGGGAGTTGCAGTTTACTTTATAAATATGGGACTTAATATGATTATATCAGCTAATATTTCAACAATTTTATCAATACTATCTGGAGCTATAATATATGTAATACTAATATTTGTATTAAAAATACTTACAAAAGAAGAAATAATGATGATTCCTTTTGGAAGCAAACTATTAGAAAAATTAAATATGAACTAGAATTTAAAAGCGTTTGTGCTTTTAAACTCTAGGCTATCAAAATAAAAAAATTTAAGTTATTTTTAAGGTAACTTAAATAAAATGGAGAAATGAAATGGGAAAGCTAAAATATTTATTTAAACGTATAATTCAAATGGATTATAAAAATATGATAAAAATTGCAAAAAATATAGGTAAAAAGATAAATAAAAACTACATACTAATATTATTTGATATGTGTAAATGTGGTTTTAAATATCAAGCAGGTTACTATGACTACCAAGAATTTGAGTTTTATAATTTGAATAAGGAGCAAAGAAAAACCTACTTAACTAGAGGAAAAAATAATGAAATTATAAAGCAATTTAATGAAAAATCTAAGTTTCATATTTTTGACAATAAAGATGAATTTTATAGGCAGTTTAACCCATTTTTAAAAAGAAAATGGATGGTTTTAGATGGCAATAATAAGGCTGAATTTACTAATTTCTTAGCAGAAAACAAACAGGTTATAGTAAAACCTGTTGATGGAGAAGGTGGTAAAGGTGTAGAAAAAATTGAATACACTAGCAAAGAAGATTGTGAAAAATTATACAATAAGTTAATTGATAATAACCAAACTATTGTAGAGCAATGTATAGTTCAAAACAAAGAATTAAATAAGCTATACCCTAAATCTGTAAACTCGTTAAGAATGTTTACATTCTATAAAGATGGAAAAGCATACTTTCTTCAAGCAATTCTAAAAATCGGAAACGGTGGAGTTGTGGATAATTTTTCTAGTGGAGGAATGTACACATATCTTGACGAAAATGGCTATGTTTATGTAGAAGCAATAGACAGGCTTGACAACATTTATGCCGAACATCCTGCAACAAAATGTCCAATAGTAGGCTTTAAAGTGCCAATGTTTAAAGAAGCAGTTGATTTAGTAAAAGAAGCAGCAAAGGTAGTTCCTGAAATTGGTTATGTTGGATGGGATGTAGCAATAGGAGAAAATGAGCCAATACTAATTGAAGGCAACTGTTTCCCAGGGGTATTTCAGGTTAAGCCAAGCTTGACAAAAGAAAAAGATAAGGTAGGACTAATTCCAAAGTATAATGAAATTATGCATATTTTCTAATGTGAGTAAAAGAATACTCACTTTCGCTCATATTGCAATAGCTTTGCACATAATATGGAAATGCAAAAAATTATCTTGTTGTGCATAAAAAGAGAGTGTGAACGGTTTTGCTCATACCAGAAAGGAAGAAAAAATTGGGAAAGATTGGGTATCTTTTAAAAAGAATTAAAACAATGGATAAAAAAGCTATGTTTGACAAAATAGATTCTATCCATAAAAAAACAGGAAAATCAAAAATATATTTATTATACGATATGTTTAAGTGTGCTAGAAAATACGGGGCAGGTTATATGGATTATGACTTATTTGAAATGTATAACCTCACACCAGAGCAACGTGATACGTATATAACAAGAGGTCGAAATAATGCAATAGTTAGTAAATATAACAATAAAGATTATTTTCATTTATTTGAAAATAAAGATGAATTTAACACATTATTCAAGGATTACATAAAAAGAGATTGGATAAAAGTTAATGGCTCACCAAAAGAAGATGTAATTGCCTTTATGAAAAAACATAACGAATTTATGGCAAAGCCTGTTGACGGTGGTTGTGGACACGGAATTGTAAAGGTAAATATTGGTGAAGAAAAGTATGGAAGCGAAAACTTTGAAAAAGCTCTAAAAGAAGAAACACAAACTGATGTATATGAGAGACTATACAATAAGCTAACAGAAGGAAACAATAATTTCGAGCTAGAAGAAGTAATTAAACAACATCCAGAGGTAAACAAAATATATTCTGGTGCAATAAACACAGTTAGAGTAGTAACAATACTAAAAGATAATGTGCCACACGTAATCTGTGCATATTTTAGAATTGGAAATGGCAAATGTGTAGATAACTTCAATAGTGGTGGTATGGTTGCACCAGTAAACGAAGTAACCGGCGAAGTAATGGACAAAGCTATTGACAAAAATAAAAATTTATATGAAACACACCCACAAACTGGCACAAAAATTAAAGGATTCAAATTTCCAGATTGGGACAAAGCAATAGCAATGTGTAAAGAAGCTTCAAAAATAGTCCCTCAAATGGGTTATATTGGCTGGGATGTTTGTTTTACACCAAATGGACCAATATTTGTGGAAGGAAATGAATTTCCAGGACACGATATATACCAATTGCCAGAGCATACACCAAATAAAATAGGTATGATGCCAAAGTTCAACATATAAAAATATGTTAACAATTTACAAAAGGAGCCGGGCTAAAATTGTAAAAAAATTGAAAATATGAAATATAAAATAATAATTATATTTGTAAATATAGTTGTAAATATAATTTGGAAATATTTTTTTACAATACTGTACTACTTTATATTTTAATCATTCTAATTTGCTAAAAAATAAGGAGAAAAAATTGAAGGGCAAAAGATTTAAGAAAACAGCTAATTCTTTTATGAAAAATGTTGTAATTTTAATTTGTTCGCAACTCTTAATAAAAGTATTAGGTTTAATATATAAGTTAGTAATAACAAACATAGAGGGCTTTGGAGATGCAGGACTTGGCTATTATTCTGCAGGGTATCAAATATATTCGTTATTACTAACACTATCTTCAATAGGAATTCCAAGTGTAATATCAAAGCTTGTATCAGAAAGAATTGCAATAGGAGATACCAAAGGTGCACAAAGAATTTTTAAAGTTGCATTTAGATTTTTTACAACCTTAGGATTAGTGCTATCAATAGGGCTATTCTTTGGCTCAAATTTTATAGCAACAAACATATTAAACGTACCAGATGTAGAATATGTAATGAAAGTACTAGCTCCAGCGATAGTGTTTGTAGCAATGTCAGCAGTTTTAAGAGGATATTTCTCTGGACAGCAGAATATGAAGCCAACAAGTGTATCTCAAACTTTAGAACAGTTTTTGAACTGCGTACTATCAATTACATTCGTATATGCTTGTATAGGAAAAGATACATACATAATGGCAGCAGCAGGAAATCTGTCAACTACATTTGCAATAGTGCTTACATTTGTATATCTCTTCATTTACTACAAAAAGCGTAAACTTGACACAAGCAAATCTATAGAGAGCCCAGAAAAAAATAAATCAAACAAACAATTACTAAAAACAATTCTTGGAATATCAATTCCAATTACTGTAAGCTCACTAATTTCAGTAATTAGTGGCGTTATTGACACGGCAACAGTAAGTAACTGTATGCAAATAGCATATAGTGGAGTAGAAAGTTCAAAAGAGGCATTGGAGCAAATAGCTATGTCTGCAACAGGAATACTGTCAAAGGTAGACACCTTAGTAAGCTTTCCACTTGCAATAAACTTAGCATTCTCAACTGCACTAGTGCCAGCAATTTCAGAAGCCTTAGCAAAAAAAGATAATCAAACGGCATCAAGAAGATTATCATTTTCATTCTTTGCTTCACTAATAATTGTGCTACCTTGTGCAATAGGCTTTATAGCACTTGCACAACCAATACTAAGTATGATTTATCCAACTGCATCTGATGGGGCAGGGGTATTCCAAATTGCTTCAGTATCTATGATACTAACTGCACTTTCACAAACAATGACAGGAGGTTTGTACGGGGTAAACCAATCTAAGATACCGGCAATAGCAGCAGGACTTGGAGCAGCAATAAAATTCATACTAAATATGATTTTAATAAGCAATCCAAATATAAACATATATGGTGCATCAATAAGTTCATTTGTATATCAGGTAATAGTATTTATAATTTGTTACAGAGTATTAAATAACCACGTAAATATGCATATAAAACTAAGGACACACATATTAAAACCAGTTATTTCAGCAATAGGAATGGGAGTAATAGTGCATATGGGGTACAACATTATGAATATGTTCCTTGGCAACACAATAAGCACATTACTTGCAATTTGCTTAGGAGCAATATCATATGTGTTACTAATATTATTTACCAAAACACTTTCAAAAGAAGATATAATGATGATTCCTTATGGAACAAAAATATATAGTATACTTGTTAAACTTAGAATTTATAAAGAGCAAAAAGAGCCTTTAAGGTGAGAAGTTACTTTAAATAGATGTCCTTAAATATCTACTGTATGTTAGAGTAAATTTCTAATTCAAAGTACTCTCCATTCCATATTTTCATACTTTTTTTAGAAACCCACTCTAACATATAATAATTATGGTATAGAAATCTATGTAGAGTAACTTCAAATAAAGGATTGGGGGAATTTTTATGT
>CALXRZ010000007.1 GCA_944391015.1 uncultured Clostridia bacterium | reverse complement strand
TAGCATAAAGTGATAAATTCAATATACTACGATTTTTTTATAAAACTTTGTTTCACATCATTGACATATATACAAAAATTTTGAAAAAAATAACATTTTATGTAGACAAAACCAAAAAAACATAGTATAATAGGAATTGTGAGGAAGAACGTTTTAAATTTATTACTAAAAAATAATAAAGAAACAAATGGGGAGGAAAATTAAGTGAATACTTTATATTTAGACAATAACCACATTACATTAGTGGGAAAGGTAACAAGCGAAAAAAGATTAAGCCACGAAATATATGGAGAAAAATTCTATATATTTGATTTGAGCGTACCACGTTTAAGTGGAAATTTTGATAACATACCAGTTACAATTTCAGAAAGATTGATAACAGAAAATGGATTACCATTAGAAAGCAAAATATCTGTTACAGGTCAATTTAGGTCATACAATAGTTATGAGGGTGAAAAAAACAGATTAGTACTTACAGTTTTTGCTAAAACAGTTGAATTTTTAGAGAATCAAGAAGAGGAAATACCAGTAGGAAAGGACTATATTACTAACGAAGTAGTTTTAGATGGCTATATTTGTAGAAAGCCAATTTACAGAAAAACACCTTTTGGTAGAGAAATTGCAGATGTATTATTAGCAGTAAATAGGTCATACAATAAATCTGACTATATTCCTTGTATAGCTTGGGGAAGAAATGCAAAATTCTGCGAAACAGTTGCAGTAGGAACAGAAATTAAAATAGTAGGTAGAGTTCAATCAAGACAATATGAGAAAAAACACGAAGATGGAACTGTAGAAAATAGAGTGGCTTATGAAGTTTCAGTAGCTACACTAGAAGTTATAAACAAAGAGTCTGACGAAAACGAAGTTCCAGAAGAAAATAAAGAGGCTATATAAACTTTTAATTGTAAACAAGTAATAAGACATAAAAAATTCCAAAAAAAACCGTGGACAAAAGGGATACACTTTTTTGTCCACGGTTTTTTGACCTTTTTTGAGAAAATCTTTTCTGAAAAAATAAGATAATGTATAAAGAAGCACACCTGTCCCAAAAAGTGCCAAATGGCACTTTTGTGACAGGCACCAAAGTGCCAAAGTGTTATTTATTATTTTTAGGAATAACTATATTTTCCTTTTTTTCATTTCTTGGTTTTTCAACTTCAATATAATTGGTTACAGGTGATATATCTAAGTCATTTCCACCATTTATAACTTCAATTTTTCTTGGCTTTTCACGTACTGGTTGGTCTGAATTATCTGACTCATCTGAAGTATTTGATGTACTAGAATCATTAGAAGAATCTGAAGTATTTGGTGTGCCATAACTATTAGACTCATCTGAAGTACTTGATGTACCAGAATTATTATCAAAGTCCGAAGTAATTGTAGTGTCAGAACTGTCTTTTAAATTTTCTATATTTTCATCAGTATCTAACTTAACTGTATTTACTATTTTATCTATATCAAGTTCGTCACTAGAAAAAGTGTAGGATTTATCATTTTTATTATATGTATACATAATGGACCTCCAATCGAGTTTATACTCTCATTTTTTAATACAACTAGATTATAAAGGTTTAATTTAGTAAAGTCAAGATGTTTACAAGAAGTAAAATAAATGATAAAATAGTATGCATATTGAGAATGAAAATAGAACTTAAAGCTAGCTTAAGTGGAGGTTAAATTAAATGCAAGAAGATAAATTAAAAGGAGTAATTGAATCAATTTTGTTTGCAGCAGGCAGAGAAGTAAAAATAAGTGAGCTTATGTCTGCTTTAGAGGTAAGTTCTGATGAAGTTATTTCTGCAGTAAACAATTTAAAAGATGAATATAAAGAAGATGGACGAGGTTTAGAAATAATAAATATAGAGGATGCATATCAGTTATGTACTAAGAAAGATAATTATGAATATATTTACCCTATATTCGATAAAAGAAGTAAGCCTAATTTATCTACAGCCGCATTGGAAACTTTGGCTATTATTGCATATAATCCACGAATAACTAGAGCAGAAATAGAAACCATTAGAGGCGTAAATTCTGATGGTACATTGTATAAGCTATTAGATTACAATTTAATAGAAGAGGCTGGAAAGCTTGATGCGCCAGGAAAGCCAATGACATATAAGACTTCTAAGGAATTTTTGAAAATGTTTGGTATATCAAGTTTAAAAGAGTTGCCAGCACTTCCAAGGTATAAATTAGATGAGAATAGACAAATAGTAATAGATGAAATATTAGAAGAAAACGATATGGAGGCTCCAATGCCCGAAAGGGAGAGCGAAGAGATAGAAAATAAGGAAGTACAGGAAAATAATTTACAAAATGTAACGACAAAGGAAAATTTGTAATTATAAAAATTATATAAATAAAAAGAAAGGAGAGTATGGTTATTTAAGAAATTAAATTATCATACAAATAAATTATGGATAATAAAGGATTTGTTAAAGAAATAACTAATATAGAAGAAGACTTTGCTAAGTGGTATACAGATATAGTTTTAAAAGCAGAACTTGCTGATTATACTGATGTAAAAGGATTTATAGCAATAAGACCTTATGGTTATGCTATATGGGAAAATATACAAAAATATGCAGATAAGAAATTTAAGGAGCACGGGGTTAAGAATTTATCTATGCCAGTACTTATCCCAGAAAATTTGTTACAAAAAGAAAAAGACCACGTAGAGGGATTTGCACCAGAAGTTGCTTGGGTAACAATTGGAGGAGGAGAAGAATTAGAAGAAAGGCTATGTGTTAGACCTACTTCTGAAACAATATTTTCTACAATGTATGCAAAATGGCTAAGCTCGTGGAGAGAGTTACCATTTTTATATAATCAATGGTGTAATGTATTAAGATGGGAAAAGGAAACAAGACCATTTTTACGTTCAAGAGAGTTTTTGTGGCAAGAAGGTCATACAATTCACGAAACAGCCGAAGAAGCTAAAAAATTCACTTTAGAGATGCTTGAGGTATATGCTGATGTTATAGAAAACTTGCTTGCTATACCAGTCCTTAAAGGAAGAAAAACACCTACAGAACAATTTGCAGGAGCTGATAGTACATATACAGTAGAGACTTTAATGCACGATGGTAGAGCTTTACAAGGTGGAACATCTCATTATTTTGGCCAAAACTTCTCAAAACCATTTAATATAAAATTCCAAAACAGAGAAGGAAAAGAAGAGTATGCTTATCAAACTTCTTGGGGAATTAGCACAAGGCTAATTGGAGCAGTTATTATGGCACACGGTGATAACAGAGGGCTAAAATTACCACCAAAAGTAGCTCCAATTCAAGTGGTGGTTGTACCTGTAGCTATGCATAAAGAGGGTGTAAAAGAAAAGGCAGAAGAGGTATATAAAGGATTACTTGAAAAATATAGAGTAGAATTAGATGCAAGAGAGCAATATTCACCAGGATATAAATTTAACGACTGGGAAATGAGGGGAGTACCAGTAAGAATTGAACTAGGTCCAAGAGATATTGAAAACAATAAATGTGTTGTTGTAAGAAGAGATAACTCAGAAAAAATAGAAGTTAGCTTAGATGAGTTAAACGAAAAATTAGAGGTAATTTTAGAAGATATTCAAAAAAGTATGTATGATGCTTGTGTAAAAAGAGTAAAGGAAAAAACTACAATTGCACATAATTTAGAAGAATTTGAAGAAAATTTAAAAAATAACCAAGGATATGTAAAAACAATGTGGTGTGGAGATGCTGAGTGCGAAGAAAAGATACACGAATTAACAGGAGCAAAATCAAGATGTATTCCATTTGAGCAAGAAAACTTAGGGGATAAGTGTGTATGTTGTGGAAAAACTGCTAAAACAATGGTCGTTTGGGGAAGACAGTATTAGAATATAGCATATTTTAAATGCCGAAGCATATAATTTATTTGCTTCGGCACTTATTTTAGCATATCGAATAAACTAATGTTGCCCTCTATTACATCCGAATTGTTTCGCTCAGGAGTAGCATCTGTAGTTTTATTATTTGTTTCGTCAATATTATTCTCTGAATCCTCATCAGCTGTTCTATTTATTACATCATAATTATACACACTTCTAGGAGAGCCTAAATCCATATCGTGATGATGCTTTTCAGACTCGTCTTCTAAAGGTTCTTCTCCAAAATCTTGGGTTAATATTTGCAAAAGCTCTGGATACATAGTACCAGCGTGTCTTTTCCAGTTGTCTACTATTTGTTTGGCTTGCTCACGAGAACCAGCAAAAGTTTTTACCTCAAATAAACATTCATTATTCTCCATTATTTTACAAGTAACATTATAATAATTCTCACTTAATGGAGTATATTCAGCAACTATTGAATTTTCTTCATTAACATCATCCAAAGTATATTTTAAGTTTGTGTCTACTTGAAGCTTTAGTATTCCTGGAATTATATCTTCTGTAAGTTCTAAGGTCCTTTTGCCTTTCTCTGTAATAAAAAATAATTGTTGTTCTTCCTGAGAATAAGAAATTACGAACTCACTTTTTACTAAATCTAATAAAAATTGTTGAAAATAAAAATAATTCATTTCTAATACAGAAAGCACTATTTTATATAAAGCATTATTGGTTATTGGCGTTTTTATATGATTTAAAATGTATAAAATAAGTACTTTGCTTTCTGCTAAAGTTTCTCCATTAGATGTTAATTTCAAAAAATATCACCTCTTTAATAGAATAATAAACAAAAGTATTATATCATAAATAATCAAAAAATACTATTATTTTTTGATTATCAATGGTATAATTGTTAGTAGATGTGGTACGAATTTTAAAATTGCTAGAATTAGTCTATTTTAATTTTTTATTTTCGGCCCCCAACTGCATACAAACTGTAATAACTCCACAAATGTGTCGTTTACAGTTTGTAAATTTGTTGGTCCCCACCTTAAGCACTCAAATAAAAAATGAAAATAGACTAATTCTGGATAAAAATATAAATGGGGAAAAGTATGAAAGAAAGAACATTATATGAGATTTTAGAGGTAAGCGAAAATGCTTCACCAGAGATAATAGAAAAAGCATATAAAACGTTAGCAAAAAAATATCATCCGGACTTGCAAGAAGAAGCCAATAAAAGTAAAGCAGAAGCAATGATGAAAAAAATAAATGAAGCTTATGATGTGCTAGAAAACGAAGAAAAGCGCAAAGCATATAATGCAGAGTTAGAGGCAAAGAGAGAACAAGAGGAGTTAGAAAAGCAAAGCACGCAAGGTTTTCAGGGATATGATGGAAATATACAGTATCAAAATGGCAACTATGCTAACAATGTGTATAATAATGCTAGCTACTCAAATAACAATGGAAATAATCAAAATGCGAATTATAATTATGAAAAAGAAAGATTAAAATACGAAAAAAAGCTACAAGCAGAAGAGTTAAAGCAAAGACAGAAGATGCAAGATAACTTAAATAAAGAGTATCAAAATGCTTATGAAAATTATTTAAGAAGCTTAGGATATAAGATTAAACATAAGTGGACTAAAGAAAACACTAGAGATTTACTCATTACAATAGGAATTCTTATTGTAGTTTTTGCAATATTATGGTTCATTCCACCAACTCACAACTGGATTGTAAACTTCTATGAAAGCAATCCAATTTTAAAAACTATTGTAGACATAGTAGTTGCAATAGTTACTGGAATTTTTAAAGGTATTTGGGAGTTTATAACAGGATTGTTCAAATAATTTTTGAATATAAGAGTTTTTAGAAATGTCTTTTGAAATTATATATCTTCTTAATTATAACAAAGTAATCCCAGGCAACAGTTGTTGCCTGGGAAAATCTTTTAGAGTTGATTCAGAGTTTTTATCACAACTTGATATCGCTCTGTGTGTGAACAATACCAAATCGGTATTATGTACTATATTATAGCAAATATAATACAAAAATGCAAATTAGGTAAAATCATTGCACAATTTACAAAACAAGCCCGTCCCCTTTTGCAAAAAAAATTACATAAACTTGTATAAATTTTAAAATTTAATGATATAATCTAGGTATAAAAATTTATAGAGTTTTGTACTCTAGGGAGGTAGGTAAATATGGATAGAAAAGTTAGAGTGGTGCAATATGGAACAGGCAAAATGTCAGTGTATACTATGCGTTATGTATTTGAAAAGGGAGGAGAAATAGTAGGTGCACTTGATGTAAATCCAGCAGTTATTGGAAAAGATATTGGCGAAATAATTGGAGGAGAGAAAAGAGGAGTTACAGTTACAGATGCTAAAAATGCAGAGAGCTTACTAAAAGAATTAAAGCCAGATATAGTAATTGTTACAACAATGAGTTTGCTAAATGATATAAAAGATGCGTTTATGCTTTGTGCAAAACTAGGAATAAATGCAATATCTACTTGCGAGGAAGCTTTCTTTCCATTTAATTCAAACCCAACAGTTACAGACGAAATAGATGATTTAGCAAAGAAAAATGGATGTACTATCACAGGAAGTGGATATCAAGATGTTTACTGGGGAGAACTAATAAGTGCAATAGCAGGTTCTACACAAAAAATAACTAAAATAAAGGGAAGTTCATCTTATAATGTAGAAGATTATGGTATAGCCTTAGCAGAGGCTCACGGAGCTGGTTTAAGCTTAGATGAATTTGATAAAAAAATTGCATCAGTAGATAGAATTAGTGATGAGGAAAGACAAAAAATAATAAATTCTGGAGAATATTCACCATCATATATGTGGAATGTAAATGGTTGGTTATGTTCAAAACTAGGATTGACACCAATAAGCCAAAAACAAAAATGCGTACCACAAACATATAAAGAAGATATAGAATCATCAACATTAGGAATGACAGTAAAAGCAGGAATGGCTACAGGAATGAGTGCTGTAGTTACAACAGAAACGAAGGAAGGAATAACAATAGAATCACAATGTATAGGAAAGGTATATTCTAAAGAAGATTGTGACAAAAACGAGTGGACAATAGAAGGAGAGCCAAATACAACAATAGTTGTATCAAGGCCATCAACAGTGGAACTCACTTGTGCAACTGTAGTAAATAGAATACCAGATGTAATAAATGGAAAACCTGGTTATGTATCAACAGATAAATTGGATGAGCTAAAATACTTAGTAAAGCCAATGAATGAGTATGTAAGAGATTAGAAAAATTTTCAGCAAAAGAGGCCGGGCCTGTTTTGTAAAAGTATAATTGCTTTTTCTATTTTAAATTTATATGTATTTTCTTTTTGGTCTTCGGCCCCCAACATCGTACAAACTGTACAAACAAATACTAAGGTTTTGTTTTACAGTTTGTAAACTTGTCGGTCCCCACCTTAAGCACTCCGACCAAAAATAAAATACATATAAATTTACTATGAAAGCAAAATAATATTTTTACAAAACAGACTCGGCCCCTTTTGCTGAAAAAATAGTGGACGTAAGGAAGTATTTCCTTTTGTCCACTATTAACTAAATATTCTTTATATCTCTTTTCTTAAATACAATGCAGTCAAGTACTAGCATTACAATCAAGTAAATTACGCAAATTGCTATTGAGAAGATAGGAGTAAGTCCTTCAAATAAAGGTGATCCTCCGAATAGGTAACAACTTAAATCCCAGTTAGGGGTTACAAAGTATATTACTTGTTTTATATTATAATATAATGCAAATTGGTTAATTAAGCTTGATGCTATATATCCTAAGAATGGTACGGATACAGCTAGTGCAGTATTTGTGAATATTGTGCCACAAGTAAATGCAAGTGCTGTTAATAATATATACATTGGTAATTTGCAAAGTCCAATCAAGCCTACATATACAAATATATTTATTGTTTCTACTTTGTTTGTATCAAAATTATAAACTATAGCATCAGTAGTCATACCATCAAAGCCATCAATTATTCCTCCTGCTACTAATTGGAATGCATATATAAATGCTATTGTTAGCACTAGTATTATAAGGCATACAATAAACTTAGAAAGCAAAATTTTTATTCTGTTATATGGTTTTACAAGTAAAAGTTTAATTGTGCCTCTGTTAAATTCTTCACTGACAATAGAACCTGCAATTACAATGCCTACTACAAGTATAAATAATTCATAGTTTGCAAATAAATTTATAAAAGTGTTTCTACTATTTGAATCTAGTGAAATATTGTTTTCTATATAGTATTTATTCAAACTTGCATTTTCTAAGTTTTCTTTATAATAAGATAATTCATCGGTTGCTAAAGTTTCTATGTCTGTGTTTATATATTCATTTAAAGATGTTTGATACATATAGTATTGATTTATTGCATTATTTAAAAAACTTGGTGCATAACTAATATCCTTTTCTAGTCGCCATTCATTTACTCTTTTTTCGGTTTCTAAATTTGCAATAGTTTGCTTAATGGAATTTATTGTATCTTGGTCTTCTGCAGTTTCTAGTAACTTCTTTTGCTCTTTAATAGAAGCATTTGCAAGCTCTAAATCTTGATTTGCAAAGTATTTCCAATCGTCCGAATCTAGTTTACCTAGTGCTTCATCATAAGCTTTTTTAGCTTCATTATATTCAGCTTCTGTAACTCCATTAGAATATTCATATTCTATCATCGTGTCAATGTATCCAATAAGTTTGGAATTTATTATATATGCTTGCCAACTTTTATTTCCATACTTTTGGGTAAGGGTTAAAGTCTCTAATTGACGTTTAAATGATGCAAAATCTGGATATTCTGATGGATTATTAGGGTCTAGTTCTGACAAATAACTTTCTATATATTTTATATCACTTTCGTCATAATAATAATACTGCAAACCATTGTCTGTAACCTTTATCATAATGTTGGAAAGTATAATGTATCCAACAATAATAATAAGTAAAATGTATATTGTCTTTTTCTTAAAAATCTTTTTTAATTCATTTCCTATTAAGTTAATCAATTACATTACCTCCTGTCTTTTTAAAGAAGGCGTCCTCTAAGCTAATAACATCCTCTTTAATAGAATAAATTTTAATATCTTGAAGTACTAGTTTCTTTACAATAAATGGTATATTTTCTCTATCGCTATGAACTTGTATATGTGTATTATCAATAGCACTAGATACATCTCCTATGACCATTCTGGCTTTTCTTGCATCGTCTACTTCTATTATATAATTGCCCTCAGAAGCTTCTTTCTTAACTGTTTCTAAGTCACTAGTTTCTACAATAACTCCATTTTTTATAATACTTACTTTATTACAAAAACTTTCAAGTTCTGCTAAGTTATGGCTAGAAATTAAAATTCCCATATTTTCATCTTTAGCAAGTTTGACTAAGAGTTCACGTAAGTCCTTAATACCCTCTGGGTCTAAACCATTTGTTGGCTCATCTAAAATTAGTAAATTAGGTTTGTGAAGTATAGCCTGAGCTACACCTAAACGTTGTCTCATACCTAAAGAATATTTAGACACTTTATCGTTAATTCTATTCTCTAATCCAACTAATTTTATAACCTCATTTATTCGAGCCTCATCTACATTTGGGTATAAGTTTGAAATGAGTTTAAGGTTATCATAACCCGACATATACATATATAAATCAGGATTTTCTATAATAGCGCCAACCTTTGCTATGGCTTTTTCAAAATTCTTTTGAATATCAAAACCGTTAATAATAACCTTTCCACTACCTATTTTTTGAAGTCCTAATATTAGTTTAATTGTAGTAGTTTTTCCGGCACCATTAGGACCAATAAAGCCTAAAATATCGCCACTACAAATTTCAAGAGAAACATCTTTTAAAATCTCTTTTTTTCTAAAGCTTTTATGCAAGTTTTCACACTTTAAAATTGTATTCTGCATAGCTAAAATTCTCCCCTTTCTTTAATATCAACTGACAATATATATACTAGCATAAAAATCTTAATATGCAAGGAAGAAAAACTTAAGAAATTATTAACGTAGATTTGCAAAAGGGGCCGGACCTAAATTGTAAAAAAATTTACATAATATAGAAGCACTCACAACACACTAAATTATGTTAACAAATTTGCAAAATAAGCCCACCCACATTTGCAAAAAACGCAAAAAACTATTGTTACAACGCTTTTTTGATGGTATAATAATTAAAGGTTTATAGGTACTACCTTTAAAAAACCTAAATATTAAAACAAGGAAATGAAAATGAGAATAAGATTTAAACCGTGGGCAAGGCCAGAGCTAGAGGCTAGCAAATTTTACATAGATAATCCAGAGGAATATAAAGGCAAGTGGAAAGAGTTATTTAATAATTCTAATCCAATACACATCGAGCTAGGATGTGGTAAAGGTGGTTTTATATCAAATATTGCAGTATATAATCCACATATAAATTATATTGCTATAGATTTAGTTGATGCAATGCTAGGATTAGCAAAAAGAAAAATAGAGGAGGAGTATAAATTAGCAAATAGGAAAATAGACAATATATATATTACAAGGTATGACATAGAAAGAATTAACAATATACTCTCAAAAGATGATGAAATAGAAAGAATTTATATAAATTTTTGTAATCCTTGGCCAAGAGGAAAACATAGGAAAAAGAGATTAACTCATACAAGGCAGTTGGAAAAATATAAAGAGTTCTTGAAAGCAGACGCGCAAATATTTTTTAAAACAGATGATGATGACCTGTTCAATGATAGCATTAGGTATTTTGAAGAATCTGGGTTTAAAATAGACAAAAAAACTTATGATTTAGAAAATGAATTTGACTTTTGGGAAAATATTGAAACAGAACACGAAAAAATGTTTAAAGAGCAGGGAATAAAAATTAAAGCACTTATTGCTAGTTTAAAATAAATTTTACAAGTATTTTGGAAATGTGAATAAGTACACAAAAAGTAAATACACTTTTTATTTGAAGAAAGGAAGATAGTAAAATATGCAGATTATAAATAATATAATTGATTTTTTCAAAAGCATTACTCAAGAACAGTTAATAGATATAGGAATTGCGTGTTTAATTATTTTAATTGCAATCATAATTGCTCCAATAATTTCATATTTATTGATTAAGATGTTTAATTACAAAGAAAAAGATAAATCAAAAATAAAAAGAAATCCACTATATACAACATTTAAAGCACTAATTGTGTGTATTGGCATATATATTGGAATATTAACCATAAACCCTCCACAAGATGTGTTAAATATTTGTAAAAAAGGGTTTCAAATAATAATTATTTGCTTAATAGCAAGAGGACTAGTTGAGTTAGTAGACCCTAAAAAAGGTGTTGTCAGCAAGCTAAAAGATGACAGAAAAATAGATGGTAATAAAACTGTAGCAAATTTTACAAGCAAAATTCTAAAATATGTTATATATATAGGAGCTGGGCTTTTAATTTTAACGGTATTTGATATAAATCCAACAAGCCTAATAGCAGGACTTGGCATAGGAAGTGCTGTAATAGCTTTGGCAGCACAAGATTTTGCTAAAAACTTAATATCGGGTTTTTCACTAATGGCAGATAAACCATTTTTAGTAGGTGACTGGATACAAGTTGGAACAAATGAGGGGACAGTTGTTGAAATGTCTTTTAGATGTACAAAAATTCAAACCTCAGACAATACTATTGTAACTATTCAAAATTCTGTGTTTACTACAAATAACGTAGTAAATTGTTCAAGAATGAAACAAAGAAGATATTCGTTAAATGTAAAAGTACCATTGGAAACAAATGCAGAAAAAATGGAAAGAGTTATAAATAGATTAAAATATACTTTAATTAGTAATGAAGACGTAGACAAAGAATCTGTACAAGTGTATTTTGATACAATAGGATTAGATTCAATGAATATTATTATATATATGTATACTGACATAATAGATTATGCAAAATACTTAGCCTTTAGACAAAAAATAAATGAACAAATATTGAAAGTATTAGAAGATGAAAAAATAAAAATGGCATATCCTGGTCAAAATGTGTATGTACACCAAGCATAAAAATTATAGCCACTACTTTTATAAAAGTAGTGGTTAAAATTCATTAAAAGGACACATATAAGTAGTATAATATAAAATGCAAACAAAATGGAGTTGCAATAATGCAGAAAATAATCTGTTATATATGAAAGGATGAAGAAAAATGAGTGATATAACAGTTCTAGTAGTTGATGACGAAGCAAGAATGAGAAAACTTATTAAAGATTTTTTAATGCAAAAGGGTTATAGCATTCTTGAAGCTGGAGATGGAGAAGAGGCATTAAAAATATTTGCAGAAAATCAAAATAAAATTAAACTTATACTTTTGGATGTAATGATGCCAAAACTTGATGGGTGGTCTGTATTAAGGCAAATTAGGCAAGACTCAAAAGTACCAATAATAATGCTTACAGCAAGAGGCGAAGAGCAAGATGAGCTATTTGGCTTCGAGCTTGGGGTAGATGAGTACATATCTAAACCATTTAGTCCAAAAATATTAGTTGCTAGAGTAGAAGCAATATTAAAAAGGACAAGCCCAGAACTTAAGGAACAAAAAGATTATGGGGGAATTGTAATAGACCCAGAAGGGCGAACTGTAACTGTAGATGGCAAGCAATTAGAAATGAGCTTAAGGGAATATGAATTATTAAAATACTTAGTAGATAATGAGGGAATTGCTTTATCAAGAGATAAAATACTAAACAACGTATGGAATTACGATTACTATGGAGATTCAAGAACAATAGATAGCCATATAAAGAAAATAAGACATAAACTAGGAAAAAGAGGCAAATATATAGAAACAATTAGAGGAATAGGGTATAAATTTGAAGTAAAATAGGAAAGGATTTATAAGTAAAAATGAAAATAAAAGCAAATTTTAAATCTATAAGGTTTAAACTGTTTTTAACACTATGTGTGGTAATAGCAATAATAGTACTATGTTTAGTAGCAATAAATAGTGTTGTACTAGAGTCGTTTTATTTATATTCCAAAACTCAAACTGTAAAAGGAGTATACAATAAAATAAATGACTATTATAACAGAACAGGAGATTATGGAAATATAGAAGAAGAACTACAAAGAATAGCGTTCAATAATAACTTTGATATATTTATTGAAACAGACCAAAACGTTATTGCATTTAGTACAAATAGAGATTTTTATTCTGTAGTAGATATAATATCTAATTCAAGAGACTTTAGCAACACAAGAAATAACGACAATGTAATTTATGTAGATGATGATATGAGAATAGAAAAAATAAATGACCAAAATAATAATATAAGCTACATATTACTTTCTGGAAGATTAGATAATGGCTACAGCTTGTATATAAGTATTCCAGCAGTTCCAATAGAGCAAAGTGTTGATATATCAAACCAAGCTCTAATAATTATAGGATTTATAATTTTGATTATATCTGCATTTATTGCTTCATATATATCTAAAAAGTTTACAAGCCCAATAGTAGAGCTAAATGATATTACCAATAAAATGGCACGTCTTGACTTTAGTAAAAAATATTATCTTGCAGATACAGATGATGAAATAAATGAACTTGGCAAAAACATAAATACAATGTCTGATAAGCTAGAAACAACTATTAAACAGTTGAGAGACAATAACCTAGAACTAGAAAAGGATATTGAAGAAAAATCTAAAATTGACGAAATGAGAAAACAATTTATTTCGGATGTGTCTCACGAATTAAAAACTCCTATAGCTTTAATACAAGGCTATGCAGAGGGATTAGTGGAAAATGTGAATACTGATGATGAATCAAGAAAATTTTATGCAGAAGTTATTTTAGACGAATCAAACAAAATGGATACTTTAGTAAAACAACTATTAGAGCTAATGAAACTAGAATATGGAAAACGAGAATTTAATAACGAAAACTTTAATATTGTAGAACTAATAAATGAAGTAATCAGAAAATGCAAAGTAATGATAGAAGAAAAAAATATAACAATAGAATTTGATTCTAATAATCAAGTAATGGTAAATGCAGACGAATTTTATGTAGAGCAGGTTGTAACAAATTACTTTACAAATGCAATAAAACATTCAGAAGAAGTGAATGGCGAAAAGAAAATTTGTATAAAAATAAGCAATACAGAAAGCAAGGTAAGGGTAAGTGTATTTAATACAGGAAACAACATACCAGAAGAACATTTAAGCAAAATATGGGGCAGATTTTATAAAGAAGATAGCTCTAGGAACAGAAACGATGGAGGTACAGGAATAGGACTTGCTTTAGTAAAAGCTATAATGAATAATTATAAAAACGATTATGGAGTTATAAACAAAGAAAATGGAGTAGAATTCTATTTTGAATTAGACCGTGAAAAAAATGGGATAGAATAGCAGTTGTAGGGTTGGTTTCCTCATTTTACGATTATTTTCTATATTTAAGGTTAGAGTAAACTTCTAAAAAAAGTACTCTCCATTCCATATTTTCATACTTTTTTTAGAAGCCCACTCTAACCTAACTAGAAAATGTATATGTTTATCGTAAAAAGAAAGAACCAACCCTACAACTGCTAAAATTATGTCGAAAAGTCTTGTCGAATTATGTCAATCGAAAATTCTTTACAAATCAACAAATATGTGATATTATAATCAAAGTTTAGAAATTGCAATTTTAATAAACTTTAATCAATAAAATTTAAAAATCTTTTAAAAGCTTAGAATAAATTTTGAAATCAAAATCAAAGTTAAAATCTAACTAAAATCACAAATGTTTTAATCAACAAATTTTATATAAGGCAGGTGTATAGTATGTGCTAAATTATTCAACAAAATGGATAAATACTGCAGTTATTTGTATAAGCATTATAGTAACAATAGTGTTATTTATAATTTTAGATGTCATAATAATAAATCCTAATAAAGCAAATGCGCATAAGGAAAATACAATGGTTAGCCATATTTATATGGACAAAAAATATATTAAAACAACCAGTAGGAAAAATGTAAGTGCAATAAAACTAAATGATGTAATGCTTGAAACAATGCAAATAGCAGATATTTACGAAAATAATACAAATGTAAATAATTTAGAAAATAACATAGAAGAAAATGAAGTAAATATAGAAGAACAAGAGAATATAAAAAAACAATATTCTAATAGTAAATGGAGAATAGAAATACCAAAGATTGGCTTAGTAGCACCAATAAAAGACGGAACAACACAAGATATATTAGCGCTCGCAGTAGGGCACTTTCCAGAAAGTAACACTTATAAAGGAAATGTGGCATTAGCCGGGCACAATAGAGGCTATAATTGTAATTTTTTTGAAAATATAAAAGAATTAAAACCTGGTGACAAAATTATATATTATACAGATAAAGGAAAAAGAGAATATAAAGTTGTATTAAATAAAATAATACAGCAAACCGACTGGACTTATATAGAAGACACTAGTGATAATAGAGTAACCTTGATAACTTGTGTAGAAAATATGCACGAATATAGAAGGTGTGTACAAGCTGTTGAAATCATATAAAAGTAATGCGTAGTAATATGCAAACTTGTAAAGAAATCTATAAAAATGTAAACAAAAAGAAAGAAGGAAATATATGAAAATTAAACAAATAATAGCTATTTTATTAGCACTTATAACAATAGTTACAACTCTAAGCATATTTAAAACAAACGCAAAAGCTGCAACATATTTAATAGATGAAGCAGATTTATATTCAAAAGAAGAATTAGTATGTTTTACATATCAAGGAATAAAAATTGGTGTAGAATTTGTAGTATATAAAAAAGATGGAGTGGAGTATCCGGCATATTGTTTAGATAAAACATTACCAGGAGTAACAACAGATGGAGGATATACTGTATCAGTTGATAAACTAGTGAATAATAATAAAATATGGAGAGCAGTAACAAATGGCTATCCATTTAAAACAGCAAAACAACTTGGTTGCAATAGTGATGCAGAAGCATTTGCAGCAACTAAAATGGCAGTGTATGACGCAATGTATGATTATGACTGGGACGACTTTGAAGGGTTAAATGCGCAAGGAGATAGAATTGTAGCTGCAGCTGAAAAAATTTCAAAAGCAGCAAGGTCATCATCAGCAACAAAACCAGTATCAGTGGTAAGTATTGGAAAAGTTGATGAAGAATGGGCGTTAGATGATAAAGACGACAAATATATAAGCAAAGAATTTAAAATTAACTGTAACCTAGAATATGCAAAATACTCACTTGAATTAAACAACCTAGATATAGAGGGAGTAAAAATTGTTGATAAAAACAACAACGAGAAAAAAGAATTTAAGTCAGGAGAAAATTTTAAAGTTCTAATTCCTGTTGCAGAACTTAGTAGAAGTGGTGAATTTGAAGTAGAGGCTACTGTTGATGTAAAAACTAAACCAGTATTATATGGAGATTCAGGAGATAGTACAAAACAAAGTTATGCACTAGCAGCAGGAGACTATGAATTTGAATCTACAAAACTAAAAATTAAATATTCAGAAAATGCAACTAAAATAGAAATTATAAAGAAAGATGCAGAGACAGAAGAACCACTACAAGGTGCTAAATTCAACATTTTAAATGAAAATAAAGAAATAGTATATTCTGATGTTACAACAAATGAAGAGGGAAAAGCTATAGTAGAAAAAATAACACCAGGCAAATATTTTATACAAGAGATTAAAGCACCAGATGGCTATACTATATATGATGGGCTTATAGAAATAGATGTAAAGTTAAATCAAAAATATATAGTAAATGTAAATAATTATGAAAAGCCAGAGGATGAAGAAAAACAAGTAGATGATGTAGAAATAACTAAAACAGGAGATAAAGAAGTTTATTTACCAAGAACAGGATTTTAGAATAAAATATAGATGTCTATAATTAAAGCTATGTCTTGTACTTAGCAAATACAATAAATAATATGCAATACAAGCCTACAGGTATTGCTTGTGGGCTTGTCAATCTTTGTTATAGTTCATAGTTTTATATTTAAAAAAATAAAACTGTAGACTATAACAAAGATTGACTAAAAAATGAAATTACCGTTTCTGTCCCTTGACATTGAAGTACAAATAAATTATCATTATATAAGTAAAAGAATATATATATAAAAAGTGTATATTATAAATATATAACACAAATAATAAGGAAGGTAAAATTTTAATGTTAACACAAATAATAGTTTTAGTTGTTTTAATTCTATTTAATGCGTACTTTGCAGCGACAGAAATAGCTTTTATATCCTTAAATGATGCGAAAATTGAAAAAGAGGCAAAAGAAGGAAATAAAAAAGCTAAAAATATTCTAAAAATGTTAAAATCACCAAGCAAGTTTTTAGCCACAATACAAATTGGTATTACATTAGCTGGTTTCTTGTCTAGCGCATTTGCTTCAGATGCGTTTGCAGATAAGCTAGCACCAATATTAAATTCTTGGATGCCATTCTTAAGTTTAGATACTTGGAGAGGAATTGCAATTGTACTAATTACAATAATATTGTCATTCTTTACATTAGTATTTGGTGAGTTAGTACCTAAGAGACTTGCAATGAAATATTATGAAAAAATATCATATGCTACTATAGGAGTAATTAGAGGAATATCGGTAGTTACAGCACCTTTTGTTAAATTACTTACATTTTCAACTAATATGATATCAAAATTGTTTGGTGTAGGCGAAGCAGAAGAAGAAGTGGTTACAGAAGAAGAAATAAAAATGATGATAGACGAGGGTGAAGAAAAAGGCACAATAGAGAGAGGCGAAAAACAACTATTAAATAATGTGTTTGAGTTTAATGACATAATCGTATCAGAAGTTATGACACCTAGAACAGAAATGTATGCGATTGATATAAATAATGATATATATGATTCATTAGACGAAATAGATGAATTTAAGTATAGCAGAATACCAGTTTATGAAGACAATATTGATGATATAAAAGGAATTCTATTTATAAAAGACATAATAAAACCATTAAAAGACAATAAAAGAATAGATATAAAAAATATAATTAGAGAGCCATATTTTGTACCAGAATCAAAAGATATAGATGAGCTTTTTAAAGAAATGCAATCAAACAAAGTGCAAATAGCAATAGCTATTGATGAATATGGAGGAACAGCCGGACTAATTACAATGGAAGACATTATAGAAGAACTTGTCGGAAATATCTTTGATGAATATGATGATGAAGAAATAGACTATAAAAAGATTGATGACAACACATATATATTAAGTGGAGCGATTACTTCCTATGAATTAAAAAAGATTTTCGACATAGAATTTCCAGAAGGAGACTATGAAACTTTATCAGGGTATTTAATAGACAAATTGGGACGAATACCAGACGAAGATGAACACCCGATAATAGAAGATGAAAATTTAACATATAAAGTAGAAGAAATAGATGATAAAAGAATAAGATATGTTAAAGTATGTAGAAATATGAATAAACAAAAGAATGCTGACGAGGAAAACGTAAAAGAAGAAGAATAGGAGATAATATATGAAAAAAAAGAAATTGATAATAATAGGAATTTTAATATTGATAATTATAGCAATCGTTGTAAGCTTAATAATTTATTTCTCAAACAGAGCAAAATATGTTTTTGATGTAGAGTATGTTAGTAACATAGAATATAATACAGTAGAAGTTGATAATAAGTATGGTGTAATTGATAGAAAGGGCAATATAGTAATAGAACCAACATATAATGTTATACAAATTCCTAATCCATCAAAACCAGTATTTATTTGTATGTCAAATTATAATACAGAAACAAAAGAATATGAGACAAAAGTATTAAATGATAGAAAAGAACAAGTAATTACTGGTTATAGTAACATACAAGCTATTCCAGCAAACTCTACAGCTGATAATATTCCTTTTGAAAATACAGTTTTAAGATACAAAAAAAATGATAAATACGGTTTAATCAGTCTTGATGGAAAAGAAATAACTGATGCTATATATGACGAAATTTCATCTGTAACATATAAAGAGGGAATGTTATTAGTAAAACAAGATGGAAAATATGGCGTTATAAATATCAATGGCAAAGTAGTTATAAAGCCAGAATATGATAACATAACAGTAGATAATTATTATGATGTAAATACAGAATATCAAAGAACAGGGTTTATAGTATGCACTATTAAAGATGAGGGATATAGATATGGATATGTTGATTATCGTGGCAAAAAAATTTTAGACACTATCTATACAGAAGTAGAAAGAGTTACAGATTTAGAAGATGAAAAAGATATTTATATAGTAGCATACAAAGATGGACAAGCAGGTTTATTAAAAAATAAAAAACTTATATTAGACTATGAATATGAAGACATTATATATTATGCATATAATGATGTGTTTATAGTGCAAAGAAATGGTAAGCAAGGTATAACAGATAGAAAAGGCAATATGAAAATAGATACTAAATATACTAACATAAGTTTTGGAGGAATTTATGTTAATGCTGTAGATGAAAACAATGAAACAAAAATACTAGACTTAAACGGAAACGAAGTTTCAGATGGATATATAGCAAAAATGCCTACGAAAGATGGAGAACACTATATAGTTTATGATGAAGAGGGAATTTATAAAATAATAGACAATAGTGGCAATGTAGTTATAGATAATAAATATACAAATATAGAAGAAATTGCTGATAACTACTATATAGTTGCAAATAACAGAAATAACGGAATAATAGATTTAACAGGAAAATCTTTAGTAGATTTAAAATATAATAGCATTGTTGAACTTGACAATACAGAATTATTGCAAGCAAATATATCTGCAACAAGCACGGTAAGTTTAATAAATAAAAATATGCAGGTAGTAGTAACAATGGATAATGCTAATATAGATGTAGAGGACGGATACATTAGACTATATTCTGAAACAGAAGATAAATATTTTGATTATGCAGGAAATGAATTAAGTGCAAAAGATGTATTTCCAAATAATAAAATATATGCACAAGAAGAAAATGGTAAGTGGGGCTTTGTAGATAAAAACGGCAATACAATAGTACAAAATGAGTATGATAGGGTAACAGAATTAAACGAATATGGCTTTGCAGGAATAGAAAAGGACGGTAAGTGGGGAGTAATTGATGAAAATGGACAAATAGTTCAAGAACCTATTTATGAGCTAGACGAAATTAGCCCAAGCTTTATAGGAAAATACTACAAAGTGGATGAATGGTATGGAAATGTATATTACACAAATGAAGTAGACGAAGAGGAAGAAGTTAATGTAAGTGAATAAGAAATAAAAAATAAAGTAAAAGTGACTTTAAACACTAAAACTCTAGTTTATAATTATTGAAAATAAGAAACAAATCTCAAATGAATTACCAAAATATAAAAAGAAAGGAGATTATGATTATTTAAAATTTTAAATAATTCATAATAAGTAAAAATGTATAAAGAATTTGGAATATCTGAAAAAATAATTGATTTAAGCAACGAAGTAGAAAAAGAAATAGAACCTGTTTTTAATAAAATAAACAAAATATGTGAGTATAATTCACTAAAAGTGTTAATGGCATTTCAAAAAAACAATATATCAGATATGCACTTTAACCAAACTACAGGATATGGCTATGGAGATGTAGGTAGAGATACTTGTGAAAGAGTATTCGCAGACGTTTTAAAAGCAGAAGATGCTTTAGTAAGAGGACAATTTATATCTGGTACACACGCTTTAACAGTTGCACTATTTGCATTTCTTCGACCAGGTGACACAATGCTAAGCATTACAGGAAAACCATATGACACATTAGACGAAGTTATAGGAATTACTGAAAATCCTAGTTCATTAAAATCTTTTGGAGTTAACTTTGAAAAAATAGATTTAATTGATAATGATTTCGATTATGAACAAATTGCAGAAAGATTAAATAAAAGCAAAGTAAAACTAATTGAAATACAACGTTCAAAAGGGTATAGTACAAGAAAAAGTATAAAAATAGAAAATGTAGAAAAAGTTATAAAACATATAAGAAAATATGATAAAGATGTAATAATAATGATAGATAATTGTTACTGCGAATTTGTAGCAGAAAAAGAGCCACTAGAAGTTGGTGCTGATGTTATAGTAGGTTCGCTAATCAAAAATCTTGGTGGAGGAATAGCACCAAATGGAGCATATATTGCTGGCAAAAAAGAATTAGTGGCACTTGCAGGAGAAAGGCTAACTGTACCAGGAGAAGGAAAAGAAGTAGGACCATCACTAGGAATAACAAAATCTATTTTACAAGGTATATTTATGGCGCCATCAGTTGTAGCAAGTAGCTTAAAAACAGCAGTATTTGCAAGTAGAATGCTAGAAAGACTAGGATATGATGTAGAACCAAAATATGACGAAGAGAGAGCTGACATAGTACAAAATATCAATTTTAATGATGAAAATAAGCTAATAAAATATTGTCAAGGAATTCAAATGGGTTCTCCAATAGATTCAAATTCTATTCCTGAACCTTGGGATATGCCAGGGTATACTGATAAAGTCATAATGGCAGCAGGAGCATTTACACAAGGCTCATCAATAGAACTTTCGTGTGATGGACCAATACGAGCACCATATACGGCATTTATGCAAGGTGGACTTACATATGAGTATGGAAAGCTTGGAGTACTTAAAGCAATACAAAATATGGAGTAAATATAATGGAAAATTAAAAAAACATATATAAAATGTTGAGGAGTTTAAATGAAAGTAATAGTAATTGGAGGAGGTCCAGCAGGAATGCTTGCTGCAATCTCCTCGGCTAAAATGGGAAATGAAGTAACAATACTAGAAAAAATGAATATGCTTGGAAAAAAACTTTTAATAACAGGAAAAGGAAGATGTAATATAACAAGTAGTATTCCTATAGATGAATTTATAAAAAACATACCAGGTAATGGTATGTTTATGTATAGTAGCTTTAATAATTTCGACAATACAGATATTATACAAATGCTAGAAAAAGAAGGCATAAAAACAAAGGTAGAAAGAGGAAATAGAGTGTTTCCTGTATCTGATAGTTCAAAAGATGTACAACAAGCCTTGATAAAAATATTAAAAAAGTTAAATGTAAAAGTTGTACTAAATGTAAAAGTAGAAGAAATACTAGTAGAAGACAATATAGAAAATGATGCTAAGCAGAAATTACAAATTGCAATGGAAAATAACTTACAACAGAAAGAGCAAAGCAAACAACAAAACGAAGCACAGAAAGAAGTGCAGAAAAATCAAACTAAACAACAATATGAAATAAAGAATACAATACAGAAAAATAAACAGGATAAATTACAAGGCATAATAAAAGTTAAGGGAGCAAAAGTACAAGTAGAAAACGAACATAAGGAAATTCCAGCAGATAAAATAATACTAGCGACAGGTGGCAAGAGCTATCCAGGGACAGGTTCAACAGGAGATGGATATGAAATAGCAAAAAAATTAGGACATACTATAACAAAAATACGACCATCACTAGTACCACTTACTGCAAGTAAAGAAAGCAGTCTAAAAATATGTAAGGACTTACAAGGATTAAGTTTAAAAAATATTAGTATAGTGTTAAGAGATACTACTAAAAACAAAGTAATATATGAAGACTTTGGCGAAATGCTATTCACACATTTTGGAGTATCAGGACCTACAATATTAAGTAGTTCAGCACATTTATTAAGATACAAAGATATAGATAATTTAATGGAAAAAGGTAATATAGTTTTAGACATTGACTTAAAACCAGCTTTAACTGCAGAAAAGTTGGATGAAAGAATTTTAAGAGACTTTAGCGAAGAAAAAAATAAAGAATTTAAAAATAGCTTAGATAAACTATTACCTAAAAAAATGATACCAGTAATAATAGAATTGTCAAAAATAGATCCGGATAAGAAAGTTAATGAAATAACCAAAAAGGAAAGACAAAAACTTATAGAAATCCTAAAAAAATTAGAAATAAAAATAGATGGATTTAGACCAATAGAAGAAGCAATAATAACTTCAGGAGGAATAAACATAAAAGAAATAAATCCAAAAACAATGGAATCAAAACTAATAAAAGGTTTATATTTGGCAGGAGAAATAATTGATGTGGATGCATACACGGGTGGCTTTAATTTGCAAATTGCATACTCAACAGGTTACACAGCAGGCTTGAATTAAAATCGGAAAAGTTTTAAGTCTGGTTAGGTCAAGCCTTATTAAAAGCTATAACTATCAACATTGCAAGTGGACCAATAAAACTTGTAATAATCAAAATTTAATTTGTTCAGGCTAGATTATGCTTTAAGAAAGGAATGGTTAGTAAAAGTGGACAAGTTTAAAACCATAAAAAAAGACGAAATAGCAGAAATAGAAGAAAAACGTTCTAAATTTATAGCGAATATCTTTTACGTTGAAAATATAGAAGAAGTAGAAAAAAATATAAAGCAAATCAAAAAGAAATATTATGATGCAAGGCATAATTGCTATGCCTACATAGTAAGAGAAGAAAATAATGTTTTAAAAAAATTTAGTGATGATGGGGAACCAAGTGGAACTGCAGGTTCTCCTATTTTAAATGTAATAGAGAAAAACAAGTTGTGCAATGTACTTATAATAGTAACAAGATATTTTGGTGGAATATTATTAGGAGCTGGTGGACTAGTAAGAGCATACACAGAAGCTGCGACAAAATCAGTAGAAAAGGCTGAAATTGTAGAACAAGAAATAGGGTATGAATTAGAAATAACAATAGAGTACCAAGATTTAGAAAAATTAAAATATTATTGTAATAAGAACAATATTAGAATAAATAGTTTGCAGTATGGTGAAAATATAAAATGTAATATAGAAATGCCAAAAGTAGAAAAAGAAAACATACTTCCAGAAAATGGATATAATACAAATTTTGTAAAAATTTTAGAATATAAAATAATAAAAGAAAAATATATTAGAAAATAGCGAGCTTTAGGAAGCTAAATAAAATAAAATGAAAAAAATAAACAAAAACTATTGTAAAATATTGGAAAAAGATATATAATCGAACTGTAAAAAATTTACAATTTGTTTTACAATTTATTTTTGTTAGGGGGATAAAAAATTGAGTGAAAAAATCAAAATTTTAGTATCAGATGACAATCAGGATTTCGCAAGAACATTAGTTAGTTATTTATCAAAAGATGAAGACCTAGAAGTAGTAGGTATAGCACGAGATGGACAAGATGCGTTTAATCAAATATTAGAAACAAAACCAGACATAGCATTATTAGATATAATAATGCCACACTTAGATGGACTAGGAGTTTTAGAAAAATTAAATTCTACAAATTTGGAAAAAAAGCCTATGTGCATCATATTATCAGCAGTAGGACAAGACAAAATAACACAAAAAGCCATTGAATTAGGGGCGCAATATTATATAGTAAAACCTTTCGATATAAATATCCTAATAAAAAGAATAAAAGAAATAAAATATTATCAACCATCAAATAATAGAGCAAATGTATTTAGTAGAGAGATTAAACAACAATACATAGATATATCCCCAGTAAACAAGAATAGTGAAGAAAATTTAGAAGCATTAGTAACCAATATAATACACGAAGTTGGAGTTCCAGCACATATCAAAGGATACCAATACTTGCGAGAAGCTATAATTATGGTAGTAAGTAATATTGATATGATAAATCAAATAACAAAGCAGTTATATCCAGAAATTGCAGAAAAATATCGAACAACCCCAAGCCGAGTAGAACGTGCAATTCGCCACGCAATAGAAGTAGCGTGGGGACGTGGACAGCAAGATGTTGTAGAAAGAATTTTCGGGTATACCGTTTCAGCAAGCAAAGGCAAGCCAACAAATAGTGAATTTATAGCAATGATAGCTGATAAATTGAGGCTTGAATTAAAGAGCGCGTAAAATTTAAGTTAGCATTACAGAGAAGCGCATTACATAGCTTGAAAATACTGGAAATAAACCTATAAAGAGTATGAAAATACATATAGAACGGGTAAAAAATTAGCAAACAAAGCTATAAATGAAATAAATTTAAACCTATAAACTTCAAAATTTATTGAATTGACGTAAAAAAAGTCAAAAACAATAAATTTTGAAGTTTTTTTATACTAGAAATTCTTATAGAGAAAAATTTAGGAGGTAGTAAACTTAAAAATGTATATAACCGCATTAGAAAATTATTGTATACTTCAGTTACATAATAATTAAAACAAGCTATATTGCAGAGTATGACAAACGAGAGTAGTAACAGAGCCACTAAAAGTTTCATTTAAAATGTAACTAGAGCCAGACAAACTTAGTAAAAAATTGATTGACATTTCATTGAAAAGGTAGTAAAGTATAGGTATGTACGAAGTTTTATCCTTATCATTTAATTAAAAGAAAGGAGCTAACTATGGATAAAATTTATATTCCGGAACGGTTTAAGGGCAGAACGGGCTATCACATCTTTGTTGATAGGTTTTGCCGTGCAGGTCCTCAAATTCCGTATGTGGAAGGAAGACGTATCAAGCAGTGGAACGATATTATGCCTGACTGGTGGCCTGACGATGATGGTGAGTATCGGAATGAGTATTTCTATGGAGGGAATCTCCAGGGGATAATTCAAAAGTTGGATTATCTGGAAAAGCTTGGAATCAATTTTTTGTACCTGAGTCCCATTTCTATGACAAAAACAAATCACCATTATGATGTGGGTGATCAAAGAATAATTGATCCGTACATCGGGGATTGGAATGATTTCATTACTCTTTGCTTTGAAGCACATTTGAGAAAAATGCTTGTGGCTGTAGACCTTGTGTTTAATCATATGGGAGCCTGGAGCGAATTTTTCAAAAAAGCTTTGGAAGGAGACCAAAAGTACAGAGCTTGGTTCGAGTGGGACGGCTATGGCAATCCGGTATATTGGTATGGTTTTAAGGATATGCCTCAGTGCAATAAACTTAATCCAGACTATCAAGAGTATTGCTGTAGCGTAGTACAGAAGTACCTCGAAAGTGGTGCAGACTGTATACGTCTTGACTTAGGCGAGACTCTTCCGAAAGAATTCCTTGTTAGAATTAAAGAAAAGGCAAGAAGCATAAATCGTGAAGCACTTATCGTAAGTGAAATGTGGGATTTTGCTATAAACAGAGGTGATCCTCAAATTTACGATGGGCAAGTAGATTCTGTTATGAATTATCCTTTTACTGATGCAATTCATAGATGGATAAGGTACGGAAATTATTTGCACTACAATGCATACACGCGGAATATTGCAAAGTACCCATTAGAGGTACAAGATGTTCTGTGGAACCACATAGACACGCACGATACTCCTCGAGCACTTAATATGCTTCAAGGAAGAGGAATGCTTGAGAACCCGTATCAGGGGCAGATATGGAACATTGAGGATCCTTGGAGAGGCTATAATAGTTTCGATACTTTCAGCTTTAGAAAGTGGGAAAATGAAAATGATTACTGCTTAAACTGGGAATCGATAAATAAGCTAAAACTGGCCGCTCTTGCACAGTATATGTCAAAAGGAATTCCGATGACTTTCTATGGAACTGAAGTGGGATTAAGTGGAAACAAAGATCCGTTTAACCGTAAGCCATATCCTTGGAAAAGTGAAAACCACGAACTTTTGGAATTCTATATCGAGATCGGATACTTAAGAAAAAGACTTGAGAATATACTGTCTGATGGAGATATGCAAACATATACTAATGAGCAAATTCTTGAAATTACACGAAGAAGCAGATACGGAATTGCTGTTACTGTGATAAACAGGACTAATTCTGAGCAGTATATTGGCGTAAATATTCCTAATACTAAAGTCGTTTTTAGTATTAACGGTAGCAATTGCAATGTCCTGAAACCTTATGGAGCAATTGTTTATACGATTGCAACGAGGAGCATAATATATTAAAACTCGAGTATTAAACTCAAAAACATCTGCATAAAAGATTTTACGAAATCTATTGTGCTAATGATTTGTCGATTTTTATCGTAATAAACACTACTTAACAATCTATGTTGCTAAGTAGAAAAACAATGGAGAATATAAAGGAGGGATAATGCGAGGCCTATTAGGTCTCGCATTTTATGTAATAGGAAATTTTTCTAAAATTTCTATTACATAAAATGGTTATAATAGCTATTGTCTTTAGGCTTTCCTACTTATAGTCGGAAAACTAAATTGGTACGAACAGATGTCGACTTCGTCGCTTTATTCTAAGCAATATAATTAAACAAATTTATACCAAAACTATTTGAAAAATAAATGCTAATATTCCACAACTAATGTTCTAGAAAAAATTGACAAATTACTTGCCAGCATAGTAAAATAGTAACATATAGTTTACTATAATCTAAGCTAAATACAGTAAAGAAGCTATGCTATCAAAATTGTGTTAGCACTATAATTTAGTATAATTCCCACTAAATACAGTGAAGAAGTTTCAAGCTTAAAATGTTAGATACACTGGGTACATAGCTAAAAAACAACATATATTATATAATAAATAAAAATTAAGTATGAAACGCAAATAACTAAACAGTAAACAAGAAATAAAATACACTCCTGTACGCGAATAACTTGAATGATATACTTAAATCAAAAAAAGTATAGGAGATTGTTATGAAAATTAGTACTAGATACCATATACCTGCAGTAAAATTAGATTTTGCAAATATAAATTTAAGTAAGGACAACTTACTTTTCCTAGACCCATTACGAATAAAAAATGGTAATACAGAATTGCATAAAAGGTGTTATAATAAGATAAAAACATTTGTAAATAATATGGTAGAACTTTCAAAAAATAAGGAATATAATAGGCTATTGGAATTTATGGATATATTTTGTGATAGAAATGAAACAAGGCTGGGCTATTCAATAGAAACTACTTTTGGAAAAAGTTTTAGCTTTAATGAAGGGGTTACAATGATAAAATTACTATCACAGGGCAGTGTATTTGAATCTGGCTTTGTTGAAGATATATTTGATTTTTCTATTGCAATAAATAATATCGAAAAAGATAAAGTGTCGGACTTAATTACCACAATAATATTTGAAGATTTAATCAAATATACACAAGAACAATGTGAAATGTGGAAAATACCTACGAAAACAGTAGAACTAAAGAATATGTGTTGGAATGGCGAGAACAAAATCTGGGAGAAACGAATAGAAAAATTACCAGCTTATATGGAAAATCCTATTGTATTTGTACCAAAAAGTTTTGTAGGAAAAGATTATTTGTTTTCTTACGAAACCTTATACAGAGATATTATTATACCATTATACAAGGACTTGGAATTACAAAAATCTTCAAGTGAATTTGTTGTACACTGTAAAATGGAAGAATACACGTATTAGGAAATGAACTTAGAAAAAAATATCCGTGTACTAAGTATGTAATACTGGACTTTTTGAAGGAATATGATTTAATATATAGAGAGTATAAAAACGATGTATTAAATAATACTTGGTACAAAAGCAAAGTAAACAAATATACAAGCTACTATAAAAAGCAAGAGTGGAATATAATATAAGGAATGGAGAAAAAATGATTGATTTAAAAAGTAAACTAGATGAACTATCAGACAAAAAATACAAAGAAT
The DNA here is from genome assembly GCA_944391015.1 of uncultured Clostridia bacterium. Classification (GTDB taxonomy): domain Bacteria; phylum Bacillota; class Clostridia; order TANB77; family CAG-508; genus CALXVA01. The sequence continues at coordinate 17,190 of CALXRZ010000007.1, read as the reverse complement.
TTCATAGTGGATTATGCCCAGGAACGGATAATATTATTGGGGTAAGATTACCAATTTTAAGAGAACTTGCAAAAGAAATAGCAAAGCAAAAACCAATAGAATTTTTAAACAAATATAAATGTAAGTTTTACGAAGAAAAAATGATTTATGGTTTAGTTATTGGTTATATGAAAGCAGAAGTAGATATAAAATTAGACTATTTAAAACAGTTTGTACCAATGATTGATAATTGGGCCATTTGCGATTGCTGTTGCTCTACATATAAATTTACAAATAAAAATATGGAAAAAGTATATGAATTTTTGCAACAATACATCAGTTCTAACCAAGAATTCGAGGTAAGATTTGCTGTAATTATGCTAATGGATTATTATTTAACTGATGAATACATAGACAAGGTGTTTAAAATATATAATGAAATAAAATTAGACAAATATTATGTGAAAATGGCAGTTGCGTGGGGAATATCTGTAGCATTTGTTAAAAATGAACAAAAAACCAGAGAATTTTTACAAAATAATTCTTTAGATAAAATTACATTTAACAAAGCATTGCAAAAAATTATAGAATCTAATAGAGTAAACAAAGAAACGAAAGATGAAATTCGAAAAATGAAATTAAAATAATAAGGTAGATAATTTACTAAAAGAAAAGAAGATGAGTTTATGGAATTTGATACAGAAAAAAGTAATGACAAAGAATATGTGTTAAGTATGGTTAGCAAACAAGGAAGTTTATTAGACTATGCATCAGAAGAACTAAAAAATGATAAAGAAGTAGTTTTAACGGCAATAAGGCAGGATGGAAACGCTTTAGAATTTGCAGGGAAAAGCTTAAAAGATGACAAAGAAGTTGTGTTAGAATCAATAAAAAAAGTAGGATGGACAGCTTGCTATGTAAGCCAAAGATTAGCAGATGACAAAGACGTAATGCTTGATGCAGTAAAAATTGATGGACAAGAATTATATTATGCATCAAAGCAACTAAGAGATGATTATGATGTGGTTTTAGAAGCAGTAAAAAATAAGGGGTTAATACTTAAATATGCTAGCAAAAGGCTACGAGCAAATAGAGACATAGCAGTAGCAGCAGTAGCAAGTGACAAAAGAGCTTTAGAATATATTTCTGATGAAGCCTTAAGGGAAGAACTAAGTAAAGAAGAAGAAAATGCATAAAATTGAAAAAATGTCAAAGAATATTACTGGTGATGTAAATGAAAATATCTTGGGTAAAGTATGAAAAAGACGAAGAGAGTTTTAAAATGCCAGAAAGATTGGGTTTTGATGTTTTTAAATTAGGAGAGCCAGAGAAAACCGATGATAAAATCAAAGAACTAATAAATAAAAGGTATGATACAATTATTGTTACTAACGAAATTGCAAGTTTTTCAGGTGATATTGTAAAAAAATATAGTAAAGATAGAAATATAAACATCATAATTGCAAGGGACAAAGAATAAAATGCAATATATAAAATATGAGAGGGGAATGATGATTGTATAATAGATATTATAAATTTATTAGAGAGTTAGAAGTAGGAGCTAAAGATTTAAACCACATATATTCTAATGTAATAATACTGTGTATTGGCACAAAAAAAGTACTTGGCGATTCGGTAGGTCCGTTGGTGGGAGAAAATATAAAGTATTTAGAAAACGAATATATAAAAATATATGGCGTCTTGGAACATACAATCAATTTTAACAATGCAAAAAATATAATAGGTGACATTTATAAGAATTTTGATAATCCCTATATTATAACAATAGACTCAGCCTTAGGCAGTAAAGAAAATATGGGGCAAGTTATATTAAATAAAGGATATATAAAAATCGGAAAAGCCTTAGAAAAGAGCATTTGTTTTTATTCTAACCTAAACATTAAATGTGTAGTGGGAAAAAATACAAATTCTATGGTCAATAATTTGGTAGAGCTAAAAAATGTTGATATAGAAGAAATAAATAATATTGTGCAGATAGTTTCTAAAGGAATAGAAAATTTTTTAACAAATTGTATAAGAAATAAAATTATGGCAAAACTCTAAGTAAGAAATACTTAAGAGGAGGAGTCCTAAAATGAGTGATATGAAAAATATGATCGTGTTAAAAAATTTGCCATCTAATTTAGTAGAAGAAGCAATAATAATATTAAAGGAGAATAATAAAATACATAAATATCAAACTATATCTCCTAATGAAGAAAATATAGAAGAAGAGGAAAAAGAGCAAACGGGCTATATTGTAAAAGATGCAGAAATGGTAATTAAGTCTTATTTAGATAGAATAGAAAATAATTCGCCTAAAAAAGAGAGAAACATAAAAAAACTAGAAAAAAAATATAAGAACTCAATAAGGCTAAATTTGTTTTTATTTTTAACTACAGTTGTTGGAATTATTTTTATTATAGTGTAGTGATTTATAAATTTAATATGAATAAAAAACACCTAGAGAACATATAAATGTAAAAAACAACAAAGGAAGAGGTGTTTTTTATTTTGGAACGAACAATTAGCAGCGAAGAAAGAATTAGAAGAGCAGAGGAAATATATAACAGAAGAAAAATAGCAAATGGAGTAAGAGTTGTGGGAGACAGTGTAAATAGAGTAGAAACAAAAAAATTATCACTTTTTAAAAAGATGTTTTTTCAACTTGTAATTTGTGCGATGATATATGTAATTTTTTATTTAATAAAAAATGGAAATTACATATTTTCTCAAGATGTAATAAATAAAACAAAAGAATTTTTATCTTATGACATAAATTTTGGACAGCTTCAAAACCAAGTCACAATTTTTTTACAAAAAAATAAGTTTTGGGGGAAAGATGATGCCGAAGCTACTAACAATATAAATGCAAATAGTGTGGCAGAGGAAAATGCTGAGAACACTAATACAGTGGTAGATTCAAATAATGAAGTAGATGCTTCGAATAAACAAGATAATAAAGAGAATGATGACAATGCAAATAAGCAAGAAAATGCAAATTCAGTAGGTGGAATTGGTGGAGCTAACACAAATGAAATAATAGAAGATAATAATAAAGAAAAAACAGATACAAAAAAGTCTCAATCTGAGTTAGACATAGAATATATAAAAGAAAACTATAGTTTTATTCTTCCAGTAACAGGAACAGTTACATCAAGATATGGTGCAAGGGAAGAAACAGAAGTAGTATCGGCAAATCACGGAGGCATTGATATAGGCGCAAATACAGGAACACCAATATATGCAGCAATGGATGGAACTGTAACAGTATCATCAGAAGAGGGAGAATATGGAAAGCATATAGATATAGAAAATGGAGAAGTTTTAACAAGATATGCGCATTGTAGTAAATTACTTGTAAGAGAGGGGCAAAAGGTCAAGCAAGGGGACAAAATAGCAGAAGTTGGCTCAACAGGTAACTCGACAGGACCACATCTTCATTTTGAAATAAGAAGAGAAAATAGAACAGTTAATCCAGAAAAAATAATAGATTTTGGAAACTAAAAGAAAGGACGAAGAATGATGAGTGTAAAAATAGATTTAAAAATTTTTTTGTTCCTTTTTTTATTTCTACTCACTTCACAAATAGAAATATATGTGGTGCTATTGCTATTTGCAATTATACACGAACTCGGGCATTTAATAATGGGGGCAGTTTTAGGCTTTAGACCAGAAGAAATAAAACTAACTCCAGTTGGACTCCAAATGAAGTTTAAGATGGATAATTTGAAAATGAGAGAAAATATTAGTACTAATAATCAGCTTTCTAATAGTTCGTCAAGTAAAGTAAAAAACAACTTAAAAATAAACGGAGTAAACACACTTTGCATAAAAAAAGCAATTATTGCACTTGCAGGGCCTATAACCAACCTACTAATAGCAGTTATAGTTATAATAATTGGAAGTTTCAATGCAAATATAATAAATACATATTTATACCAAATTATAATCTACTCAAACTTTTTAATAGCAATATTTAACCTAATACCAATTTATCCAATGGATGGAGGCAGAATTATAAACGAAACTATAAAATTATTTTATGGCAATAAAGTGGCATATAAACTTACATATATAATTTCTAAAACAGTGTTAATACTGCTAACAGCAATTTCAAGCATAGTTATTTTATACATACATAATATATCTATTGTAATAATTTTGGCCTATTTGTGGTATTTGGAAATATTGGAGATAAGAAGATATAATAGGAGGAAAAATATAGAGAAGCTGATGGAGAAAATAGTATAAACCAAGTAGTTTGTATGTTTTAGATTTTTATTTTCGGCCCCCAACTGCGTACAAACTGTACAAATTTCGCTAATGCTCAATTTTACAGTTTGTAAACTTGTCGGTCCCCACCTTAAGCACGCCAATAAAAATCTAAAACATACAAACTACTTGGTTACATAATCAAAAACTTCCATATTTCTTTAATATAATTGAAGAAACAACTTAAAGTATGTTATAATATATGAAGTTTAATAAAAGAACGAGGAAGCGAATATGTTTAACATAGAAGAGGAATTAAAAAAGTTGCCAGGTAAGCCAGGTGTGTATATAATGCACGATAAAGATGACAAAATTATATATGTAGGTAAGGCAATATCATTAAAGAATAGGGTAAGGCAATATTTTAGGAAAACAAATAAAACCAAACGAATACAAAATATGGTTTCACTAATAGACCATTTTGAATACATAGTAACAGATAACGAAGCAGAGGCACTTATTTTAGAGTGTAATTTAATTAAAAAAAATATGCCTAAATTCAATGTGCTTTTAAAAGATGACAAAACCTATCCATATATAAAAGTAAATATAAAGGCAGAATATCCAGATGTGTATATAACAAGAAGAATTTTAAATGATGGAGCTAAATATTTTGGACCATATGCTAATAGTGGTAGTGCGAAAGAAATGGTAGAATTTATTAAATCTAAATTTAAAATTAGACAATGCAAAAGCTTTAAATATAAGGATAGACCTTGCTTAAATTACCACATAAAAAAATGTATGGCACCTTGTATGGGGTATGTTTCAAGAGAAGAGTATATGAAACAAATTAAAGAAATAGTGGATGTGCTAGAAGGAAAAACGGACGACCTAATAAAGCAGTTAGATACAGAAATAAAAGAATCAGCAGATAAGCTACAATACGAGAAAGCAGCATACTTGCGAGATAAAAAAATCGCAATAGAAAGAATATCAGAAAAGCAAAAAGTGTCAAATATATCTGAAAACGACATTGATGTAATAGGTCTTGCTAGAAACGAAACAAAGGTATGTGTAGAAGTATTTTTTGTAAGAAAAAGCAAAATGATAGGAAGAGAACATTTCTTTTTAAATGATTTAGTAGATGAAACATCAGAAGAAATTTTATCTACATTCATAAAACAGTATTACATAAACAGAGCAATACTTCCAAATAAAATAATGTTAAGAGAAGAAATAGAAGACAAAGAAGTTTTACAAGAGCTATTTACAAAGCAAGCAGGAAGAAAAGTGGAAATAAAAACACCTCAAAAAGGAGAAAAACTAAGACTAGTAGAAATGGCAGAAAACAATGCAAAAGTAACATTAGAAAACAAAGAGAAGGACAAGCTAGAAGTTTTAACAGAACTAAAAGAGGTGCTAAACTTAGACAAGCTTCCTAGAAAAATAGAGTGTTATGATATATCTAACCTCTCTGGAACAAATATGGTAGCAGGTATGTGCGTAATGCAAGATGGAATTATAAAAAAGAATATGTCAAGAAGATTTAGAATAAAAACTGTAATTGGTCAGGATGACCCAAGATGTATGAAAGAGGTAATTACAAGAAGGCTAATTCATTCAGTAGAAAACCCAAATGGTGGCTTTGGACGATTACCAGATGTTATATTAGTAGATGGTGGAATAACACAAATACGAGCAGCATTAGAAGCAATTGACGAATTAAAGAAAGACTACTTAAGTAAAAATAGCCAATTTGATGTAAGCGTACTAAATATACCAATATTTGGAATGGTAAAAGACGACAAACATTCAACTAGAGCTTTGATGAATAAGGAAAGAGAAGAACTAAAAATATCAAACAACTTATTTAATTTAATAACTAATTTTCAAGATGCAGTACACGATACGGCAATAGGGTACCACAAGAAATTGCGTGATAAAGAAATGACAAAATCAGCATTAGACGACATAACAGGCATAGGCAAAGTAAAGAAAAATGCACTACTAAAAAAATTTGGAAGCACCAAAAAAATTGCAGAAGCAGATGTGTCAGAAATTAGCAAAGTAAAGGGAATAAATGAAGAATTAGCAAGAAAAATAAAAGATGTGTTGCAAGGGTGAGAGTGCTATAATTTAATATGAATAGTTACAAAATCGAAAGAGTTTACTTTAAATTAAAAGTAAAATAAATGTTGAAATTGTCTTGTTAACGTGAATTTATAAAATAAATTTGCAGATTATAAATAAAATAGTAATAATTTTGTATACGAAAGTATGAATATAATATTTAGTTCAGGAATATCTATATAATAGAGGCTTTAAACTTTTTAAAGCAAAAATAGAGTATAGAAAAGAACGGGGGATTTTGTATGGAGTATGCAAAAGATATTATTTTAGAAGTTAAGGATGGACAGGTTGTAAAAAACAAAAAAGAAAGTATCAGAACAAAAATAGTAAGAGGAATATCAGAGCATAAAATGCTTACAACTGTTATAACAGCAACAATAAGTTTTATTGTTATTGATTTGCTTTTAATATCAAGTTTTATGAGTGTGTTAATGAAAATATAAAATGAAAAATGTGAAACAAAATTGAAGAAAAAAGCGAAAAATGTTTCACATTTTAGACAAAATGACTTAAGAAAGGATATGAAAAAATGGATGTAGCAAATAATTGGAAAGATTATGAAATATTAGATATGGCAAATGGAGAAAAGCTAGAAAGATGGGGAAATGTGGTACTAATAAGACCAGACCCACAAATTATATGGAAAAATAAATCGTTCCCAGAAAAGTGGAATAAGGCAAATGCTAGATACAATAGAAGTTCAAGTGGTGGTGGCGCTTGGAAATATAATAGCAAAATGCCAGAAAATTGGCAAATAAAGTATAAAGATTTAGTATTTAATATAAAGCCAATGGGCTTTAAACATACAGGCTTATTTCCAGAGCAAGCTGTAAATTGGGATTGGATGATTTCAAAAATACAAAATGCAAAACGAGAAATAAAAGTATTAAACCTATTTGCCTACACAGGAGGTGCAACTGTAGCTTGTAGCTATGCAGGTGCATCCGTTTGCCACGTAGATAGCTCAAAAGGAATGACTACTTGGGCAAAAGAAAACATAGTATCATCAGGTTTAAAGGATAGACCAGTCAGATTTATAGTAGATGATGTTGTCAAATTTGTAAACAGAGAAATACGAAGAGGTAATAAATATGATGGAATAATAATGGACCCTCCATCTTATGGAAGAGGAACAAATGGGGAAGTATGGAAATTTGAAGATAACATTTCAGATTTAGTAGAACTATGTTCAAAAGTATTGTCAGATAAGCCATTATTCTTTTTGATAAATTCATATACAACAGGAATTTCAAGTACAGTATTAGAAAATATCTTAAGATTAAATATAAAGAAAGATGGAAAATTTTCAAATGGAGAAATAGGAATTCCAATGACGAATTCAAAACTAATACTACCTTGTGGAATTTACGGAAAATGGGAGAGCAAGTAAAATTTGCATCTATATAAAAGTGAGCAATGTATTTTTTATTTTTGGTTTTCGGCCCCCAACATCGAACAAGTTGTATAAACTTCGCAAAATGCTCAGTTTAACAACTTGTACCTTGTTGGTCCCCACCTTAAGCACTCAAACCAAAAATAAAAAATACATTGCTCACTTTTTAAATTAAATTGCAAATTCAAACAAGAAATGTGAACATTTTGTGAAAATTAAAAATAAGTATTGACTTTTAATCAAAAAGGGTATATATTTTTAGCAGTCTTAAAGAAAGACTGCTAAAAAATTGCTCTAATATACAACAATTTTTTAGAAAACTTAGACAATGATTTTGAAATTAACTTGTCTAGGTAAATTATCATTTGTCTAAAAATATAAATCATATATTTATATTTTGTACATATTATTTTAAATAAATGGTAGCAATATTTTAAGGAGGTAGATAAAAATGTTAAAACCATTATCAGACAGAGTAGTTATTAAAATGTTAGAAAGCGAAGAAACCACTAAAAGTGGAATTATCTTAGCACCAAATTCAAAAGAAAAACCACAAATAGCAGAAGTTGTAGAAGTTGGACCTGGTAGAGAAATCGATGGGAAACTAGAAAAAATGTTAGTTAAAAAAGGAGATAAAGTTGTAGTAAATAAATATGCCGGAACAGAAGTAAAATATGAAGGTGAAGACTACACAATAGTTAGACAAGAGGATATTTTAGCAATAGCAGAATAAAAAATAGTAAAGATTTTATATACTAATTGGAATTGGTAAAACAATTAGGATGAGTTCAAATCAACTGAATAACATAATGAAGAACAATAGATTTTAAAGGCAGTTAATATTGAAAAAATGCAATTAAAAATTTTGCGATAAAAGACATAAAAGAGAAGACAACAGAAATAAATTAAAAAATTTTAGGAGGTAATGTAAAATGGCAAAAGATATTAAATTTGGAGAGGATGCAAGAAAAAGCCTATTAAACGGTGTTAATAAATTAGCAGATACAGTAAGAGTTACAATGGGACCAAAAGGAAGAAATGTAGTTCTAGACAAAAAGTTTGGAGCACCACTTATTACAAATGATGGTGTTACAATAGCAAAAGAAATTGAACTAGATGACCCATTTGAGAATATGGGAGCTCAAATAGTAAAAGAAGTATCTATAAAAACAAACGATGTAGCAGGTGACGGTACAACAACAGCTATGGTTCTTGCTCAAAGCATGGTAAAAGAAGGAGTAAAGAACGTTGCAGCAGGTGGAGATCCAATGGCAATTAAAAGAGGTATGGACAAAGCTGTAAACTCAGCTGTAGAAGAACTTAAAAAAGTAAGTTCACCTGTAAATGGCAAAGAAGATATAGCAAGAGTTGCAAGTATATCAGCTAATAACACAGAAGTTGGAGAGCTAATTTCAGAAGCAATGGAAAAAGTTTCAAAAGATGGTGTTATAACAATAGAAGAATCTAAAACATCTCAAACAGAATTAAATGTTGTTGAAGGTATGCAATTCGACAAAGGATATGTATCACCATACATGGTAACAGATACAGAAAAAATGGAAGCAATAGTTGATAATCCATATATTTTAATTACAGATAAGAAAATAAGCAATATTCAAGAAATATTACCATTACTAGAAACATTAATGCAAAATTCAGGAAAATTAGTAATAATTTGTGATGATATAGAAGGAGAAGCTTTATCTACTTTAATCTTAAACAAATTAAGAGGTGTGCTAAATGTAGTAGCAGTTAAAGCTCCAGGATATGGAGACAAGAGAAAAAATATGTTACAAGATATAGCTATTCTTACAGGTGGAGAAGTTATTTCTTCAGACTTAGGAATGGAACTAAAAGATACTACAGTAGAGCAATTAGGTAGAGCAAGACAAATAAAAGTACAAAAAGAAAATACAATAATTGTAGATGGTATGGGAGACAAAGCACAAATTTCTGCAAGAGTAAATCAAATAAAAGCACAAATTGCAGAAGAAAAGAGCGAATTCGAAAAAGAAAACTTACAAGAGAGGTTAGCAAAAATAGCAGGTGGAGTTGCAGTAATTGGTGTTGGTGCAGCTACAGAAGTTGAAATGAAAGACAGAAAATTAAGAATAGAAGATGCTTTATCTGCAACAAAAGCAGCTGTTGAAGAAGGTATAGTTGCAGGTGGTGGTACAGCATTTGTAAACATCATACCAGAAGTTGCTAAAGAAGTAGAAAAACTACAAGGAGACGAAAAAATTGGTGGTAAAATAATCCTAAGAGCATTGGAAGAGCCAGCAAGACAAATAGCTACAAATGCAGGATTAGAGCCAGCAGTTATAATAGAAAAAGTAAAAAATAGCGAAAAAGGTGTAGGATTTGATGCGGCTAAAGAAGAATATGTAGACATGAAGAAAGCCGGAATTGTAGACCCAACAAAGGTTTCAAGAAGTGCACTTCAAAATGCAGTATCAATTGCATCGATGATATTAACAACAGAAAGTCTAGTAACAGACAAGAAAGAACCAAAGGAATGCAATTGTGGAGGACATAATGAAGAAGCTGGAATGGGTGGAATGTATTAAAATTATGTAAAATAGTGAGAAATTGGGGACAGTCCCCAATTTCTCATTTTCACTTGAAATTTATGTAAATTTATTATATAATATAATTTATGCGATATATATGTAGTCAGTTAATCGCAATAAGAAACAGTAACAAGTGCAATTTACAACAGGAGGAATAGCTATGGTAAATGTAACTTTGGTACACTTCGAAAAAGTATGCAGTCATGACAATATGACTCGTGAATTTCGGGTTGAAAGTCGTGGAAAAATTAAAACGATTAAGGTGAGATCTTATTCTCACGGTTGGGCAACTATTCAGCCGGATCCAATCTGCTATATTGAAGATTTAGCAGAATTGGTAGAAGGGTGCTTCCTTAATGGCTCTAACTTCCCTAGGGAGGTAATGAAAGCATTTGAGTATAATTCTGTTTTTGAAGGTGTAGAGTTCGAATTTAATGGGGTTACCATTAAGGTGAACCATAAGAACTTCAAGAAAGAAGAAATTATGAAGGCATATTGGAAAGGAGTAAAAAAAAGAAAGAAAGTTTAATAAGACAAAGCTAAAAAAGATTGCATTTAAGAGATAGAAGTTGATATTTCAAGTTCTATTTTACTGGCTAGAGTTTGGTTACAAATGGACCAAAAGGAGAATTTTATGAATATTTTGGATACTTTTGGAAGAATAGGTTCTACTATGTTCATACTGCTGGCAGCAGCTGATGTCATTGTAAATCTGCTGTACATGAAGTGGCCAGATTTAGAATTCAAAATCCAGATGTGGATTAAGCGGCACGAGAAAATAGCAGAGCCAGTATTCATAATCTATGTAATCTGCTGCTTTTTCGGAGTAGCATGGACAGTAGCAAATATATAAAATTCTCAAAATCAGGGTGGCTTTATTTTATAAGGCCACTCTGGTTGGTTTTAATTATAATTTTTGTTAGAAAGAATAGGTTATGGATTAACTAATATAATTTTGCTTGAATGGATAAAAATATGTTTTAATATTATTTTTCTAACTAATATTAAAACATAATGAATTATGATATAATATAAATGCATAAGAGATCTAATAATTTTAGACATATAAAGGTACTAATTAAAAATAGAAAGCAGGAGATAATAAATGGAAAACAAAACTGTAGCATTTTGTACTTTAGGTTGTAAAGTAAATCAATACGAAACAAATGCAATGATACAAGAATTTATGAAAGATGGATATAAAATAGCAGAATTTGATGAAAAAGCAGATGTATATATAGTAAATACATGCACAGTAACTAACATGGCAGATAGAAAATCTAGGCAAATGCTTAGACGAGTTAAGGAATTGAATCCAAAGGCTATCCTTGTTGCTGTTGGTTGCTATGCGCAAGTAGCTAAGGATGAACTAGAAAAAATTCCAGAAATTGATTTAATACTTGGAACCAATGAAAAGAAAAATATATGTGCATTAGTAAATGAAAGGCTAAAAGAAAAGCAAGCACAAAATATAACTGATAAAAAAAATAGCAATGAAAAAAAAGAAGTCTTAAACAAGAAGTATGGCAAAGAAGTAAGTACTAATAACAAAAATGATACCACAACAAACAAAAAAATCGATGTGAATGATGTGCTTCATTGTGAAGAATACGTAGATTTTGGAGATGTTACATTTACAGAAAAAACAAGAGCTGTTATAAAAGTACAAGATGGTTGCGATAGATTTTGTTCATACTGCATAATACCTTTTGCAAGAGGGCATATAAGAAGTAGAAAGCCAGAAAATGTAGTTAGCGAAATAACCAAAATTGCTGAAAAAGGTATAAAAGAAGTGGTAATAACAGGTATACATCTTGCTTCGTATGGTAGAGATTTTAAAGATAGAGACTTTAAACTGATTGATTTATTAGAAAAAATAAATCAAATCGACGGTATAAAACGAATTAGGCTTCGGGTCACTTGAACCAACGTTAATTACAAAAGGGTTTGTAGATAGATTATCCAAACTAGAAAAAATATGTGACCATTTTCACTTATCATTACAAAGTGGCTGTAACGAAACTTTAAAAAGAATGAATAGAAGGTACACTATAGAAGAATTTGAAGCAGGGGTGCAATTATTACGAAATGCATATCCTAATGTGGCACTTACAACAGACATAATTGTAGGCTTCCCAGGAGAAACAGAGGAAGAGTTTAATACTACATATAAATTTCTGCAAAAAATAAAATTTTATAAAACACACATATTCAAATACTCTCAACGAAAAGGTACAAAAGCAGCAGTAATGCCAAATCAAGTAGATGGAAATGTAAAAGAGGAAAGAAGTAGAAAACTAATAGCTCTATCAGACGAAAATGAAAGGGAATACAATAAAAAGTACATTGGAAAAATAGTGGAGGTACTTTTTGAAGAACCACATTTAGAAAATGGCAAGAAGTTCATAAAAGGACATACAACAAACTACATTGTAGTAAAAGTAGAGGAAAAAGAACACAAGCTAGAAAATGCAATAGAAAAAGTAGAAATAATAGACTTAGATGGCATAGAGCTAGTTGGAAAGCTGGACGAATAAGAACTAAGTGACCATACCTAAAACACATTAGAAAGTAACTATATACAATAGAAGAAAGCTTTGACTATACAATAAAAAATGGAGTAAAGGTTGAAAAAGAATTACACTTTTGACGTTGTCAAACATCGTTTAAAATTTAATCAACGTACACAGAGTACGCCTCATAAATTTTAAACTCGTTTTCCTAGTCAAAATTTAATTCTTTTCCAACCAGTTTGTGCCTTAGGAAAGGAATGAGATAAAAAATGGAAAATAAAACTATTTTAATACAAGGAGCAATGGATATAGAAGTACAGAAATTGCTAGAGAAATTAGAAAAACAAGAGAAAAATGTTATTTTAGATTATGAATTTTATACAGGAAAGATCAAGAATTGTAATGTAGTTGTTTCAAAAACGCAAATTGGAACAATAAATGCAACTATTGCTACAACTATAGGAATAGAAAAATTTAAACCACATATGGTTATAAATCAAGGAATTGCAGGAGCACACAGGGAAAGTATACATACGGGTGACATCATAATTGGCGAAAAATGTTGTAATATAAATGCATACTCAATGCCAAGTAAAAATAAAGGAGAGGGCTCAAATCCGTTTGAATGGGAGCCAAATAAAAGAGCAAAAGAAATAAAAAGTGCAAATTCTGAATTAGTGCAAAAGTTTCAAAAATTCTTGAAAGAACAGTATGCAGGAAAAGTATATACAGGAATTATAGGTAGTGGAGATGTATTTAGCAGAGAAATAGACAGAATTGATTGGATAAGCAATAACTTTGGTAACCTTTGTGAAGATATGGAAAGTATAGGTGTATATTCTGTGTGTAATAAATTTAACGTACCTTGTATAGGAATTAGAATTATTTCAAATAATGAAATTACAAGGGAAGCATTAGATAAAAATCAAGCAATAATTTTACAAGAATTGCTTGTAGAGAGTTTGAAATAAAAAGTGGACAAAGGGTATTAGTCCCCTTTGTCCATAACCTATTTTAATTCAACTACTGTAACACCCATTTCTCCCTCGCCGAAAGTTCCAAGTCTAAAACTTTTTACGTGTGGATTAGTTCTTAAAAATTTATGAATTCCTTCACGTAGCTTTCCTGTGCCCTTGCCGTGAACAATACGTACAGGAGAAAGTTTTGCTATAGCGCAATCATCTAAGTATTTGTCTATTACAAAAATTGCTTCATCAACAGTTTGACCAATAACATTTATTTCGCTAGAAATATGTTGAGCTTTAAACTGGTTATTCTTAGCGAATGTAACTGATGAATGATTAGAAGCTTTATTATTTGAGCCAACATTATTAAAATTACCTTTTGTTGAATTGCTACTGTGTGCAGAGTCTTTTTTTGAATTACCATCTATCTTACTATTTTTCAAACTAAATTTACTATTTAATTCTAGCAAACTTTCCAAATTTATACCATCATTTGAAGAATCGGCATTCAAATCTTTTAACTTATCATTAAGCTCATTCCTTAAATTATTAGCAGAAGCTAAATCATTTTTCCCTAAATTATTTAATTTACGTATAACAGAATTGGCTTCATCTTTAGCTGATTGTAGAATCTGTTTTGCTTCCTCTCTAGCTTTATCAAGTATTTTATCCTGCTTTTCCTTTTGATTGTTGGTTTGGGCTTCCAATGATTTTCTAAGTGTTTCAATTTGACTAGAATTTTTTTGTATTTCTTCTTTTTCTTTTTCAATCTCTAGCTTGCTATCATAAATATTTTTCATCAACTCTTCTATACTAACATCTTGACTTTTCATAAGGCTACTAGCTGATTTTAAAATATCTTCATTTAATCCTAATTTTTTACTAATTGCAAATGCGTTGCTCTTTCCAGGAATACCAATAAGCAATTTATATGTAGGTTTTAAATTATCTAAATCAAATTCAAAACTTGCATTTTGAAAGCCTTTATGAGTTAAGCAATAATTTTTAAGTTCTTGATAATGAGTAGTACAAATTGTAATTGCATTTGCCTTATATAAATACTCTAAAATACTAATTGCTAAATTTGCACCCTCAATAGGGTCTGTTCCTGAGCCTAGTTCGTCCACTAACACAAGACTATTAGCTGTAATATTATTTGTAATTTCCACAATGTTAGAAATATGTGAAGAAAAAGTACTTAAATTTTCTTGGATGCTTTGCTCATCACCAATATCTACAAAAATATTATCAAAAACGTAAATGCTACTGCTCTCTTTAACAGGAATATATATGCCAGAATAAGCCATAAGTAGCAAAAGTCCTGTAGTTTTTAAAGCAACTGTTTTTCCACCAGTATTAGGACCAGTTATAACCAAGCAAGAATAATCCTTACCAATAGAAATATCAATAGGGACAACTACGTTTTTATCAATTAAAGGATGCCTTGCAGACTTAAAATCAACAAATTTTTCATCATTGATTTTAGGACAAATTCCATCAATATCAAGAGAATAGCTTGCTTTAGCAAATATTAAATCTAAATCTCCAAGTGTAGATATATTGTTTTTCATAGCAAAAGTATAGTCATAAAGCATACTAGAAAGCTCTGCTAAAATTCGTTCAATTTCAATTTCTTCCTCTATTTTAAGATTAGAAATTTCACTGTTAAGGTCAAACACACTAATAGGCTCAATAAATACAGTAGAGCCACTACTTGAAACATCGTGAATAAAGCCTTTAACTTGAGACTTGTATTCTTCTTTAATTGGAAGTACATACCTATTTTCTCTAATAGTAATAATTGGATCCATAATATATTTAGAATAAGTACTAGAGTGAATAAAAGAATTTAACTTATCACGTATTTCTTGCTCTAACTTTTTAGCTTGACGTCTAATACTACTTAGCTTAGAAGAAGCATTGTCAGCTATAGTATTTTCATCTAATATAATTGAAAAAATTTTATCCTCAATACTTTTATTAGTATAGATTGATTCAAATATATCGCTTAACTTAGTATAGCTAGACAAATCTATATCATCACTAGAAGAAAAATATTCCTTAACTTCACGCGATATTTTTAAAAATCTAGCAATATTTAATAAAGCAGAAATAGACAAAGTAGCACCACTTTCTAAGCTTTTAACACTAATTTCAATATTAGGTAAATCGGGAAGAGGCATATTGCCTTTTCTATAAATTAAGCTAGTTGCCTCATTTGTAAGTTCTAGTAAATTTGTTACTTGATACTGATTAAAAGTAGGAAGCAAATTAGCCATATTTTGTTTTCCTATATATGTTTTACAGTATGTAGTTAATTTTTCGATAATTTTATCAAATTCTAAAGTTTTTAAATATTTTGTGTTCATTTTTTTCCTCCATAAATAATATATATTATATCATAGTTAATTGAGTTTGGGTAGGGAAAATTTGTTGAAATTCATAGTTGGCTCTAAATGTCGTAGCAATGTATATTTGAATTTTATGTTTCCGGCCCCCAACTGCGTACAAACTGTAAAAACTTTACTAAAGTGTCGTTTAACAGTTTGTAAACTTGTCGGTTCCCACCTTAATCACTCCAACATAAAATTAAAATAAACATTGCTACGACAAAATAATAACTGTGAACAGCAATAAAAATTTACATTATTTGGAAGAAAATTTTGATAAATGTATTGAAAAAAATAAAATTAGTAGTATAATAGAAATTCCAAACTTAAACTGAAAGGAGAGAACACTATAAGACGATGGACAAAGTAGATTTTAATACGTATAGCATATATGATATGTATGAAAATATGTATTATATTATAAATATAGCAAGAAGTATAGTATTAAATGAAGTAAAAGATGTACTAAAGAATGGAGGAAAAATAGAGCAAATAACTAAAATAGAATCAAGAATAAAATCTTATGTAAGTTTAATTGAAAAAATGGAACACAAAGGTTACGAACTTACGTGGAACAATGTAATAGAAAAAATAAATGATTTGATAGGAATAAGAATTGTATGTAATAATTTGAATGAAATTTATGAGATAGCTAACCTAGTAAAAAACGATGCTCGTTTTGAAATATTAAAAGAAAAGGATTATATACGAAAACCAAAAGAAAGTGGCTATACAAGTTATCATATAATATTTAGGTATAAGTGTAAAATAGAAGAAGTAACAATTCCAATTAAAGCTGAACTACAAATTAGAACAGTAGAAATGGACAACTGGGCAAGTGTGGCGCATGACCTAGTATATAAGAAGAAAAAGCAGGTTGTGGGCTAAGTGTGCATTTATACATACTAGCTAGTTTTTATAAAGATTCTTAAAACTACTATCCAATAACAAATGTGTGGTCAACTGTAAAAGTGAATTCTATTTAGAAAAAGTAACTTCTAATTACCGAGAAAAAGCTATTTAAAAGCAAAA
>CALXRZ010000006.1 GCA_944391015.1 uncultured Clostridia bacterium | reverse complement strand
TTTTTTATACCAACAATACTAATGTTTCCAATTTATATAGTTGCAACTTGGCTTAATTACCGAAACGGAATGTTATGGATTGATGATTTTTGTGGCTTTGTATTTTTGAATTTTATTGGAGCTTTAACTGGTAGAATTTTAGAAAAAAATAAAGGAATAAAGAAAAAACATATTATATTTTACGGGATTATTACAATCTTATTGTTTATAGGCAAATTCGCAGGAAAAATAGTACCACGAACGTTAACAGCTTTAATATCTGATTGTTGCGAACTGGGGCTACTTGGAATTGTTTTTAGTTTAATAGCATTTATATTGTACATTGTAATCAAAAAAATCAAGGATAATATTGTAAAACTTATAGCATCCAATAATATTACTGACTCAGAAGAAAAAAATGAACAGCAAGATGTAACTAAGGTTAAAACAGGTAAAGCAAATATAATAAAAACAATTGTAGAATTAGTAATTGTAATAATTTTAATTGCAGTTTCAATAGGAGCAAATATATATTATTTAAGACCTCATAACAATGTAGAAGCAATATTAAATGACCTTCCATCGGTAGTATCAGAACGATATTATCGTATTATAGAAAATACAGTATATGTTACAACAGACTTTGGCGAAAATTGGATAGAGGTACCAGCAGAATTTTCTAATATTTATATGACAGATAAAGAGTTCGCAGATGATAGCTATTACTTGGGCGAGAATAAAATTATTTTTGAAAACAATAATGGACAGTTTATTAGTTTAATATATTCAGATGATAACGGAGCAACTTGGCAAAATGGGTTAATATCAGAAACTAGTGGATATATTGTATATATGAACTTCTTTAATAAAAACAATGGTATTGCTATGGTATGCACTAGCACTGAATTAGGTCAGAGGGAACATTTACAAGCATCAATAACTTATGATGGTGGCAAAACTTGGACAACCCAAAAAGGTGATAATAGTATGATTAGAATAAATAGAGGAGCAGATATAGAATTTACAAGTATAAATGATGGAAGAATAGAAAATATTTCTTATGATGGAACTAAAACAGTGTATGTGACAAATGATGCAGGAAAAACTTGGAAAGAAGAGTAAAAGCAATAGAGTTCAAAATAGAGTCATAATAATTAGTAAAATTAGTTATTATGGCTTTTTTTAGTACTCTACCAACAGTAGATTGAAATAATAGTGCAGATATATTATACTTAAGCCAAGAATTGTTAAACAAATTTACTAAGTATTTTAATTAGCAAAAACCATATAATAAGGAGTGAGAACACTGACTATGGATAATATAAAATTTGGAAAACTAATATTAAAATTGAGAAAAAAGCAAAATATGACTCAAAAAGAATTGGCAGAGAAATTAAATGTAACAGATAAAGCAGTATCTAAATGGGAAAGAGGAGATAGCTTCCCAGATATAACTCTTTTAGAACCAATATCTAAAGAATTAGGCGTTACGGTAAGTGAACTAATTACAGGCGAAAAGGACTTAAATGATGATGAAATTAGAAACAAAATAGAACAATTTGTAAGAGAACTTAAAGAAAGCAGAAATAAAAAAACTAAGAAATGTATAAAAATAATTACAATCACAGTTTTATGTGCAATCCTAATACTAAGCATATTGCTTGTAGCAAAAGCTAAACTTGCTACTTTTAATATATCAAGAGCACTTATTGGTTATGTAAAAGTTGTAAATTGTAATGAAAATTATTATGAGGTTCAAAGTATTCCAAATAGAGTAATGTATGCAAAATCTGATTATTCACTTAATGATTATATGAAACAATTCGAATATGAAGAAGATATAGAAAAACAAATGGGATACAATAGAGTCTTCACTAATGGAGAAAGAAGTATAAATATTAAATGTTGGGGATTATTAGAGGGATATCCATTTCAAATATGGGAATTTGGCAATAGCGATGTAATAGCTAAAAAAGATGAAGTAGAAGAGGAAAAAGAGAATTCAATGGACAATGGATATATAGAGCTTGAAGAAATAATTGGAAATGAAAATAATGCGTTGATTGTTAATGGAATGGAAGAATAAAAATTGGAAAATTTTGATTTGAAAAAATTTTATAAAACTTAAATAAAAAAACAAAAAAGAGCAACACTAAACTATAAAGATAGTAAAATAGTTTTTTAAAATAATAAAAATTTTAAGCAAATAATTGTAAAAACTAATTACTATTCAAAACAAAATTAGGAGGTTAAAAATGAAAAACACAATAAAATTTATGCTATTTTTAACATTAACAGTGCTTGCTCTTTTTTCTATACCTAGCTTCACAAATGCAGCAAGTACAGAAACTGCAACAGATGAAAGTACATTAAAATCTGCAATCGAAAACGTGGATGACGGAGGAACAGTTGAAATTCAAAATAATATAACAGTAACTGGACCTATTGTAATACAGAAAAAACTTACTATTGATGGAAACGGATATACAATTTCTGGTTCTACTGATTGGACTTCAACATCTGGAAATCAAACTATGTTCACAGCACAATTTTCTGCAGGACAACTTACATTAAAGGATATAGACTTAAATAATGGACCAAAGTATGGCGTACAGTCTTATGATGGTGCTACTGTTATACTAAACAATGTATCTATAACAGGCTTTAAATATGGTGGTGTATTAGCCAACGGAGGCAATGTAGAAGTAATTGACCTACATCTAGGCTTTAATGGAACTAATGCCAATAATGGTATTGAAATAGACAAAGGTGCATCTGCAACAAATAATCCAACCTTAGTAATGAGTGGATCTTTAACATCAGAATCAAGTGAAAATGTTGTACGTGTGGCAGACAACGGATACCTTACAGACTTTACTATAACTAATACAGAAGGTACAGAGAATAAAGTTATAATATCAGGAGATAAGGTCTTATTAACAGATTCAAATGACAATGTAATTTCTGAAACTACAGTACCAGACCAAGTTACAGCAAGCGGAGATATAGATGCAGTAATGGTAACACTAATTGCTAATGACAAAACAAGTAAAATAGTTGTGGAAAAAGGAAGCACTGTGTCAGAGGAAACATTAAAAGCACATATTGATTTAGAGGAAAATTACAAAATAGACGGATATTATACTGATGAAGCATTTACAAAAGAATTTGACTTTTCTAAAACACTTGATGCAGATACAACAATATATGCCAGAATTTCTAAAGTAGAAACACCAGCAGAAGAGGATGATAGCAAAGACGAGGTCACAGAAAAGCCAGCACCAGAAGAAAACAAGGATGATATTCCAAAAACAGGGGATAACAATTATGTGGGAATAGCAGTACTTGCTATATTATTCTCAAGCATTGCTATTGTAGGTATAAAAATGACTAAAAAAGAAATAAACTAACTTGAAGAATTTACTAAAATATGCTAATATATAACATATTCTTTTGAAAACTCCTGTTCTAATTTAAGAACAGTTTAAATAAATAGCAATTTATTCACTTATTTTAGAAAGCCAATTGGCAAGGAGAAAGAATATGAAAGAATCTATTGATGCAAGAGTCAAGTCCTTTGCAAAGCCAGCAAGCTCTGTAAAACACTCAAGCAAAATTGTTAGGACGATTAGCAAGTTAGATATTTTAAAATTAAATTTAGAAGTTGACAAGAAAATCAAGCAAAATGCAAGAGAAAGAAGAGCAAGCTTTGAAGAGGCAAAAGATGTGATTGTCAAAGATTAAAAAAGTTGAGGTTGCAAATTGCAACCTCAAAAAAATTTACAACTCAATCCTAGGCTGATACATCTCAAACCACATATTAACTTGGCACAAATATTGCATAAGTTGTGGGGTGGAGCATTGGCTGTCAGAAATTGATACGAAGCTATATTGCTAGAGCGAGTAAAAAATTAAATGATATAGATAAAAACAAATATCAGAAAAACACTTGACAAATACAAACAAATGTTTTAAAATACATAATACAGTAATACATATAAATTGTAATAAACGCACTAAAAAATAAAGTAATAAAAGATATACATATGCTATTATGAGTAATATTACAAGGAAAGTGATAGGTATGGAATTTGAAAAAGACCAAATAATAGAATTAAAAAAGAAATTTGATTCTATCATTAACACAGAAGAAAAAGACAATATAGAATTTTGGTATGCAAGAGACTTGCAGATTCAGTTGGGATACAAAAGATGGGAAAATTTTATTGAAACAATAAAAAAGGCAATGCAATCTTGTGAAAATGCTGGCATAGAAGTTGATAACCATTTTCGTGAGGTCACGAAAATGGTCAAAATAGGATCGGGAGCTGAAAGAACATTAAAAGATTATATGTTAACAAGATATGCGTGTTATTTAATTGCTCAAAATGGAGATTCAAAAAAGGAAGAAATTGCATTTGCTCAAACATATTTTGCAGTACAAACTAGAAAACAAGAAATAATTGAGGATAGAATAAGACTAATGAATCGATTAGAAGCAAGAGAAAAACTAAAAGAATCTGAAAAGCAATTATCTAAAAATATTTATGAGAGGGGAGTAGATGATTTAGGATTTGCAAGAATTCGTTCAAAAGGAGATTCGGCATTATTTGGTGGATTAAATACAATGCAGATGAAAGCAAAATATGGTGTAAAAGGAAATAGACCTTTGGCAGATTTTTTACCTACTCTAACGATTGCAGCAAAAAATCTAGCAACAGAAATGACGAATTACAATGTAACTGAAAAAGATATGTATGGTGAAGAAAGTATAACTGATGAGCATATAGATAATAATTTAAGTGTAAGAAATATGTTAAATAAAAGAGGCATTAAACCAGAGAATTTAAAACCGGCAGAAGATTAAAAAAAATTAGAAAGAAGAGTTAAGTCAGAAAGTAAAAAAATAGCCGATAGTAATAAATTGCCAAAGGGAAAACTGTAAAGCAGTAATTATCCCCAGGCTAAGCCGGAAGCTTATAAGCAGTAAAATTTGAGGTTCCACTTGGAAACCTCAGAAAAATTTACAACTCAATCCTAGGCTCATACCTCTCAAGCCACATATTAACTTGGCACAAATATGCTAAAAGTTGTGGCCCGGCACATAAGCTGACCAAACCAAGGTCTAGTAAAGGCTTTGCCATCTGTTTCTAGTATTTGCATAATGTAATCTCTGTTAAGTAAGGTGTTAATAGGTGCATTCTTGTCTTCCATAATTTTGCTAAGCATCTCTTTTACAGCTTTCAAATAGGTAGGATTCCACGTTTTAGGATAAGGGCTCTTTTTTCTTTCTACTATTTCTTCTGGAAGTTTATCTTTCATAATGTAACGAAGCAATCCTTTTTCTCTGCCATTTAAAGCCTTTATTTCCCAAGGAATATTCCATACATACTCGGCTAAACGATAATCACAAAATGGAACTCGTATTTCAAAACCATTGTACATACCCATTCTATCAGACCTATCTAAAAGCGTTTGCATAAACCAATTTAATGTAAGGTGTGAAATTTTTCTTTTTTCCTTAGTCTCATCAGAATCTATATCCAAAATTTCAACATCGTCTAAACTTTCATTGTACCTATAATCTATATATTCTTTTAAATCTATCTTTCTAGCTATTTCAGGATTTAGCAACTGTTGTCTCTCAGAAATAGCAATCGACCAAGGAAAAGTATTGCTTTTTAAAGCATCTTCTCTAAAAAACCACGGATAACCACCAAATATTTCGTCTGCGCATTCACCTGTTAATGTAACAGTAGCATCATTTTTTACGTGCTTGCAAAATAGTAATAGGGAAGAGTCAACATCTGCCATACCTGGGAAGTCTCTTGCAATCATCGCATCTTCTAAAGCAGAAGCAAGTTCAGGTGTATCAAGCATTACTGTACGATGATTTGTGTTTAGCTTTTTTTGCATAAGATTTATATAGTAGTTGTCAGAATTTGGCTGAAAATCTGTCTTTTGAAAATTTTTATCATTATCTATATAATCAACAGAGTAAGTATCTAAATTAGGTAGATTGTGCTCTTTACAATATTCAGAGGCATATAATGTAATTATGCTAGAATCAAGCCCACCTGACAAAAATGTACAAAGAGGTACATCTGAAACAAGTTGCCTTTTAATAGAATCTTCTAACAGATATAGTACTTTATTACAAGTATCATTGAAATTATCGGTATGTGGTCTGCTTTTTAGTTTCCAATACCTTTTTATCTTTATTCCATTTTCTGTATATATAATAAAGTGTGCCGGCTTTAATTCATAAATATTCTTAAAAGCCGTTGAACCATTTGTATGTGCAGGACCTATTCCAAAAAGTTCACTAATACCTTGCTCGTCTAAAACAGGCGTAATTCCTGGAAATTTAAGTATTGATTTTACTTCAGATGCAAAGATAAAGTTTCCATTAAAAATTGTGTAAAATAAAGGCTTTACTCCAAAATGGTCTCTGGCCATAAACAACCTTTTTTCTTTCTCATCCCAAATTGCAAATGCAAAAATACCATTTAACTTATTTACAACTTCTTCTTTGTACAAAATATATGCTTTAAGAAGCACCTCTGTGTCGCTATGTCCCTCAAATGTAAAACCCTCTTCTTTTAGATTTTCTCTTAGTTCAGGGGCATTATATATTTGCCCATTGTATACTATTGTATAAGTATTTTCATTAAACTTAAAACTCATTGGTTGTTTTCCACCTTCTGGGTCTATAACTATCAACCTTTTATGACCGAAGCAAAGCGTTATCAGAGGTAAAATATCCACATTCATCAGGGCCTCTTCTTTGCAAAGACTCATTCATCGAAATTAAAATTTCTCTTTTAGAAGCTAAATTTTCTTTCAAATTAACAAAACCGACAAAAACCACACATAACTAAAAACCTCCATTCGAGCAGTATTGCTCTAATTAAAATTGTTAAAAAACTCTATTTTTCGAGAATAGTAAGATAATCATTACTAAATATTATATGAATATTTGAAGAAAAACGTAACTAGTATTGACAAATTTTAAAAAAGTTAGTATAATTTTATAGTATCGATTAAGAGAAAAGTATAAATCATATACAATAGATAATTGTTCAAGGGAGGGAATAGAAATGGCACAACCAAAAAGAAGATGGTCAAAAGCTAGAACAGGCTTAAAAAGATCAACTTGGAAACTAGAAAATCAAAACTTAGTAGAATGTTCACATTGTCACGAACTAATTAAACAACACACAGTATGCCCAGTATGTGGATATTATGATGGAAAAGAAGTAGTTGCTAAAAAAGAAGACTAATTTTAAAATTATAAAGGTTACTAATAAAGTAGCCTTTTATTTTTTTACAAAAGGGGAGGGGCTTAAATTGTAAATATTTATTTGGCATTTATAGTAATAGTATATATTTTTTCTTTTGGTCGGAGTGCTTAAGGTGGGGACCAACAAGTTTACAAACTGTTAAAAAAATAAATATTGAAATGTAATTATTTAATTTGTATAATTTTATAAAGTTAATTATGTTTTGATAAAATTACAGTTTGTACGCAGTTGGGGGCCGAAGACCAAAAGAAAAAATATATACTATTACTAATAAAAAGAGAAATATTTATTTTTTACAATTTAAGCTCGTCCCCTTTTGCAAAAAAATAAAAAAAGTAATTGCTACTCATAAACATAAATGATATAATGTACTAAAAAATTGCAAAAATATGAAAGGAAAAAAGTTAACAATGGAAAAACGAATAGACAAAATGAATTATTATTTAAACATAGCAGAAACAGTAGCACAAAGAAGTACTTGCTTAAGAAAAAAATCTGGTGCAGTAATTGTAAATAATGATGAAATTGTATCTACAGGGTATAGTGGCGCTCCACGTGGAAGAAAAAACTGTATTGATTTAGGTTTTTGTTCTAAAAAGAAGTTCTTTCCCAATGTAAGGCACGCTGGGTATGATGCGTGCAGAAGTGTCCACGCAGAAATGAATGCTATTATTAGTAGTTCTAGGACGGATATGCTAGGTGGAACTTTATATTTGGTCCAGTATAGAACTGAGACGGAGGAATATGAGGAAAACCCTGGTTGTTGCCAAATGTGTAGAAAGCTAATTATAAATTCAGGAATTGCTGAAGTGGTTGTGAGAATTAACAAAGATGAGTATCAAGTTATAGATGTAGAAGACTGGATAAAAAACGATGATTTGTTAAACGGAAAGATTACGTATTAAATAGTTTTATTTTGCAATATTTGCATTGAATTTCTTATACAATCATTTTTAAATGCAAATTAAACCATAAATGATTGTAAATATATTATATAAGGATAAATCAAATGAAAAATAAAATGAATAAAATAATAGAAGCAATAAAAACTAAAAGATGGGTGCATTACCTTATAATAGTAATTATTGGTTTGCTAATAAGTATTCCTTTTTTGTGGGTACAACTTTATTTAAGTGATGATGGAAAGTACCATTTATTAAGACTTATAGGATTGGACAATTCAATGGAATATGGCAGTTTCCCATTTTTGGTTTTCCCGTTTTTTTGTAAAAACTGGGGTTATAGTATGATGACATTCTACCCACAATTAGTTACGTATATACCATATGTATTAGGACTAATTTCAGGGGCATTTAGTACAGGACTAAAAATATTTGCAAGCCTCACTG
This sequence comes from uncultured Clostridia bacterium, assembly GCA_944391015.1. Classification (GTDB taxonomy): domain Bacteria; phylum Bacillota; class Clostridia; order TANB77; family CAG-508; genus CALXVA01. The sequence goes on along the minus strand of CALXRZ010000006.1, from coordinate 37,607 downwards.
TAGTATTTTCGGGAATCTTTATGTACAATTTGGTAAATGAAGTTACAAAGAAAAAGGGAATAGCTTTCTTATCTGCAATATTGTATATGATATTCCCATATAGATTCGAATGTTTGTTTAATAGATTTGCAATAGGAGAGTTTACGGCATTTGTATTTATTCCAATTGTATTTCAAGGATTGTATAACCTACTTCAAGGAGACAAAAAAAGGCATTACTATATAGCAATTGGAGCAACAGGATTGCTACTTACACACACAATATCTACAGTTTACACTGCACTGTTCTGCTTAATTTTTGTGCTATTTAATCTAAAAGCATTTTTCAATAAAGAAGTTATTAAAAAATGTTTAATAAATATTGTATTTATTTTGCTAGTGTCAGCAATGTTTATAATACCAATGTTAGAATTCAAATTTACAGCTGAGTATGCAATATTAGAGCCTGATGTAATGAAAACAAATGCTGAAAATGTATATACTAAAACAATAAAACCATCACAATTCCTAAAAGATATAGGAGAAGATAATGGAGTTTCTTTTGTTGTAGGTATTCCATTTATTACAATGATTTTACTTGGAATTTTAGCATTTAGAAAAATCGACAAGGAGCACAAAGATTTTTACATCTCATTTTTGCTACTAGGTGTAATTTCAATCATTATGTGTACATATTTATTCCCTTGGAGATTTATGCCAGACATTTTATGCACTTTACAATATCCTTGGAGATTATTAGGTTTTGCATTTTTCTTCTTTGCACCTGTATGTGCTATGAATGTTTACTATTTACTAAACTCAATAAACAAAAAATGGTTAAAGGCTATTGCATGGCTTTTGGCTATAGCAATAATTGCAGGTTTTACTGTGATGGAGTTAAATCAATATCCAACAAATGATACAAGTCTAGATGCTAAATACGAGGGAAAAAACAAAGAAAATCCACAAATAGATTATTTTGCAATAAATAGAGATAATATGCCCAAAAAAGCATTATATAATCAATTTGGATATTTGGAAACAAGGAAAGATAACACCGAGGTGATCTCCGGAAATGTAAATATTGTTTCTGAGAACAAAGAAGCTTTACATTTGGAAATAGAAATAGAAAATGCAAAAAAAGATACTAAACTTGAATTACCATATTTATTTTACCCAGGTTATACAATAACACTTGAATATAACGGAAAAGCTACTAAAATAGATTACTATGAATCAGAATATGGATTTGTGGCAATTAACTTGCCAGAAGATATTGAAACTGGAAAAATTACTGTGGACTACACAGCAACTGTGCTTGAAAAAACAGCATATGCAATTTCTGCAATATCTATAGTTGGTTTTATAGTATATGTGATTTGCTTTAGGAAAAAGTGGAAAAAAGAGGAACAACTAAATTTGCCAAAAGAAAAAATAGTTTAATAAAAATAAAGGAGACAAATGAAAAATAGGAAAAAACTAATAGATTATACAATTATACTAATATTTGCTATTGCTATTTCTATACCAATGTTAAGTCAAAACTTTAACATATATGTAGACGACGGAATTCAGCATATAGCAAGGCTAATGGGGACAATGCAATCTATAGAAGAAGGACAAGTAATACCAGTTATAATGTCAAACTTTTGCAATGGCTTTGGCTATTCTTGGAACTTCTTCTATAGTCCAATCACTGCATATATTCCACTAATATTTAGCATATTTACAAACTCATTTGAACTAATGCTAAAACTATTCATTGTATTAGTAGGCTTCTTGTCAGGAATAGCAATGTATGAATTTGTAAATAAAATAAGCCAAAATAGGTGGGCAGGTTTGCTTTCTGCAATTATATATATGTGTGCACCATATAGGCTTACAGATATGTATATGCGAATGGCAGTATCCGAACTTACCTCATTTATATTTTTACCTATTGTGTTTCACGGAATGTATAATTTATTTAACATTTGCAGTGAAGAGACTAATATACAAGATAAAAATATAAATGGTCTTGACGATGAGAATAAACTAAACAAAAGAAAATACTTAAAGAATAGTTTATTACTAACTCTAGGAGCTTCAGGACTAATTTTAACACATTCGGTTATAGCAATGTATACTGCTATAATCTGCTTTATATTTTTACTAATAAACATCAAAACACTAAAAAACAAACAAGTATTAAAAGCATTAGCAATAAATATACTTTTGATATTACTTATAACAAGCTTTTATACAGTGCCTCTTCTTGAACATAAACTAACTACTGACTATGAAGTGTTTAAGCCAGGAAGAATGGAAAGAACAGATGCTCTTATATACTATAAAGTAGATTTAATGAACCTTATTTACACAGGCAATAACACAATGAGCTATGAAATTGGTTTAGTCAACATAATAGGCCTAGTACTTACAATATTAGTACATAAAAAGGTAGATAAAAACATTAGAAAATTATACTGGTTTTCGCTAGTTACAGGAATTTTATGCGTAATAATGTCGCTAAGAATCTTTCCTTTTGAAAAAATGCCATCAATACTAAAAATGCTACAATTTACTTTTAGACTGCTAGAATTTTCAAGCTTTTTCTTTGCAGTTATCACAGGAATAAATTATAGACTTGTTATAAAAGACTTTAAACTAAGAGATGTATTAGTACTTGGAATAATTTCGTATTTGCTCATTGTACCATTATTCTTCAAATTTAACTATGATAAGCAATGGACAGAAGAAAGCTTATGGCCAGCAGTAGGAGTAAATGAAAACACTGGAAGAGTACACGCAGGTTGTGCTACATTTGAATATTTGCCAAGCAAAGCATTTGAGCATTTAGACTATATAAAGACTAGAGAAAATAGGGTGTATGTGCTAGATATTATACAAGAAAATAATAAAGCAATAATAATAGAAAACGAGGAAAAGAACGGAACAAAATTAAGTTTTAGTGTTAGAAAAATCGATGATGAAAAAGTCACTAACTTAAATAACTTAAAAGTCTCAAATATCTCAAATAGCTCGAGCAACTTAGCTGAAACAGAGAAAAATGAAGACAAAGATAAGAAAAAAGAGTCAGAACGTCAGGACACACAAAATGGCATAACATTAGAATTGCCATATATATACTACTTGGGTTATACAGCAGAGACTGAAATAAATGGAAAGATACAAAAACTTGAAACATTTGAATCGGAAAATGGCTTTGTGGCAATTTGTTTGCCAAACTCTGTGTTTAGCACAAATGATGAAGTTACTGTTACAGTAGAATATACAGGAACTACTTTAATGAAAATAACGTACATTATATCTGTTCTGTCAGTTTTAGGAACAGGCCTATTTGCAACATACTTGTCATCTTTAGGAAAAGGTCTAAACGGAAAAAATACATAGTTTATTACTACTATCAAAAATAGCAAGATTTTCTTGCTATTTTTTGCATATTATAGTAAAATTGTAATGGTACTGACTAGAATTAACACACAATATTAAAAAATAATTCTAATACATTAAATATAATAATAAATTCTAAAATTTATAGAATGCAAAAAAACTTGGACAATATAGATTGAACCTTTTGTCCACACTAAATGGAGGTGCAAAATGAGTAAACCAATAGTGGCCTTAATAGGAAGACCAAATGTAGGTAAATCAACATTTTTTAATTATATAGTAGGAAAAAGAATATCAATAGTAGAAGATACACCGGGCGTTACTCGTGATAGAGTTTATGCAGAAGCAAATTGGAGAGGTAGAAATTTTACTGTTGTAGATACAGGAGGAATTGAGCCGGAGTCTGAGGATATAATCCTTTCTCAGATGAGGGAGCAAGCTAACCTTGCAATTCAAATGGCTGATGTAATTGTATTTGTTACTGATATTAGGCAAGGTGTTACAGCAGCAGATAGTGATATTGCTTTAATGCTTAGAAAGGCTAACAAGCCAATTATTCTAGTATGTAACAAAGCTGATAATTACGGAAAGGTATCTGATGATATATACGAATTCTATAATTTAGGACTAGGTGACCCATACAGAGTTTCATCAACTAACGCAATAGGAATAGGCGATGTGCTAGATGCTATATACGAAAAACTACCTCCTGAAGATGAAAATGAAAGCGACGATGATGTAATAAAGGTTGCAATAATAGGAAAGCCAAATGTTGGTAAATCATCTTTAGTAAATAAAATATTAGGAGAAAATAGAGTTATAGTAAGTAACATTGCTGGGACTACAAGAGATGCAATAGATTCAGAATTTGAAAATGAATTTGGAAAATATGTATTTATAGATACTGCCGGAATTAGAAAGAAAAGCAAAGTATCTGAAAACCTAGAAAAATACAGTGTAATGAGAAGTTTGCTTGCAGTAGAAAGGGCAGATGTATGCCTACTTATGATAGATGCAAATGAAGGTGTTACAGAGCAAGATACAAAAATTGCTGGAGAGGCACACGAGGCAGGAAAAGGAATAATTATTGTAGTAAATAAGTGGGATGAGTATGAGAAACAAAATGGTACTTTAGAACAGTATAAAAAAGATGTTTATGATAAACTATCATATTTATCATATGCTCCAATTCTATTTATATCTGCCAAAACAGGACAAAGAGTAAACAAATTATTTGAACTTATAAACAGTGTGGCAAGCCAAAATTCATTAAGAGTTTCTACATCTACATTAAATCAAGTGTTAAATGAAGCAATAGCAGTTGTACAACCACCAACAGATAAAGGAAAGAGACTTAGAATATTCTATATGACCCAAGCAAGTACAAAACCACCAACATTTGTGGTATTTGTAAATGATAAAGATTTATTCCATTTTTCGTATGAAAGATATTTGGTAAATCAAATAAGGAAAGAATTTGGGCTTGTAGGAACACCAGTTAGAATGATAGTTAGAGAAAAAAGCGAGAAAGATGTATAATTTTTCAAAAACCTATTCCCAAAACAGCTTTAAAAAGATATAATGATTATGCAATAATAAGCAGTAAAAAAATAGAAAAAGAAGGGAAGAAAAAATTATGGTAGAATGTGCAATAGTAGCAATTATTGCCTATTTAATAGGTAGTATTAACTTTTCAGTAATACTTAGTAAAAAGATGGCAGGATTTGATGTAAGAGAAAAAGGAAGTGGAAATGCCGGAACAACAAATATGCTAAGGTCTGTTGGAAAAAAGGCAGCTGCAATTACTCTAGTTTGTGATATTTTAAAAGGGGTAATAGCAATACTTATAGCAATGCTTATGAATAAAATTTTTCCTAATTCAAATGGAGCATTGTTAGTGCAAATAGCAGGTGTAGCAGTAATTCTTGGACACACATTTCCAATATTCTTTAAATTTAAAGGAGGAAAAGGTGTAGCAACATCACTTGGGGTACTTATAATGTCAAACTGGCAAATCGGGCTAATTTGTTTAGTATTTGCTCTTATCCTAATAATACTAACACAAATGGTATCAGTTGGCTCAATAGCAGCAGCAATACTATATCCAGTACTTACAATATTCATACCTCAAAATTATATATTACCAGGAAACTATATAATATATAGCGTAGTTTTAGCAGTGATTATAGTATTTAATCATAGAGAAAATGTAAAAAGATTATTATCTGGTACAGAAAATAGAATTAGTTTTAAAGGCACAAAATAATTTGCAAAAGGGGACGGGCCAGTTTTGCAAAAAAATCTATATAAACATAGAGCGAATAAGACTAGAACAATTATCCTAGTTTAAAAGGTTTATAAGTATATTAGAACAAATAAATTCTAGCTTGCTATAGTTTTACAATATGTAGATTGGTTAAAAAAGTATAGTAAAAAAATTTTAGGAGGTTCAAATGAAAAAAATTTGTATAATAGGTAGTGGTAGTTGGGGAGCTGCGCTAGCAATACATTCAGCAAAGATGGGACACGAAGTAAGACTATGGTCTTTTAGTAAAGAAGAAGCTGACTTAATCAATAATGAACATAAGTGTAAATTTTTGCCAATGGCAACAATGCCAGAAAATATATTATGTACAACAAATATAGAAGAAGCAATTAAGGGAAGTGATATGATTTTACACGTTACGCCATCAAAATTTACAAGAGACACTGTAAAAAAATACAAAATGTATGTAGAAAATCAGCCAATTATATTATGTTCTAAAGGCTTTGAAGCAACAACATTATATACATTGAATGAGGTTGTACACGAAGAAATGCCAAAAGCAAAAATAGGAGTATTTACAGGTCCAAGTCACGCAGAGGAAGTATCACTTGGAATACCAACAGCCATAGTAATTGCTTCACAAAGCTTAGATGTACAATATTTAGTGCAGGATACACTTATGAATGAAAATCTTAGAATTTACACCAGCTCTGATGTTAAAGGAGCAGAACTAGGTGGAGCACTAAAAAACATAATAGCATTTTGTGCAGGAATAATTGCTGAACTAAATTTAGGTGACAATACCTTGGCAGCACTAATCACAAGAGGACTAACTGAAATATCACGTTTAGGTGTTGCACTAGGAGGAAATCATAATACTTTTTATGGACTATCTGGTTTAGGCGACCTAATAGTTACTTGCCTTAGTGAACATAGCAGAAACAGAAAAGCTGGAAGATGCATAGGAAGAGGCTTAACTGTTGAAGAAACCAGAAAAGAAGTTGGAATGACAATTGAAAGTATAGATAACATAGAAGTTGCATACAAGCTAGCACAAAAATACAATATTGAAATGCCAATAGTAAATACGGTTTATGACGTTTTATATAATGGTTTAAAACCAAAGGAAGCTGTGGTTCAGCTTATGACGCGTGATAAAAAGTGTGAATGAGTAAATTTGCAAAAAATTAGTAAGGAAATCTTTCGTAAATATACTTTATGATTTCGTTTGCATTATTATCATTTATATTTATAAAAACACCAAGGTCCAAGCTAATCCACATATTGATAGAAAATTTATCGTTATTATCGATAAAAGTACCAATGATTTCTGTTATTTCGACAGGGTTTTGGTACTTTTTTTCCCATTCTAATAAATTCATAAACTCGTTTTCAAAAGCATTAGTTTTGAAAAAACTATTAAGAAATTTGCTAATTTCGTTTCTTTTTGAACTATATAAGCGCACAATTGCTTCCATAATTTTCCTCTTCTAAATTCATATTTTTTAAATTTATTATTATTATATATAGATAAATAATAAAAATACTAGAGAATAAAAGGAAATTTTTTGGCAATAATAATAAAAAATATTTAATAAAAAGAGGTCGTTATGAAGAAATATATTATTACAATAATAACTTTATTTTTAATAATAGTTATTGCCATAGTAGGTTATTTTGTATATGGCAATATAAAAGAAAGTAAAGCAAATAGTAGTGATATGCTAACTGAAAAAGTTATATCAGAAATAGAATATTTAGGAAACAACATTATATATGTAATGAATGAACTTAATAATATTTCATATACCAATTATAAAATAGTGAGCGAAGAAATAGAAGATTCTAGTTCTGACGAAAATTCTAGTTCATCAGGAAGCAATTCTGGACAAGGTGGTTCTGAAAGTTCAGGAGGACAATCTAGTTCCGAACAAGGAGATTCTGATAAAAAAAGTAGTATAACTACAACAAATATGTCTAATGCAAATAGCATTTTAAATGATGATAGCACAGATAAAATAAATTGGAATAATGTAAATATGAAAGTTCAAGATATGTATTCTGCTTGGACAACTATTATGATTGATTTAAGTTCCTTGAATGTAAACAAAGATGATTTGCTTAAATTTAATAGTACGTTAGACAAAATATCTAGTAGCTTAGAGCAAAAAGACAAAGAAAATGCTTTGCTAAATTGCTCTGATTTATATAGTTTGCTTAGCAAATATGTAAAAGATTTTTCGGAAGAAAATAGTAAAATATATAATGTACGAAGCAATATATTGTATTCATATTCTGAAATTGAAAGAGAAAATTGGGAAGAGGCAGTAAATTATATAAAAAAAGCAGATGAGAATTTTGCAAGTATACTTAATAATCAAATAAATAATATTGATAAGATAGATATAATAAATAAAGCGTATGTGTTATTAAATGAATTACAAGAAGACTGCAATAGCAAGGATAGAAAAGTGTTTTTAATAAATTATTCTAATTTGATGCAAGAGTTGCAAAATATATAGTAATAGAATTTTCTAAAACTCTATCTAGTAAAAAGTTAAATGCAATTGTGCAAAGAAATCGGGTGTACTGGAAAATAGTGTTTTTCTTTATCTAGGCACTATGTATGTTTTAAATGTTTGTTTTCGGCCCCCAACTGCGTACAAACTGTATATGCTCAAATTCTTTTCGCATAACAGTTTGTAAACTTGTCGGTCCCCACCTTAAGCACTCAAACAAACATTAAAACATACATAGTGCCTAGATTTTATTAAGCACCATTATCCAGTAACGAATCGGGTAAATTATAATCAAATATAATTGACTACAACTTAAAATTATAGTAAAATAGGAAAAGAGTAAATCGAATAGTCGCGTATAGCAAGGTCGAAAGACAGCGTACGAGGAAAGTCCGGGCTCCACAGAGCAATGATGCTGGATAACGTCCAGTGAGGGTAACCTTAAGGAAAGTGCAACAGAAAAGTACCGCCTGCTAGAAGTTAAAGGCTTCTAGTTTGGTAAGGGTGAAAAGGCGAGGTAAGAGCTCACCGCTGGTATGGTGACATATTGGGTCAGTGTAAACCCCATCAGGAGCAACACCGAGCCAAGAAGGTTAATGGCTGCTCGCCAGTCTTCTTATATTGGTGGCAAGATGCATATAGCAATATATGTACTAGATAGATGACTATTCAAGACAGAACCCGGCTTATAGATTTACTTTATAAATTTTATAATTCATATAGCATATTGCTTAGGAATATAGTAAAAACGTATGCTTGAAAAAACGTTGCCGTAAATATAACAATGCAGTCAATAAAAATAATATATTAAAAATGTATTCCTCAAAAAATGCTGTATGAAAAACATAAATGTACCAACAAACAAAATAGATTATATAAAGGTCGAGAAATATGAAGAAAAAGCAAAACGGAAAAGTCTTAAATATAGTCGTACTAATAAGTATAGTAATAATCTTTTTAATTTTTGTATTAACAATAATGTTCATAAAAGATACATTTCATTATTCAACTAGCATAAATGGAATAGATTGCTCTTTTTTAAATATAAATGATGCAATAAAAAAGCTAGAAAAAACAATGAATAGTACCAAAATAACATTTCTATTTGCAGATGATAAAGAATATACCTGTGTTGGAGCATACTTTGATTTTGAAGTAAATAGTGCTAATCCATTACTTGGAATATTATCTAAACAGAAAGATAGCGACGAAAATAAAAAAGAATATAATTTAACAGATTTATACAATGTAGATGAAGAAGTTGCGAAAAACTACTTAAGCTCTTTGTCAATTTTTACTGATAAAAATACCAACAAGGAACCTGTTAATGCCTATTTGGAGTGGAACGAAGATAAATCGGAATTTTATATAGTTCCAGAAGTTTATGGAAATAAATTAGATTTTAACGAAGCATATAATTATTTGCTAAATGCCTTAAGAAATGGCAAAACAGTTATAGATTTTAGAGAAATAACAGACATCACTCCAGAAATTACAGCAAATAGCATAGAACTTAAAGAGCAAATGGAGAACATAAATAAAATAGTAGCAACTACAGTAGAGTACAAACTTCATAATGGAGATACATATAAATTAGATGCTTCAACAATAAAAGATTGGGTATCAAGAGATGACAATGGAAATTATAGTATAGATTTAAAAAGTAATGTAACCAAGTTTGTAGACAAGCTTGCTAAAAAAGCGAAATATAAAATAACATCGACCAAATTTAATGCAACAGGACTTGGAGAAATATCAGTTTCATTCGGAAGAGCTACATATGCGAATGTAGATAAAGAAAAGGAAATAGAACGATTAACAAAACAATTAGAAAGTAAAAAATCAGCCAAATTTGATGTAATATACGAAGCATTGCCAGATTACACAAAAATAGATACTTATGTGGAACTTGACTTATCTAGGCAAAGAGTATGGATGTATGTAAATGGTGAATGTGTATTAGAAACACCTTGTGTAACAGGAAATGTAGCTCAAGGATATTCGACACCAGCAGGAATATATTATTTAACCTATAAAACAATGAATGCAACATTAGAAGGATACAATTATGATGGAAGTACATATTCAACACCAGTAACATATTGGATGCCATTCAATGGAGGAATCGGCTTTCACGATGCAACTTGGAGAGGCAGTTTTGGAGGAAACATATATATGACAAACGGCTCACACGGTTGTGTAAACCTACCATACTGGGCTGCATCAACATTATATAGTTATATAAACACATCAATACCTATAATATTGTATTAAAAACAAAGACAAGAAAAATTAGTTTTCTTGTCTTTACTTATGTTAATCAATTTGTAAAAGGAGCCGGGCTCACTTTGTAAATTTTTAAGTGACTGATATTAAATTAGAGACAATATTAAGTAACCAATGTTAAATAAGAAAAGTAATCTATTATCTATGCTAATTATACAATTGTACCACCGTTTACGTGAATTATTTGACCAGTAACATATCTTGAATCATCAGATGCTAAATACAAGTATGCAGGTGCAAGCTCAAAAGGTTGACCAGCTCTTTTCAATGGAGTTTCTGTACCAAAAATTTCTACTTCTTGTTCGTTAAAAGAAGATGGAATAAGTGGTGTCCAAATTGGTCCAGGAGCAACTGCATTAACACGTATTTTCTGGTCTGCAAGTGATAAAGAAAGAGACTTAGTAAATACTGTAATTGCACCTTTAGTAGAAGAATAGTCAATTAAATTTTTCTTACCATCAAATGCTGTAATTGAAGTAGTATTTATAATACTACTATTGGCTTTCATATAAGGAAGAACAGCTTTAGTTAGATAAAAAAATGTAAAAATATTGGTTTCAAAAGTATCTCTTAATTGCTGACTTGTAATATCTAAAATACTGTTTTGTGGAAACTGTACACCACAATTATTTACAAGAATATCAATCTTACCAAAACATTTCATTGTGGTATCTGCAATATATGTTGACAGATTCTCGTCGCGTAAATCGCCTGGGATTAAAATGCATTTTCTGCCACAATTTTCAACAAGCTCTTTAGTATAATTTGCATCATCGTGTTCATTTAGATAGCTTATAACAATATCAGCCCCTTCTTTAGCCAAAAGTAAACTAACGGCGCGCCCAATACCACTATCTCCACCAGAAATAATAGCAACTCTATCTTTCAATTTTTGACTAGGAACATAATTAGGATTGTCAAAGATTGGCTGTGGATTCATCACATATTCAAAACCTGGTTGGAAGTTTTGATGTTGTGCCGGAAAAGTGATTGGCGTTCTTACGTTTTCGTCTTTATACCCAATATAAGGGATTTGTGGATAATTATCAAACATAGTTATCAACTCCCTGTAAAATAGTATATGCAGAAGAAAGAAAAATATAATAGGAAAAGTGCGCTTATATATGCATTTTGATTTATAGATAATGATTTTTGTAAAAGTTAAAAAATGTATATTAAAATCGTTAAAAATTGTATAGTAAAAACATTAAAAAATGTATATTGGCATTTATAATAAGATAATTAACATTGTATAATTATGTAAAATATGCTATAATACCTCCATATCCGTTTAAAGTAGTCAACTATTATTCTGAAAGGAGAGCAATTGTATGAAAGAAATCTCTAAAGAAAAAACTTTCTATGAAATGGCTGAAACTGTATTCCAGGAACGGAAAGAAAAACTAGAAACTTTAAAAAAGCGAGAAAAAGAGGAAGAACTAAAAAAGAGAGATGAAAGAATCAAACGAATTGCAATAATATGTTTGAATATTTTTTCGGAATCTACCAAACATACTCAGAATAGTCAAGATTTCGTAACACAAATTTACATCGAAATAACATTTCGCGATGGAATGGCTATAGGTAGCGATTGTGAAATCATAACATCAAACAGTAAGTGCTACAATACTGAAGAGTGTAGCAATACTCCTAATTATAAATATCTGGGAGAATATCTGGCTAAGATACGTAGTGCAAACTTAACTAATGAGGATTTAGGAGAAATTGATAGATATTTCTTAAAGACAAACGGTTTTTATACAAGACATTATGGAGATGCTTGCTCTGAAACTTTGATTATCGGAATAAAAGAAAAATAGTTGACGAAAAAATTAACAAAGCTAATTTTTGTTAAGCAAAAACAGTAGCTAGTATAAGTGAAAACTTGTGCTAGCTACTGTTTTGTACTATGTAAATTAAAATAGTTAATTATGATAGTTTGAATGTTTGTCACTTACTTGTCACTTTAGAAACGGTATAATAGCTTTAGAAAATATAAAATTTGTAATATAACTAAATCTAGGATAGAATAACTATGCACTAGTTTAGGAACTAAAGGTATTATTTAGATTTAGCATAATGAAAGGGTGAAGTATAATTGGAAATATTACGAGTAGAAAATTTAAGCAAAACTTATGGTAAAGGAGAAAATAAGGTAGTTGCCATAGATAACGTATCTTTTTCAGTAAAAAAAGGCGAGTTTGTTGCCATTGTTGGTGCTAGTGGAAGTGGAAAATCTACATTGCTACACTTAATTGGAGGAGTAGACAGGCCAACAAGTGGCAAAGTATTTATTGACGGAAAAGATATTTACCAGATGAGTGATGATAATTTGGCTATTTTTAGAAGAAGACAAGTAGGGTTAATCTATCAGTTTTACAACCTAATTCCAATACTAAATGTAGAAGAAAATATAACTCTTCCTTGTGACTTAGATAATAAAAAAGTAGATAAACAGAAATTGGATACATTATTAAAAAAATTAGGACTAGATTCCAGACGAAATCATTTGCCAAACGAACTGTCTGGAGGGCAACAACAGAGAACATCAATTGGCAGAGCAATAATCACGAACCCAAGCATAATTTTAGCTGATGAACCAACAGGAAACTTAGACTCAAAAGCAAGTGACGAGATTGTCAATTTGCTAAAGAAATCGAATAAAGAATTAAACCAAACTATAATTATGATTACACATAATATGGAAATAGCAAAAATTGCAGACAGGGTGCTAGAAATAGAGGACGGAAAAATAATAAAGGAAAAAGGGGACTGTCCCCAATTTCCTGGATAGTTTACATAATTTGCACCATTATAGAGATATACTGAAACACGACAAAGGAGGAAAAATATGAGTATTTTTACTAAATTAACCATACGTAACCTAAAGTTAAATAAAAAAAGAACTGTTGGAACTATTATTGGTATAATGCTTGCTACATCCTTAATTTGTACAGTGGCAGGAATTGCTACAACCTTGCAAAAAAGTATGGTTGCTACAACAGTAGAAGAAACTGGATATTATCATATAAAACTATCGGACATTACAGAAAAAGACATTAAAAAATTCAAAAATAATAGAGATGTTAAAGCAGTAAATGTAGTAACTGATGTTGGATATTCTTGGCTAGACGGTAGTACAAACAGTCAGAGACCATATTTACATCTATATTCTATAGACCAAAATAGCTTTGATAATATGAGCCTTAAACTAATTGAGGGTAGATACCCCGAAAACAGTAGTGAAATTGCAATTGATGAAGATGTGCTATTAAATTCTACTAAGCAGTATAAACTAGGAGATACTATTACTTTGAATATAGGCGATAGATATGAGGGAGATAAATATGTTAGCTCTGGTTTTGACTATTTACATTACAAAAGCGAAGGAATACCAGAAGATGTTATGGAGTTATCATTAAATGAAAGCACAACAGAAGCAGATACAATATTAGCTGACAGCAACACCAATGCAAGTAATACAGGAGAGAATACATTAGCTGAAAGCAAGAACAGTGGAGATGCTTTAGATGATAATGCTCTAAAAGAGCAAGAGACTAGTGAAAATAAATCACACGATGCTGAATCTATAAGCAATTCTCAAGAAAAAGCAAATATTAAAGCAGATAAAACTACAACAACGGAAGAAACACTTAAAGTAAAAACCACAAAAGAATTTAAAATAGTTGGAATAATTTCCAATAATGATTTACCGATAAGACGTGTTAGCTATTTGATTGATGCTGGTTTTACCTGTGTAACAAACGGACTAAATGATGGTCAAACAGAAATGTATATAGCATTAAAAAAGCCATATAATTGCATAGAATCTTTTAAAGAAATGATTGGTGTAGATTTTAGTCAAAGAGGTGAAATGGACTGGAATTCAAATTCGACTTATAATTATTCTATCAATTATAATTTGCTGAACTGGGAATCAATAGAACTAAGCGACTTAGCTTCAATGATTATTGCTCTATTTATTGTAATTACAGTAATAGTAATGATTACAAGTATTTATTGTATAAAAAATGCATTTGCAATATCACTTACAGAAAAAATTAGAATGTATGGAATGCTTTCTAGCGTAGGTGCAACCAAGAAGCAAATCAAAAAAAGTGTAGTTCAGGAAGGTATGATACTAAGTCTAATAGGTATTCCAATCGGAATTTTAGTAGGAACCATACTTGTGTATATTTTATCAATTATAGTAAGTAGCATAATTGATGGAGCAATAAACATTAAAATTGTATTTAATATGCCAATAGTGGCAATAATAATAGCTACAATACTTAGTTTGGCTACAATATATTTATCGTGCCTATCAGCAGCAAGAAAAGCAAGGAAAGTTACGCCACTAGAAGCAATAAGAAGCACAAATGAAATTAAAATAAAAAGGAAAAAACTAAAATCGCCTAAATTTATAAAAAAAATATTTGGTATGGGTGGAGTAATTGCATATAAAAACCTTAAACGTAGTAAGAAAAAGTATAAAACAACAGTAGTTTCAATTGCTATAAGCGTTTTTATATTCATTGCCACTTCAACACTTATAACATATGCATTTGAAGCAATGGGAGGCTTCTACGAAGATTATGATTTTAATGTAAATGTTAGCACATACTCTAATGATGGGCAAAATTTGTTAGATATACTAAATGCCGGTAACTTCCAAGACTATACGTTAGTATATAAAATTCCAAGCGATACAGCCTCTTCTAAAACTATGCAAATAGAAGATAAAAATATATTGTCAGACTTTGGAATAGAAAGAATTAACAATTTAGAAATTAGTTCAACTCCACAGATAATTGTAATAGGATTAAATGGCAAAAACTTTAAAGAGTATGCAGAAAAATTTAACTTGAATTATGACAAAATAAAGGATAAAATAATTTTAAATGACTATGCACAAATATTTGAAGATAGCAGAACAATAAAAGGAAGAAATTTAAAATGCAAAGAGGGAGATACCATCTCAGGCATTATAGATGGTGTAAACTTAAGCCTTGAAATAGCAAAAATTACAGATGAATATCCAAGTGGATTATATAATACTTCTTATGGCAGTGGACTTGCTGTTGTAAATGTAGATGAATATGCAGACAAGCTAAAATTTGTGCCAGAAAATTTAACACTTAATGTGGAAAATTCAGCAGATGTTACAGAAAATATAAATACAAATTACAAAGATGTATATGCACAAAACATAGAGCAACAAGTGAAGTTTTATAATGCTGTAAAATTATTGGCATCAGTATTTGCGTATGGGTTTATTGCAATAATCACTTTAATTGGAATAACAAATATTTTTAACACTTTAACTTCAAACATTGAATTAAGGCAAAAAGAATTTGCAATGTTAAAAAGCATAGGAATGACCAAAAAGGAATTTAATAGAATGGTAAACTTAGAAACGATATTTTATTCAGTTAAGGCGTTACTATATGGGATAATTTTAGGACTAATTGCATCATTTGCTATTTATAAAGCATTTGCAAATAGTTTGGACTATGGCTTTATATGGCCTATACAAGCACTCATCATCTCAGTAGTATTTGTATTTATAATTGTATTTATCATAATGCGATTTGCAATAGGTAAAATAAACAAGCAAAACATAATTGAAACAATTAGAAAAGAAAATGTGTAAAGAAAAGATTGCTAGCTTTTATACTGACTGTGCGATATATTTGTATAATAAAATTACTTTTATAAGTTTGAAAATAGCAAACCAAATAGTATAAAATACTATGAGCCTAAAATAGCAAACCAATAGTATAAAATACTATGAGCTTAAAAAAGAAAGGAAACAAACAAAATGCAAATTCTCTTGGTAGAAGATAACAAAGCAATAACAAAAGCTTTAACATATACTTTAATGCAAAATAAATATAGTATTTTATGCACGGAAAGTGTAGCAGGCACACTAAAAATGCTGGAGCAAGAAAAAATAGACCTAATAATATTGGATGTTACTCTTCCAGATGGAAACGGCTTTGACTTATATAAAACAATAAAAAAGAAATACGGAATAAGCACAATATTTTTAACAGCAAAAGATGAAGAAAGCGATGTAGTAAAAGGACTAGAACTGGGTGCAGAGGATTATGTAACAAAACCATTTTCAACAAGAGAATTGATAGCAAGAATCAACAAAGTCTTGCTTCGAAATAAAAAGCATAATATTATAAAAATACAAGACATTACCTGTAATTTAGATAAGATGTGTATATACAAAGGAGAAAGGGAGTTATCCTTTTCTTCTTTAGAACTAAAAATACTAATGTTGTTATTTACAAACTTAAACAAAGTCATTACTAGAGAGTATATAATAGAAAAAATTTGGGATTGGACTGGAAACGATGTATTTGACAACACTATTACAGTATATATGAAAAGAATTAGGCAAAAACTAGGCTCTCCAATTATAACAACAGTAAAGGGAATAGGGTATAGAATAGATGAAGAATAAAGTAAAATTAAAAAAATATCTAGTTATATGTACAATAATCTTCTTGATTTATATAATTGTAAATTATGTATTAACTCAAATGCAGTATAAACAATACACAAAAAATGTAAATGGAGTAATCAATCAAATTGTAGATAAAGTTCAAGAAAAATATCCGAACATAGATACAAGCGAAATAGTTCAAATATTAAATAGCGACGAAGTAAATGCAAGCAATATACTTTTGGAATATGGAATCAATTTAGAAAAAGATTCCGTAATTCTCAAAAATGATATGAACCACACTAAATTTTTGCTAGTAAATATAGTAGTAACACTAATGCTTTTTATGTGCATCATTTTAGTTTTTGCTGTGTATAAGAAAAATCAAAAAAAGAAAATCGACGAAATAACCAATTATATTGAAGAGCTAAATAACAAAAACTATGCTTTAGACATACAAGATAATAGCGAAGATGAGTTGTCAATATTGAAAAATGAGCTATACAAAATAACAGTAATGCTAAAAGAACAGGCAGAAAATTCGAAAAATGATAAAATTAGTTTAAAAAAGTCATTGGAAGACATATCTCATCAATTAAAAACACCACTTACCTCTATTACTATAATGTTAGATAACATCTTAGATAACAAAAATATGGATGTAGAAACTAGAAATGAATTTATTAAAGATATTCATAGAGAAATAGCAAATATGAACTTCTTTGTGCAATCATTGTTAAAATTATCCAAATTTGATGTAGACACAATCATATTTAGCAGAAAAGAAGAAAATTTAAAAGATATTATAGAAGAGGCAATAAAAAGCGTCTCAACATTGTGCGATTTAAAAAATATGGAAATAATAACAATAAATCTTAAATCAAAAGCTACGGGAAAAGGTGATAGGCCTGATTATATAAATAATTCAAAAACCAATCAATTTGGACTAGGACAAAATTCACAACAAGAAGTAAAAGGTCCTATAGTTGTATGTGATTTTAAATGGCAGGTGGAAGCGATTACAAATATATTAAAAAATAGTGTGGAGCATTCGAGACAAAATAGTAAAATTTATATTGAATATGATGAAAATAATATGTATTCAGAAATAACAATAAAAGATAAAGGAGTTGGCATAGAAAAAAGCGACATAAAGCACATCTTTGAACGATTTTATAAAGGAAAAAATTCTAGCAAAGATAGTGTCGGAATTGGACTTGCTCTTGCAAAAACAATTATAGAAAAGGATAATGGCTATATTGCTGTAGATTCAGAAGTGGGAAAAGGCACAACATTTTGTATACGATACTTAAAGTAAAACTATAAAAAATGCGAAAATATATCTTCACATTTGTACTTTCATACTATTTGTGATAAAATAGCTATGGCACTTTGAGGACAGGTCTAAATGAGATAAAAATGTCCCAAACAGACCTGTTCCCAAACCCGACAATGATGTCGGAAAAGAGCCTGTCCCAAAACGCGACAAAAGAAAGGAAGTTGATTTATAATGAATGCACAAAAGTTTACACAAAAATCTTTAGAAGCAATTCAAAATGCACAAGATTTAGCTGTGCAAAATCAAAATTCTCAAATTGAAGAAGAACATTTAATTTTAGCTTTATTGGAGCAAGAAGATAGCCTGATTAAAGAGCTACTAAACAAAATGGGTGTATCAGATAGCTTTGAAAATGATATACGAAATAAAGTAGAAAATGACCCTAAAATGGTTGGTGGTGCAAGGAAAGCAGATGCAATTTATGTTTCGCAAGATGTTGATATAGTATTAACAAATTCTGAAAAAATAGCCGAAAGAATGAAAGATGATTATGTTTCAGTTGAACATTTAATGCTTTCTATTTTAGACAACCCAAGCAGTGATATTAAGGCAATATTAAAAAAATATAATATAAACAAGAATGATTTTTTAAAGGCACTATCAAGTGTTAGAGGAAATACTAGAGTAACAAGTGATAATCCAGAAAGCACGTATGATGCCTTAAAGAAGTATGGACAAGACTTAGTGCAAATGGCAAGAGAACAAAAGCTTGACCCAGTAATTGGTAGAGATACAGAAATAAGAAATGTAATTACCATACTTTCCAGAAAAACAAAAAATAATCCTTGTCTAATAGGTGAACCTGGTGTCGGAAAAACTGCTATAGCTGAGGGATTGGCACTAAGAATAGTAAGAGGAGATGTACCACAAAATTTGCAAGATTGTACAATATTCTCACTAGATATGGGCTCACTTGTTGCAGGTGCTAAGTATAGAGGAGAATTCGAGGAAAGGTTAAAAGCAGTTTTACAAGAAGTAAAGAAAAGCGAGGGCAAAATCATCTTATTCATAGATGAAATTCACACTATTGTTGGAGCAGGAAGAACAGATGGAGCAATGGATGCAGGCAATATTTTAAAACCAATGCTTGCAAGAGGAGAACTTCATTGTATTGGTGCAACTACCCTAAATGAATACAGACAATATATAGAAAAAGACCAAGCCTTGGAAAGACGTTTCCAACCAGTAATGGTAGATGAGCCAAGTGTAGAAGATACTATTTCTATCCTAAGAGGTTTAAAAGAAAGATATGAAGTATTTCACGGTGTAAAAATCTCAGATAGTAGTTTAATTGCAGCTGCAACACTTTCACACAGATATATAACAGATAGATTTTTGCCAGATAAAGCAATTGACTTAGTTGATGAAGCTTGTAGCTTAATAAAAACAGAAATGAAATCAATGCCAGTAGAACTAGATGAAGTTTCAAGAAAAATAATGCAGTTAGAAATAGAAGAAACAGCATTATCAAAAGAAAAGGATGAATTTTCTAAGCAAAGATTGGATGACATCAAAAAAGAAAAAGCAGAGCTTAAAACGAAATTTGATAGTATGAAAGCAAAATGGGACAATGAAAAGAAGTCAATAGAAAAAGTACAAAAATTAAGAGAAGATATAGAAAAGACAAACGCACAAATTGAGCAAGCCGAAAGAAGTTATGACCTAAACAAAGTAGCAGAGCTTAGATATGGAAAATTACCTAGCTTACAAAAAGAATTAGAGGAAGAAGAAAAGAAAGAAAGCAACAAGGAAAATGTTCTATTGCGTAACAAAGTAACTGCAGACGAAATAGCAGACATTGTTTCAAGATGGACAGGAATACCTGTAACAAAGCTTATGGAGGGCGAAAGAGAAAAAATACTTCACTTAAAAGACCTTTTACATAAAAGAGTAATTGGACAAGATGAAGCAGTAGAAGATGTTGCAGAAGCAATAATGAGGTCAAGAGCTGGAATAAGTGACCCTAAAAAGCCAATAGGCTCATTCCTATTCTTAGGACCAACTGGTGTAGGAAAAACAGAACTAGCAAAAAGCCTAGCAGAATGCCTATTTGATGACGAACATAATTTAATAAGAATAGATATGTCAGAATATATGGAAAAATACTCTACATCAAGACTAATTGGTGCGCCTCCAGGATATGTTGGTTATGAAGAGGGTGGACAACTTACAGAAGCTGTTAGAAGAAAACCATATTCAGTGGTATTATTTGATGAAATAGAAAAAGCACACCCAGATGTATTTAACATATTATTACAAGTACTAGATGACGGAAGAATAACAGATTCACAAGGAAGAACTGTAGACTTTAAGAACACAATCATTATATTAACATCAAACTTGGGCTCAGAATATATCTTAGAGGGAATTACAGATAAAGGAGAAATTTCAGAAGAGGCAAAAGAAAAAGTAAATACCTTATTAAAGAAAAGCTTTAGACCAGAATTCCTAAATCGTTTAGACGAGATAGTATTCTATAAACCATTAAAGAAAGAAGAAGTTACAAAAATACTAGATTTGTTAATAGTAGATTTGGAAAAGAGATTGGAAGACAAACACATTACATTAGAATTAACAGATAAAGCAAAAAGCTATTTAATAGACAACGGCTATGACGAAGTATATGGTGCAAGACCACTAAAAAGATTTGTTACCAAAAAACTAGAAACACTAATAGCTGAAAAAATATTAAAACAAGAAATAAAGCCATCATCTAAGGTGGTTATAGACTGTGAGAATAATCAGTTGGTCGTTAAAAAGTAAAATGCATAAATATAAAAAATACCAACAAAAAGATACAGTAAAATTGTCTAAACAACAGAAAAAGTAAAAAGGGGGATGCTTATGAAAAAAATAGTAGGAATCGTAGCATTAGTTTTAGGAATAATTCTAATATTACTATGTGTAATAATGTTTACAGACTTGGGAAATGACATAAGAGTATTTGTATATGAGGAACTAACCTTGCAAAAGGAAATTGTTGAAATGGAAGAGCCAGACAAAATAAAAATAACATATACATATTGGCCAGCTGAAGAAAAGTTCGATATAGAAATAACTGATAAAGAACTTATAAAACTAATACAAGAAAGTATAACAGATAAAAAACTAAAGAACTATTCTTCATCAATATTATTAGCTGTTTCAGGATACTATAATGTTGATTTAGGCAATGGTGTAAGTTTTATGTTTGATAACTATGATAAAGACGGATATGTTATGCTCAATAATAATGGAAATCAATTCTTAACAGCAATAAATCCAGAAATACTGAAGAAAATAGTAGACAAAGTAGATGTAGTACTTGCAGAAAAAGCCTTGATATTCAAAACAGATAAGGTAACAATTAAGCAAGGAGAAACTGCAGTAGAAATAATAGAAAAAACTGCATTAGAGTACATATTAAATCAATGTAAGAACATATATTCTAAAAAAATAAATTATATGCCAGAAATAAAATTACCTGACTATGAAATAGATTTTAACAACAACATTAAGCTATATATTTATAAAAAAGAAGACCAAGGCTGGCTTGAGCAAAATGACACAACTTTTGAGGCACGTGGACTAACAGTATTTGACACTATTTTAGAAAATGCTTTAACAGATATGCCACAGAAAAAGGATATGTTTACTGCTGACAAAATTACGATAGAAGATAAAAATAAATCAATAGAAATTACAGATAAAGACGTAATAGAAAAGATAACAACACCTCTTATCTATTCTACTTTAGGAACACCAGATTGGCTAAGAGATTATGATATAACCAAAGAATATGATGGAGGAATTAGAGTAAAAATAAATGAATATGAATATCTAATTCCAGGTAAAGTCGGAACAGTAAACATAGGTAACAGATATATTATTTCAGAAAATAAAGAAATAAGTCTTTGCTTTCCTTTAATATCAATAGATAACTATGTAAATGAACTATTAGGAAATAAAATAGAGGAGCCAACTGGTACAACTATTATTGCAGTTCCTCAATAATAAGAAGTTGGTATAGAATTTTATATATTACTCCAAAAATAAAAGGTTGTAATAAGAAAGGTTTAATAATTTTAACTTTCGTATTACAACTTTTTTACTTTCTCTGTTAACCTTTTTTTGAAAAATGTTACCATATAATTGAAAAAGAAAAAAGCAGATTATTATGATGTATTGATATTACAATTTGTCTATGATAAAATAAGGGCATAAAATTACAAATAAAGAGAATATTATTTATAAAGACAAATATGTAAAAGAAAGGAAAATATGATTTATCAATTTATTAAATCATAGGTCTAAAATATGTATTATTTAAAATTATTTGATGAAAATCTAGTTTCATTTGATATGCGTAATGATTTTGGATTAAATATTTCAAATATAAAAATACTAAGTAATAATAGAAAAATATTTCCAATAGTTTTGCAAAACGAAATAAATGAAAAAAGTATAGAAGAATTTATTCAAGCAAGAATTATACCTAAAAACAGAGCATTTGTTCAGACTATATTAGAAACGGCAGGTTTAAACATCAATGACAGAAAAGCTATTATTGATGTAAGCAAGGGCTTATCTCTAACTGATTGCTACTGGATTGTACAAGACTCTACGTTAAAATTTAAGGATTATAATTTATATGATAATGAATTTTCTAAAGTTTTATCTTTAGTTGCTTTTACAGGTTATTCTTCAAAGAGAAGAGAATTAGTAACTTCACCTGAATTTACTACCAACGGAATGCTTCCAAAAGCTTGGAGAAGAATTGAAAATAAAATATATTTATATAAAGGCAGTACTCAATCATACCATTTTGCCAATACTGGGTTTGAACCATATAGTGAATTTTATGCAAGTCAAATTGCTAACAAAATGAAAATTGACCATATTGATTATAAATTACATCTATGGAAAAATATGATTACATCTGCTTGTGAAATATTTACTAGTAAAAATCAATCATATGTACAAATAGGAGACATAGTTACTTATGGTGGCTTGAATAATGTGGATGAATATATAAAAAAATTAGGTTTTGAGAACAAATTTTATGATATGCTATTATTTGATGCAATATGCATAAATCCGGATAGGCATTTTGGTAACTTTGGCTTATTAAGAAACAACAAAACAGGAGAATTTACAGACTTTGCACCAATTTTTGACAATGGTGAAAGTTTATTAGCTAAATCAATGCCTAATATATTTGATGATTTTGAAGAATTTAAAAAGTACATTGAGAAAAATGAATTAAATATTTCATATTATGGAGTAAGCTATGATGAAATAGTAAAAAGATTTTGCAATAAAACACATAAAGATAAATTAAGAAGATTATTAAATTTTAAATTCGACAAAGATATAAACTATAACTTACCTGCTAAAAGATTAAAGTGCTTGGAATATATGGTTCAAAGTAGGGCTTCGCATTTTATAGAAATGATAAATTAAAAAAAATTATAGATAAAAAAGGGTGATGTATATGAAGAAAAAAGTAGGAATAATAATATTAGTGTTAGTTATATTGATAATTATAGCAGTTTTAAGTGTTATATTTTTAAATAATGAAAAATCACAAGATGGCAAAGAAAGCCGTTGGAAAACCAAAGAAATATATGTTAATAGTTTAACAGAAAAAATAACTGATGCAACAGATATAGCTGTAATACCAAGGTGGGAAGAATTAACAATTTACCAGCAATTTTCAAATGTGAGATATAATGAATCAAACTATGATTGCTGGCAAGGAAAAGTACCTACTGAAATGATTGGAGAAAATCTTGGAATTGCAACACTTTCGGGTTATGACGAGTATAGTAAAAATACTTACACAAAGAATGGAACAATATATACAATAAAGAACATATCTAAAGAATGTGCAATTGCTATACAGCTTGATGGCACAAATGAATATTACTCATATGTAAATTCTTATTATAGACCAGAGACATTAGGCGAATTTATAGAAGACCTAAATCTAAAAGAGATAATATCATTTGGCTCAATTTGGTATGATGATGTATATACAGATGAAGAGGGAAACACACATTATGATAATATTGAATTTCCAGAAGTAGATGATGAAACAATTTGGAAAATGCTATTTTCAAATACATCTGTAGAAAACGTACATAATGATAGCTCTTGGTATGGCGATACTGTAATGAGCGTAAGTGTGGACATTCCTATACTAGGATACAAAAATATTAGTTGCAGTGTAACAGAAAATGGGTATTTGGAAACAAACATATTGGATACAGGCAAAACATTTTATATAGGAAAAGATAAGGTACAAGAATTTGTAAATTATATTTTAGACAACTATGAGGGCTATAAAATTGTTTATGTTGATGCAGAGGGCAATAGGTCTGACGAAGAGTTTGATGAAGACGATAATGTTAGTACTGCAGATGATGTAATTGTGCAAACAGGAAATAACGTAGTAGAAGACGTGATTGTGTATATGGAAAACGGCGTAGAGGGCGAAAAGGCTGTAACAAGAGAAAATGAAATTGGTAATAATGTTACAGCGCATAGTGTGGAATAGAAGTAATAATAAAAATCATAATATAATTTGAAAGAGAAAATAAAAAAATAATGGAGATAGTATATGAATAAGAACTATGATGAAGAAATTTTAGAAAAATGTCTTCCAAAATATTTAGAAGAAGATTTAAAAAGATTAAAAGAAGGAATAAAGAATAAAGTAAGTTATTTAGATTGTTTAATTAACGAATTACAAGGTTCAGTAAATAGTGCATTTGTTGATGGTGATATAACAGAAGAACAATGTGATTATTTTTATAAGAAATATATCTATGGAGAACTAATTTAAAGTTACTATAGTGTAAAAAAGAATTATGATTTTGAACAAGAGAGGTATGGTATTTGTATGATAGATTTTACAAATTGCGAAATAAATAAATTTAAGTATTATGGTGGAAAAAATGGAGGAAAAATATGTATCAAGTATAATGATACAGATTATATGCTAAAATTTCCAGGAATAAATGAAGGAATATCTGAATATGGATATTCAAATAATTGTATATCAGAATATGTAGCTTGTAATATAATAAAAACTTTAGGACTAAAAGTGCAAGAAACAATTTTAGGATTATACTATCTAAATGATGTAGAAAAAGTCGTAGTAGCTTGCAAGGATTTTACATCGGAGGGGACTGTATTAAAGCAATTTGCTGAACTAAAAAACAGTCAAATAGAAACTTCTAAAAATGGTTATGGTACAGAACTTGAGGAAGTTATAGAAACAATAGAAGAACAACAAATATATGATGCAAAAGATTTAAAAGAATTCTTTTGGGATATGTTTATAGCTGATTGCTTAGTTGGAAACTTTGATAGACATAATGGAAACTGGGGTTTCTTAATAAACGAAAATTTAAAGAAAATAGAAATAGCTCCTATTTACGATTGTGCATCTTGTTTATATCCTCAATTAACAGATGAAAGAATTGCTCAAATAATAAATGACGAAGCAGAAATGGATGCTAGAATATTTGTATTTCCAACATCTGCACTAAAGATAAATGATAAGAAGATTAACTATTTTGAATATATAAGTAGCCTAGAAAACGAAGATTGCAATAATGCACTAATTAGGATAGTTCAAAGAATTAGTATGGAAAAAATAAATAGTGTTATTGATGAAACTCCCTTTATTTCATCAATTAGAAAAGAATTTTATAAGAAAATTGTTAGTATGAGGTATGAGATGATTTTGAAATATAGCTATGAAAAATTGCAAGACAAATAAACTTAAAAAAGGAGAAAGATATATGTTACACAAAATGAAATTAAACGAAAGCCCATTTGAAAGAATAAAAAATGGAACAAAGACAATAGAATTTAGACTATATGATGAAAAAAGACAAAAAATAAAAATTGGAGATAAAATAGAATTTTCAAAATTACCAGATTTACAGGAAAAGCTATTAGTTGATGTTATAGATTTATACAGAGAAGATACATTTGAAGATTTATTTAAAAAATTATATACAGACGAAAAAGAAATAGCCAGTAAAACCCAAGGTATGTATAAAATTTATTCACCAGAGAAAGAACAACAATATGGCGTTTTAGGAATTAAGATAAAAATAAATGTAGATGATTTAAAAGAAAACATTGAAAAGTTTGTTACATATAACGAACAAGAAGAAGTTGACAAAAAAATAATGCTAGATTATATTAAGGATTTTAATGATGTTCTTACTAGACAAAATGAATATGGACATTTTACAAGTTCATCATTTATTCTAAATAAAGAAAGAACCAAGATTTTAATGGTATATCACAAAATATATAATTCTTGGGCGTGGACAGGTGGCCATAGTGATGGTGATAATGACCTTTTATATGTTGCAACCAAAGAGGCAAAAGAAGAAACAGGAATAAAAAATGTTACTCCTATTTCTAACGATATTTATTCTCTAGAAATAATTACTGTAAACGGGCATGAAAAAAGAGGAAAATATGTAGGCTCACATGTTCATCTTAATGTAACATATTTGCTAGAGGCTAATGAAAAAGAAGAAATACATATTAAAGAAGATGAAAATAGTGGCGTAAAATGGGTATCAATAGATAAGGTTTTAGAAGCAACATCTGAACCTTGGGTACGAGATAGAGTTTATACTAAAATAATTGATAAAATGAGGAAAGATGGAATTATTAAGAAATAATTACATATTCGTGTATATTGTGTTATAATATATTAAGTATAAAGAGGTGCTTATGAAAAAGTTAAAAATAGAGACAATAAAAGAATTTGTCAGAACAGGAAAAATTAGGTGGACTAATCACTGCGTAGTCAGACTATTTCAAAGAAATATATCTCAAGAAGACATAGAAAATTCATTATTAAATGGAGAAATAATAGAGGAATATGAAAATGATTATCCATATCCAAGTTGTTTAGTTATGGAGTAAATCTAAATAACAAAGTATTGCATGTTGTTTGTGGAGCAAAGGAGACTGAGTTATGGGTAATTACGGCATACTATCCAGATAATATAAAATGGGAAGATGATTTAAAAACAAGAAAGGAGATAGAGTAATATGAGTTGCTTTATGTGTAAAGGAGATTTAGAAAATAAAAAAACAACGTTTATGGTTGAACTAAATAATTGTATTATCATTATTAAGAATATACCATCACAAGTATGTAAACAATGTGGCGAAGTTTCTTATAGTAATGAAGTAGCGAAGCAATTAGAGAAATTAGTAAATTCAGTAAAAAATGCAATTACTGAAATTACAGTAATTAATTATACAGAAAAAGTTGCATAAGATAGACAGCTTATAGGGGGCAAAATATGTTCAAATTACATTCGGATTATAAGCCAACTGGCGATCAGCCACAGGCAATAGAATATTTATCAAAAGGAATAGAAGAGGGTAAGAAATTCCAGACACTTTTAGGAGTTACAGGTTCTGGAAAAACTTTTACTATGGCAAATATTATACAGCAAGTTCAAAAACCAACTCTTGTTTTAGCACATAACAAGACACTTGCTGGACAGCTATATTCTGAATTCAAAGAGTTTTTCCCAGAGAATAATGTAGAATACTTTGTGTCATAGTATGATTAACTACAAAAATGGCTTTAAATAGCTACTTTTAAGCCCTTTTGGTTTTATCTAGTTTATTAAAAAATGACGAAATAAGCCTAAAAAAACGAAATAAAACTAAACAAACAAAAAAGTTTGTGACCCAATTCGGGTAAAATTCGTGCATAGAATTATTTTAACGTATATATAAGAAAAATATCTAAAATAGCGAACAAATTTGATATAATACTAGTAAAAAAGTAGGTGATTAATTTGAACAATGATTTAACTAATTCACAAAACAATATAATAATATATACAACAGACGATGGACAAGTTAGAATAGAAGTTAGACTAGAAGATGAAAATGTATGGCTAACTCAAAATGCAATGGCAGAATTATTTGATACGACAAGAAATAATATAACTATGCATATAAAAAATATATTTGCAGAAGGAGAATTAGAGGAAAAAGCAGTTAGTAAGGAATCCTTACTAACTGCAAAAGATGGAAAAAATTATAATACAAAATTCTATAATCTTGACGTAATCATTTCAGTGGGATATCGTGTAAAATCAATTCGAGGTACTCAATTTAGAATTTGGGCAAATAAATTGATAAAAGAGTATTTGATAAAAGGGTATAACTTAGATAGTGATAGAATGAAGAATAATAGTGGTGGAATATATTTTGAAGAATTATTAGAAAAGATTAGAGATATACGTTCATCAGAGAAAGTATTTTGGAGAAAAATATTAGACATTTATGCTACAAGCATTGATTATGATGCAAATAATGAATTAACTAAACAGTTTTTTAAAACAGTACAAAACAAAATGCATTATGCAGTACATGGAAATACAGCAGCAGAAGTTATATATAATAGAGTAGATAGTAATAAAGAAAATATTGGATTAACTAATTTTAAAGGAGATATACCAACTAAAGCAGAAACGGAAGTTGCTAAAAACTATTTAACAGAAAAAGAATTACAAATATTAAATAGAATGGTATCAGCATATTTGGATGTAGCCGAAATCAATGCGTTAAGTATGCATGCAATGACAATGAAGGATTGGGCAAATGAATTAGATAGTTTCTTAAAAATGACAAGAAAAGATATATTAAGTGGTAAGGGAACAGTATCACATGAAAAAGCATTAGAAAAAGCACATCAAGAATATGACAAATATATGCAAACTCATTTAACAAAAGCAGAAAAGGATTATTTAAGAATACTAGGGGAAGATTTAAAGAAGTTAAAGTAATAGAAAACAAAAAAATGAGCGAAGAAGAAGATTATAAAAAAGTGCAGACATTGCAAGAACAAATCAAAGCAGCAAAAGATTTAAGAAATAGTATCTATATAAAGCAAATTGAAAAAATTTACTCTTCCGACCTAAAAAGAGCATTCCAAACAGCTAAATTATCTACGAAAAGATTAGACATCATAATTGATAAAAGATTAAGAGAGAGGTCACTGGGCGATTTTAATGGAAAATATGTTAAGCAGTTAAAAGAAAAATATCCAGACTATTTTGATAATGGAAAATTAAAAAATTTTAGTAATGATTTCATAGTAAAAGCTCCTAATGGGGAAAACAATACAGAAGTTATGGAAAGAGCAAGAGACTTTATTAATACCATTGACTTAAATGAAAATACAACAATAGGCATATTTTCACATGGTAGATTTCTAGGTTGCTTTATTGCACTATTAATGAATTTAGAGAAAGAAGAAACTTTAAAATTAAAAATACCAAACACTGTGCCTATTGTATTGTCAGGTAATAGAATTGGAAATTTTATTATGGAATTTCCTACACTAAAAGATTTAATAAAATAAGAATATATAAAAATAAAGTTTGTGACCCAATTCGTGTAAAGCCACATTATGTTACTAAAAATGACTAATTTTTATAATAAAAAAACTCATTTTACACGAATTTTTTTAAAAATTACACGAATTTTGTGGTTGATAGTAATCATATTAAAAAGGTCACAAGGAGGAAATATGTTCAATTTAGTATCAGATTATAAGCCAACTGGCGACCAGCCACAGGCAATAGAATATTTATCTAATGGAATAAAAGAGGGGAAGAAATTCCAGACCTTACTTGGAGTTACAGGTTCTGGAAAAACTTTTACTATGGCAAATATTATACAGCAAGTGCAAAAGCCAACACTTGTTTTAGCACATAATAAAACGCTTGCAGGGCAACTTTATAGCGAATTCAAAGAGTTTTTCCCTCGGGAATAATGTAGAATACTTTGTCTCTTACTACGATTATTACCAGCCAGAAGCATATATTGCATCATCTGACACATACATAGAAAAAGATGCATCTATAAACGACGAAATAGACAAGCTACGTCACTCTGCTACAGCAGCATTATTTGAAACAAGAGATGTAATTATTGTTGCATCTGTTTCGTGTATCTATGGATTGGGTGACCCAATAGATTACGAACACATGATTGTTTCTTTAAGACCAGGTATGCAAAAAGAAAGAAACGATATAATGAAAAGGCTAATTACAATGCAGTATAGCCGAAATGAACTTGATTTTAAAAGAGGTACATTTAGAGCAAAGGGAGATATATTGGAAATTTATCCATCTGATGAAAGTGAAAGTGCAATAAGAGTTGAGTTCTGGGGAGATGAAATTGAAAAGATATCGGAAATAAATCCACTAACAGGTAAAGTAATTGCAACTAGAAATCACGTTATGATATTCCCAAACTCACACTATGTTACTACTGCAGATAAGATGGAACGAGCAATAGGTACTATAGAAGAGGAACTACAAGAAAGAATTAAATATTTTAAAGATAATGGCAAGCTAATTGAGGCACAGAGAATAGAAGAAAGAACCAACTTCGACATAGAGATGATGAAAGAAACAGGTTTTTGCCAAGGTATAGAAAACTATTCAAGACACATTAGTGGTAGAGAGCCAGGAAGTGCACCATTTACATTGTTTGATTATTTTCCAAAGGACTTTTTATTATTAATTGACGAGTCTCACGCAACCATCCCACAAGTTAGGGCTATGTATAATGGAGATAGAGCAAGAAAAGAATCATTAGTAAAATATGGTTTTAGACTTCCATCAGCGTTCGATAATAGGCCTTTGAAATTTAACGAATTTGAGCAAAGAATAAATCAAGTTGTATTTGTAAGTGCAACTCCAGCAGAATACGAATTAGAACATTCTAAAGGAAATGTAGTTGAACAAATTATTAGACCTACAGGACTTTTAGATCCTAAAATAGAAGTTAAGCCAGTAGAAAATCAAATAGATGATTTAATCGAAGAAATTAGAGAGAGAGTCCAGAAAAACGAAAGAGTTTTAGTTACAACTCTTACTAAAAAAATGGCAGAGGACTTAACAGCATATTTAGCTGGATTAGACATTAAAGTAAGGTATATGCACTCCGACATCAAAGCTTTAGAGAGAATGGAAATTATTCGTTCATTAAGGCTTGGAGAGTTTGATGTGCTAGTTGGTATTAACCTTTTAAGAGAGGGATTAGATATTCCGGAAGTATCGTTAGTAGCAATTCTAGATGCAGATAAAGAGGGCTTTTTACGTTCTGAACGTTCACTAATACAAACCATCGGTCGTGCAGCAAGAAACACAGATGGCAAAGTTATAATGTATGCAGATGAACTTACAGAATCCATGGAAAAAGCAATATCAGAAACAAACAGAAGAAGAAAAATCCAAGAGCAATATAACAAAGAGCATGGTATTACACCAAAAACTATACAAAAATCTGTTAGAGATTCTATTAAGGCAAGCATTATAGAAGAGGCAGAAACCAAGTACAATATTAGCAAAGATGAGAGTATAGAGGATATTATAAATAAATTGACTGACGAAATGCTTAAATATGCTTCGAATATGGAATTTGAGAAAGCTGCTGAACTAAGGGATAAAATTAAGGAATTGGAAAACATGGACAAAGGGAACTAACATCTTTTTGTACACAAAATACAGGACTTAAGTAAATATCATAGTAATTAATGATGTGGACAAAAGGCAGTAATTCCCGTTGTCCACGAAGGAGCAAATTAAATGGGCGAATATAGCAAAGAAGAAATGAAATACCTAAATATTTTATCCGAAAAATTTCCTACCATACAAAGTGTGTGCACAGAAATAATAAATTTAGAGGCAATACTAAACTTGCCAAAAGGGACTGAGCATTTTTTAAGTGATTTACACGGAGAATATGAATCTTTTACGCATATTTTAAAGAATGCATCTGGTGCAATAAAAACTAAAATAGATGAAATATTTAGAAATACAATGACAAGCGAGGAAAGAAGAAAGCTTGCAACACTTATATACTATCCAAAGGAGAAGTTAGAACTCATAAAAAAAGAAACAACGAATATGCCAGAGTTTTACAGAATTACTTTATACAGATTAATAAAAGTTTGTACAGTTGTAGGTTCGAAATACAGTAGATCAAAGGTTAGAAAAGCAATTCCTAAAGAGTATCAATACATAATAGATGAGTTATTGCACGCAAATCAAAGTAGTTATGACAGAAACATATATTATAACAAAATTATAGACAATATCATATCTTTAGGTAGAGCAGATGCATTTATTATAGCTTTTTCTAATCTAATTCAACAACTTGCAGTGGACCATTTACACATTATAGGAGACATTTATGACAGAGGTCCGGGACCACATATAATTATTGACGAACTTATGAAATATCATTCTATAGATATTGAATGGGGTAACCACGACATAATATGGATGGGAGCTGGTGCTGGAAGTGAAGCGTGCATACTAAATGTAATACGAATTTGTGCAAGATATAATAATTTAGACATTTTAGAAGAGGGATATGGAATAAACATTAGAAACATAACAGAATTTGCAATGAAAGAATATAAAAATGATGTTCCAGAAATGTTTAAACCTAAAAATGTAAATGACAAAGATAGTAAGTTTGACCAAATTGTAATGGCAAAAACTCAACAGGCAGCTACAATAATCCAATTGAAGTTAGAAGGTCAGATTATAAAAAGACATCCAGAGTTTTATATGGAAGATAGACTATTACTAGATAAAATTGATTATGAAAAAGGAACAATAAAAATAGATGGAAAAGAATATAAATTATTAGAAAACTATTTTCCAACAATCAATCCACAAGCGCCTTATGAATTAAGTGAAGCTGAGGCAGAAGTAGTAAAGAAATTGACTAAATCTTTTAAAAATAGCGAAAAATTGCAAAGACACATACAATTTTTATATTCTAAAGGTAGTATTTATAAAGTACATAACGGCAATCTACTAATACATGGATGTGTTCCAATGAGTAGTTTTGGAAACTTTATTTCTGTTAATGTAAAAGGCAAGAATTTAAGTGGTAGAGCATATTTGGACTACGTAGACAAAATAGCAAGAGAAGGATATTTTGAAGATGAGGGTTCAGAAAAACGAGAATATGGCAAAGATCATCTGTGGTATTTATGGTGTGGCAAAAACTCTCCAATATTTTGTAAAGATAAAATGAAAACCTTTGAAAGATATTACTTAGCAGAAAAAGAAATGTGGGAAGAAATAAAAAATCCATTTTATGATTTTCAAAATGATGAAAGAATAACGGAAAAAATTTTAGAAGATTTTGATATAGACCCTAAAAAAGGACATATAATTTGTGGCCATATTCCTGTAAAATTTAAGGCAGGTGAGAGTCCGATAAAAGCAAATGGAAAATTGTTAATTATAGATGGAGGACTTTCAAAAGCATACCAAAAAACTACTGGCATTGCAGGCTATACTTTAAGATATAGCTCTTACGGACTAACACTTGTAGCACATGAGCCATTTACTTCAAGAGAATCAGCTATTATAAATGAAACAGATTTACATTCGGAAATACAAATAGTTGAGAAAGTAGAAAGAAAAAGAATTAAAGATACAGATAAGGGAAAGGAACTTATAAATCAAATAAAAGACTTAGAAAGATTGCTTGAAGCATACAAAGATGGAAGTATAAGTGAAAATAATTAGAAATTTTATAAAATTATTAAATAAATGTATAAATTTGTTTGAAATTATGGTATACTAGTAATGTAGGAAGAAATGAGATTAAAGGTAAATCAAAATATAAGGAGGTATTTTTGATGGGAATATTTGATGTTACAGATAGTTTTGAAAGCCAAATAAAAATGGAAGGATTTACACCAGAAAACATTGACCAATATATTAGTGGTGTAAAAGACCACACACAACCATTAGTTACATTTGTAAACCAAGGCAAAGATGTAATTTATAGAGAACAATTGTAAAGTTAATCCCCCTTGCAAATAGCAAGGGGGATCTTTTAAGGGGAAACTAGTTTTAAACCGGTGTTATGTAATTCCCGGAAGCTCCAGTGTCCACTTAGTCGGGAATAATCCACGCATTCGACTGTGCGTCAACGGTAGGGGTATTCAACTCGTCTTGCAGACTTTCGTTGCAACCTGCCGCCAACTGCAACAGGTGCCAAGCAGTAGTGCCAGGAACGGCATACCTCCACCCAAGCCGGCAACGGTACTGGCCTTTCCAACCAGCAACAGGTAAGCCACGCTGGACGGCAATGCCCTCACGAACTACCTTCTCAATCTGACGCTCGTACAAATTGAGTTCGCACCCGACTAATCCGTCGGATGCATACATCTCTAACCGGTCGAATACTGTCATTCTGTCCATCTTTGTGGACCTCCTTAAAATTATTTGATGTTTCGCCTCTACTATAGTAGTGACATAATAAAAAACACCATACGAGTATTATAGCACAAATTAAGTATTATGTAAAGAAAAATGGGCTTTTTTTTGTAAAAACACAACATACAAACTCTTGTTTTTTATCTTTTTATATAGTATAATATCAGTGCTATAATTAAAAAATATAGAGGGCAAATAATCTGAAAAAGATTTTTAATTACTATGTGTGCCTTCGAGCAAAGCTAGAAAGGAATGAAATTTAAAATGCAAGATAAAATAGTAATAAAGGGAGCAAAAGAGCATAACCTAAAAAACATAAATATAGAAATTCCACGAGATAAACTAGTAGTTATAACAGGGCTTTCTGGTTCTGGTAAATCTTCTTTAGCATTTGATACCTTGTACGCAGAAGGACAGAGAAGATACGTAGAAAGCTTGTCTGCTTATGCTAGACAATTCTTAGGGCTAATGGAAAAACCAAATGTAGAATCTATTGATGGACTTTCTCCAGCAATATCAATTGACCAAAAAACTACTTCCAAAAACC
Organism: uncultured Clostridia bacterium; assembly: GCA_944391015.1. Lineage (GTDB taxonomy): Bacteria > Bacillota > Clostridia > TANB77 > CAG-508 > CALXVA01. The sequence continues at coordinate 2,518 of CALXRZ010000006.1, read as the reverse complement.
CACGTTCTACTGTTGGTACTGTTACAGAAATCTATGACTATATTCGTTTGCTATATGCCAGAATTGGTGTACCATACTGTCCTAATTGTGGAAAGAAAATAGAAAAGCAAACAATAGACCAAATAATAGATAGTATATTAGAACTTGAAGAAGGTACAAGAATTCAAGTATTAGCGCCTATAGTAAGGGGAAGAAAAGGCGAGTTTGTAAAGCAGTTAGAACAATTTGAAAAAGAAGGCTTTGTAAGGGCTAGAATTGATGGAGAGGTTGTAGAGCTTTCTGACGACATACAAATAGATAGAAAGAAAAAGCATAATATAGAGCTAATTGTAGACAGGCTAGTTATAAAAGATGATATTCGTAGTAGGCTAACAGAATCTGTGGAAACAGCTCTAAAATATGCAAACAATATAGTAATTATAGATGATAATACTCACAAAAAAGAAATGCTATTTAGCCAAAATTATGCGTGCCCTGATTGTGGTATTAGTTTTGAAGAATTAACTCCTAGAATGTTTTCATTTAATAATCCATTTGGAGCTTGTCCAAGTTGTACAGGTATTGGATATCTAATGAAGATGGACGAAGACTTAATTATTCCGGATAAAAATAAGACTTTATATGATGGAGTAAAAGCATTTGGCTCAAGTGTTATGAAACGTGGTGACACTATGGCTAAAATGTATTTTGAAAGCATTGCTAAGCATTATGGTGTAGAAATAAAAGGAGTACCAATAAAAAAATTACCTCGAGAGTTCTTGGACAAAATTTTATATGGTACAGGAGACGAAGAAATAGATTTTGAGTACACTTCTGCTGCTGGAACAAGAAGATTCAGAGCACCATTTGAGGGAGTTTTACCAACATTAGAAAGACGTCATAATGAGACAAAGTCACAAGGAATGCGTACTTTTTATGAAATGTATATGAGCGAATCTCCTTGCGAAATGTGTCACGGTGCAAGATTAAAAAAGGAAAGTTTAGCAGTAAAAGTAGGAGACAAAAACATAAATGAATTAACTGATATGCCAATAAACAAAATAAAAGACTATTTGAACTCATTGGAATTAAACAACAAAGACAAAATGATAGCAGACCAGATTTTTAAAGAGCTAAATAAAAGATTACAGTTTTTAATAGATGTTGGACTTGAGTATTTAACACTTTCAAGAAGTGCAGGAACATTATCAGGAGGAGAAGCGCAACGTATTAGGCTTGCAACTCAAATAGGTTCTGGTCTAACAGGAGTGTTATACATATTAGATGAGCCAAGCATTGGATTACATCAAAGGGATAATGATAAACTTTTAGCCACCTTAAAACATCTAAGAGACTTAGGTAACTCAGTACTAGTTGTAGAACACGATGAGGATACAATGTATGCAGCAGACCAAATAATAGATATTGGACCAGGTGCAGGTGTTCACGGTGGAAATGTTATGGCTCAGGGAACTGCAGAAGAAGTAAAACTAGTTCCAGATTCTATTACAGGGCAATATTTAAGTGGCAGAAAGCAGATACCAGTGCCTAAAAAACGTAGAAAATCTAATGGAAGAGCAATAGAAGTAAGAGGAGCAACAGAGCATAATCTAAAAAATATAAATGTTAAGTTCCCACTAGGACAATTTATATGTGTAACAGGTGTATCAGGCTCTGGAAAGAGTACACTCGTAAATGAAATATTATATAAAACCATAGCAAGGGACTTAAACGGTTCAAACGAAAAACCAGGTAAGTGTAAGGAAGTTAGAGGACTAGAAAATATAGATAAAATAATAAACATAGACCAATCACCAATAGGAAGAACACCACGTTCAAACCCAGCAACTTACACAGGCGTATTTGACTTTATACGTGATATATTTGCAGGTACAAATGAAGCTAAAATGAGAGGCTATGATAAAGGAAGATTTAGCTTTAATGTTACAGGTGGTAGATGTGAAGCTTGTAATGGTGACGGAATTATAAAAATAGAAATGCATTTCTTACCAGATATTTATGTGCCTTGTGAAGTATGTAAGGGAAAAAGATATAACAAAGAAACATTAGAAGTAAAATATAAAGGAAAAACAATATCAGATGTATTGGATATGACAGTTGAGGAAGCCTTAGAATTTTTCAAAAACATACCAAGAATAAAAGATAAAATTCAAACACTTTACGATGTAGGACTAGGCTACATTAAACTAGGACAACCATCAACTACATTATCAGGAGGAGAAGCACAACGTATTAAGCTTGCAACAGAGCTTTCTAAAAGAGCTACAGGTAAAACGTTGTATATATTAGATGAACCTACTACTGGACTTCACATTGCAGATGTTCATAGACTTGTGGACATACTTCAAAGATTAGTAGACACAGGAAATAGTATAATTGTGATAGAACATAACTTAGACTTAATAAAAACAGCAGATTACATTATAGATTTAGGACCAGAAGGTGGAGACGGTGGAGGAGAAATCGTTGGAGTTGGAACACCTGAGCAAATAGTAAAAAATGACAGAAGCTATACAGG